>JAQXOT010000015.1 GCA_029099845.1 bacterium
ATTCTTTTCTTAACTGTTCATAATATGCTTTTTTTTCTGATATAGATAAATCATTAAAATTCGGTATTTTATTTACACTAATATCGTTCATATAAATATCACCATAACCCCTCTATTGCTTCATATTTTAACATAAAAAGTCATTTTTGTCAATTTTACGTAAACTTTGATAGTGTAAAATGGATTTGGCAAGCTAAAAATGAAAGGTCAAAAATGTTATGGTAATCTTGATAATCAAATCATGATAGAGGTCTTTTTTATAAATATATTACACTTTTTTATAACTTTTTAGAGTAAAGTTTTGACTCTTTCCTAATTTTTTTAGAGCCTAATTCCTTATGTATTTCTCCATCTATTATAATGATTATAATGATTTGTTAAAATTTTTGAAAACATTAACACTGATTACCACCTATTTGATATAATTATTTTGGTATGATAATATAGTAATTAGGATATAGATATATGTTTGAAAGAGGGTCGGTTTATGAAAATTCGTGTTAAATGGGTTGATACAGCTAAATTTCTTGGTATTTTTGCAATCTATTTAGGTCATTTTGGGGAAGTTTTGAATAAAAGTTTAGCATTTGTTTATCAATTCCATGTAGCGTTATTTTTTCTTTTATCTGGATGTATGAGTAATTATGATAAAGAAGATAATGTATTCAATTTTATTAAAAAAAAATTTAAAAATATAATGATTCCTTTTTTTGCTTTTAGTCTTATTTCATTATTCGCTTATGTGCTTTTAAATAATTGCAATATTTTAACTGTCCTTGAACAGTTTAAAATAATTCTTTTTGGAAATATCAGAAATACTTTTTTTGCAATGTCACTATGGTTTCTTAGCTGTTTATTTTTAATGGAGGTTATTTTTAAAGTGTTACGACAATTAGATAGTAAGTTGTTAATTCTTTTGATTTCTTTAATTATGTTTGTAATCGCAGAAGGTTTTATAATCCCCCGACCAATAATTGAACCCCATTGGTTTTATAATCTAGATAGTGTTTTCTATTATGCAGTCTTTTATGCAATTGGATATATTGCTTATCCATTTATTTTAAAATGGTTTCAATTAAATACAAAAAATGATAAATTTTTCTTTTTAATTAGCTCTTTAATCTTAACGATTTATGCTATTGGTGTTTTCTTTGGAATTAATTATTTAGAAAAGATTCTTAATTTTATTCCTGTTATTAGAGTTCTAACACCAATATTCACAACTTTACCTTTAATTCTGTTCATTCTTATTTTGGCTAGACTAATTGATAAAATAAATTTATTTAATGAAATCGGTAATAATACCCTATTCTTATGTTGCAATGAGTTTATTATAAAATCCTGTATTAGTTCTTTTTGCAGTGCATTTTCTTTATCGATTAATTTCACTTTGCCCATTCAAGTATACTTATATACAATGTTGCTTTTAATTTTGGAGGTTAAAGTAATTATTCCTTTTGAAAAAAAATTAATTAATTCAATACATAGTGAGTTTACTTCAAATAAAAATAGCTAATGTAATCAAGCATCAGCTATATACTATATTTAATTTTTCATCGTTTTCTTATTTTTTTCTTTTATTACTTTTTTCTTATCTATATATTTTTTTAATAATCTAAAACTTCGAGAAAACATCATTTCTTTTAATTCATTACATGGTTCATACATATAAACTTTTTTATCTGTTTTAGCATATTTATTGTATAAACATGTTATATCATAGCAAAGGGATGCTATTTGATATTCAGAAGCATTATGATCACTAATTACTTTATGAAGAAAATCATATAGTTCAGACATATTGTATTCTACTTTTACATTAGTTAAATACTTTTTATTTGTAGTAATAGAGCCACCTTTTTTAGCTAAATCATATAAGTATTGGTATTGGTCTTTGTATTTTTCTTTATACTTACTATTAAATATAATACCATCAATTGGAATTAATAGTGAACTTAAATTATCAACAGTTTCTAAATGATTATTTCTATTATATTCTGAGATTACGAGAGCTTTAGAAGTTACACAAGCAACAAGAAGTTCTTCTTCTAGCCAGTTTTCACTACACTCTACTCCAGCAGTTAGGAAAGTATAAAAGTCTGTTTTAATGCTTTTAATAGACATTTCTCGATTTTCTGTATTGTCTATTTTTTCTATTTTAGTTTTACCTTCTATAAGTATTTTGTAGTTTTTATAACTTTGTTTTTTTAAAGAAGATATTGTTCTTTTTAAATCTGCTTTATTAGAATTATCTATAATAATTACAGTAATTTCTTTTTTTTGCATTTTTTCTTTTTCAATATTTAGACTTTCTTCAGCTAGCTTACTTATAGTTTCAATGGCTTCTTTATATGGTGTTGCTTGTAGATAGTCAACCATTTCTTTATAGAATAGGTACTCACTACCTTCATAGGCTATCTTTTTAGATTTAGGATAATTTTCAGTCATATAAGTCCATAGCCAATTTCCCTCACTTAACATTTTAGGAGATGTATTAGTATCTTGATTAGGATGAATTCTAGTCATTGCTAAAATATCTTCTAAATGAACAAATTTATACTTATCTAAAACTCTAAACCATAATTCATAGTCTTGTACGCATCTTAATTTAGGATCAAATAGACCTTCATCTTTAAATACTTTTTTAGGTATAAGAAGTGTTATTCCACCAATTGCTCCTCTTAATACAGCATAGTCACTTTTAGCAGTTAACATATTGTGATCAAGGTAGATACTTCTAGTTTTTTCTCCTTTTTCATTTATTAAATCGAAATTAGAATATAGGATGGTATTATCATCATATTTTTTTAACTCTTCCATTTCTCTTTCTATTTTATTAGGATAGTACATATCATCATGACTTAGCCAAGAAAAATATTCTCCTGTCATTTTTTCTATTGCAAGATTTAAAGCCGTAGAAACGCCACCATTTTCTTTTTCAAAATATCTTATTTTATCACCATAAGATTCAGCAATTGCTTTGGTTTTACCACCATCATTACTACCATCATTTACAACAATTACTTCTAGATTCTTATAAGTTTGAGCTAGAGCACTATCAATAGCATCTTTCATATAATTTGAACCATTATATACTGGTATTACTATAGTTACTTTTTTCATTTTTACACCTTCATATATTAATTTCTTCTAAGTATTTTTCTAATTAGGTTATATAAAAATTTATTCTTTTTTAGAATGTTTTTAACAATATTTTTAAATTTCTTACTTTCCCTTTTTATACATTGATACTCTTCATTATTAAAAATCATTATTTGTTCTTGAATGAATGGATCAGAGTAATCAATATTTAAATTTAGCTTTTCTTCTTCACTTGTTATGGCACTATGAAGTAGTGCTTGTATTTTAGGATCTTTTGTGAAAGAGGAAGACGGTTTTCTTTTCTTGGTTTCTCTTAAGTAAACATTATTATATAGATCTTTAATATCTTTATTATATCTATCTAGTTGATACTCTTCTTGACATATTTTTTTACCAAAAAGGCCTCTTCTTTCTCTTTCTTCTTTATTATCAATTAAATGTTCTATAGCATGTCTTAGTTCATCTGATGACCTATCTTTAACTGCAATACCACATTCATTAGCGTGTACGACAGATGGCAAAGCAGTATTATCAAATACTATAACGGGTTTACTAGAGGCCATGGCTTCTATGGCCATCATGCCAAATGATTCACCCTTAGATGGCATTAGGAAGATATCACAAGCTTTCATAGCATAAACCATTTCTTTATCCTTAATCATGCCTAAGTCTATTATTTTATATTTATTTTTTACTTCATCTAATAAACCTTTGTTTTCACAAGTTAAAACTACTATTTTTTTATTGGTTTTTAATTTACGAAGGGCTTCCAATACATAAGTAGTTCCTTTAAATTCATTTTGTGCTCTTAAAAAGAGAACAATTTCATCATCCTTTAAATTATAGTGAGCTCTAGCATCTTTAGTATTAATACTATCAAATTTCTTCAAATCAATACCAAATGGTATAAAATGAACATTATTACGATTATGTTCAAATATAGGACTTTTTTTAACTAGTGACTCCATCCATTTTGAAGGAACTACTATATCTACATCAATATTATCAAAAACATATTTTTTTAATTTCCACAACATTTGACAATTATCTTCTTTAAAAGAAAACATTGTTGTTAAATCAGGACACTTTTTACAGCCTTTCTGCCATAAAAGACAGTCATAAAAGTGAACACATCTTCCAGTTAAGAACCACGGATCGTGTAATGAAATAATAACCTTTTTCTCTTCAGCTATTTTTATTAGTGAATAAATTGATAATTTAGTATTATGAAACATGTGAAAATGAACTATGTCAGCTTCTTTATACTCTTTTAAATTTAAAAGAGCTGGTGTTGTTATGGAAAAGACATTATGAATAGATAATTTATCTTCAGTAATTTGGAACTTATAATACTCATTCATAAAAGTGTCATTTGATAATAATGGAATAACAGAATCATTTTTAGACTGTTTTATAATAACAGTTTGTTTAACAGAAATATTATTATCAGATATTTCTTTTATCATATTATAACCATTAAATCTTCTTCCTGGTAAATCAATATTATTAACTTCTAATACTTTAATTTTATCCATCATACTACTCCTTTATTATGTTTATCAATTTATCCATCTCTTCAGCCATATATGTATTACTATTATCAGTATAGTATTTTTTCATAACAGAATAAAATGAAGCTTTATTCAATTCTAATTCTTTAATTCTTTTATCTGGTACGGCTTTTACTATTTGAAGCATTTTTTTATTACTTTCAGTAATAATATTTTTATTAGTATTGGTAACTTGGCTTGAATGTTGACGGATCATAGCTGTATCATAAGGTATACTTATAAAATGATAGCCTTTTATTAGACGAGACCACATATCACGTTCTTGAGTTATTCTCTGTTTTTCATCAAATAAACCATACTTTTTAAAAGCTTCTTTAGGAATTAAAACAGAACCACCATTTATTTCACCTTGAAGTAAGCTATACTCATTCTTTAAAACAGACATTTTATAATCAAAGCAATAGATTTGAGCAGATATAGTTTCATCTACTTTAAGGTTACCAAATTCATCAATTATTTTAAAGGCCGCAAAAGGGATTGTCTTTTCATTACCTTTAATGGAAACATATTCAACCAATTTTTCAATATGTTCCGGTTCAATTAAATCATCATGAGAAAGCCAAGCAAAATAGTCACCCTTCATTTTAGAAATACCAAAGTTTAAAGCTGATGATACACCACCATTTGTTTTCTCATAATATCTTATTTTAGAACCATACTTTTTAGCAACTCTTTTAGTCTTACCACCATCATTACTACCATCATTTACAACGATAATTTCAATATTTTTATAAGTTTGATTAAGTGCACTATCAAGAGCATATTTTAAATAATTACTACCATTATATACAGGTACAATAATGGAAACTAAAGGATTAAAATCTTTTCTTCTTTTTTTCTTTTCTAAGTACATTTCATATAAAATTATATTGGTATTTTTATTATATTCCCAAATTTTATGTTCTAATGACTTATACATTTTTTCATAAGCATTTTGAAGTTCTGATATTTTTTGATCAAATATTACTTTTTCTTTTTCAATTTGATTTGTTCCATTTAGTTTATTTTTTACTCTTGTAAAAAAGTTTTTAATCTTATTTTTCATATCGCACCCCACATTTTTAATTAAATATTATTTTTTCCAAGTCCTTATATTAACTATATTATAATAACTTTGAATAATTTTTATTACCTTATAAGAAACATTAGTATCTTGATAATCTCTAACTAGATTGTTTTCTCTTGGTTCAAGGCATTTTGTTGCTAGTTCAATTGAGTTAATTATATCTTTTTCATTTATACCACCTAGAACTATGCTACCAGCATCTAAGGCTTCAGGGCGTTCTGTACTAGTTCTAAGAGATATGCCAGGAAAGTTTAATATATCGCTTTCTTCTGGAATAGTACCACTATCTGATAAGACACAGAAAGCATGTTTTTGTAAATTTACATAATCAAAAAAGCCTAATGGTTCAATATTTTTGATTAGTGGATTTAGTTTAATTTTACTTTCTTTTATTCTTTTAGCAGTTCTTGGATGAGTTGAGAAAATAATTGGTAATTGATATTTTTCAGCGACTTTATTTAGGCTGTTCATTAGACTTTTAAAGTTAGCTTCAATATCAATATTTTCCTCTCTATGAGCACTTACAACAAAATATTTTTTTTCTTCTAAGCCAAGTTTTTCTAAAATATCAGACTTATCAATACTTGACATATTCTTGTATAAAACTTCTTTCATTGGTGAGCCAGTTACGTATAGAAAATCATTTTTAATACCTTCGTTAATTAAGTAGCGTCTAGCATTTTCTGTGTAGGCTAAGTTGACATCACTTAGATGATCTACTACTCTTCTATTTATTTCTTCTGGTACGTTAAAGTCAAAGCAACGGTTTCCTGCTTCCATATGGAAGATTGGTACTTTTAATCTTTTAGCTGAGTAAGCAGCTAAACAACTATTAGTATCACCTAAAACAAGTAGAGCATCTGGCTTTTCTTTTGCTATTACATCGTAAGTTTTAGAAATAATATTTCCTACAGTTTCCCCAAGATTTTTACCAGGTGATGATAAATAATAATCAGGATTTTTTAGACCAAATTCTTTAAAAAATATTTCATTTAAAGTGTAATCATAGTTTTGACCAGTATGAACTAATACTAAATTAAAGTATTTATCAATAGCTTTAATTACTTCTGATAATCTAATAATTTCAGGTCTAGTTCCTACAACTACCATGACTTTTAATTTTTCCATTAATTTACCTTCTCTCTTATTTTACTTGATTTTTCATTATTTAATACATAAGACAATATTTCTTTTTCTATTGGATATGATATAGTACCAGTTATTCTTACATTTGAAGTGTTCTCTTTTAAATTAATTTTTAATTTTTTAGGTTCTACAAATATATATTTATCATTTATATATCTAGGAAGATTCTCTATATTTGATAGTGTTAGGCTTTCCCATTTATTACTCTTACCTATTCTATATTCAATTTTTAAATCTTTAATTGAGTGCCCAGCATAAATAGTTGGACTCCATTCAATGGATGTTGTGTTATTTTTAATATAAAATAAGTATTCAAAACTATTATTTTTAAATGACTCCTTAAACTCTAGAACTTTATCAGGAACATAAACATTATTGATATAGTAATGCATATTAGGATAAAGAGTAATACTTGACATTAAATCATAATCTAAGTATACCTCTTTAATCTAGCTTGATTATCATTCTTAGGTTTAGTTACATATTTATAGGCCTTTTTTAAATAGTATTTATTTAAAGGGATTATAATTTTTCCACTTATTTCTAAAAATGTTATTTTTTTATTAGGAATAGTTTGAATATAAACATGAGGATTTTCAGTATTAAATACCAATAGTTTTCCTATTCTTCTAAAAGTTCCAAATAGGGTTTTATTATCTATAATCTCGTTTGTATGATCTTTATAAATTACCTTTATTGTTAGATCTTTTATGCCAAATCCCCAATTATCAGTTAGACACCAATAAATCATATTTAGAGCTTCTTTAATTTGATATTTTTGATAAAACTCCTTAGAATACTGTAGTTTAAATTTATGAATAGGATTATCTTCTTTTAAACTATAATTAGGCATTATATATGAATCTAATTTAAATGCGGAAATAATAGAATTAGTTAGGCCTCGATTCTTTTCATTATAAAAGCCTCTTTTTCTAAAGTTAATCTTCATATTTAATCTTTTAAAGAGTTCCTTATTAGCTTTAAACCATTTACCTGAAAATAAGCCATACTTAGTAAAGTTATAAGGAAATACTTGTTTAGGAAAATCTTTACTTACATAAAACTCATCATCTTTATATAAAGTATTGCTTCTAATTGTAGCTTTTGGTTCAAACTCCCAAATATTTTCTTTATAACCACTTATATATTTTAAAAATTGTTTTTTATTCCAAAGACTTGTGATAGCTGCTATTTTATATTTGGCTTGTTGTTTTCTTTTTTTGAAACCTGGATAGATACATTCTTCAGTATCATTTAAAATTGGCCAATAAGTAAAGTTTACTATATTGGGATTTTTTTTTAATACTTTCAGGTTATCTAAAACAGTCTTAGTTTTAACGTAGTCATATAAAAAGAAATCATCCAGCATAAAAAGACAATAATTGCTCTTAATATTGTTTAGCGTATCAGTCATTCTTTCAGTCCAAGTGCAATTTTTGCTTTGAGGATGGACGTTTCTTATTTTAAAATATTTATTTTTATATTCTAAAGTTTCAGTACTTAATACGATATCAAATGGTAAGTCTGGCCAAAATCTATATAACAGTTCAAAGAAAGTATCTAAAATATCATCATATTTATCGCAACTATTTACAACTAGTGTACAGTCATAGTTCTTCATCATTTCTACGCTCCTGATTTTTTATCTAAACTAACTTAAAATAAGTATCTGGTTTATCCTTATCAAATAGCTCGTTACACCAGATTGCTAAAATCATTTCTTCATTACCTATATTTTCAATATTATGAGTATATCCTACAGGTATAGTTACAATTTGAATGTCATTATCATCAACAATAAATTCGTAATGACTACCATCTATTACACTTGTGAAGGAAATTTTAGCTTTTCCTTTGATTACAATAAAACGCTCTAATTTAGTATGATGATAATGGTTTCCTCTTACTATTCCCGGTTTACTAAAGGAAACAGAGAATTGACCACTATCATAGGTACGTACTAGTTCTGTAAAGCTGCCCCGTTCATCAACATTCTTTTTAGCTGAAACATGAGTTTTTTCAACGGGAACATAACTTATATATGTTGAATACAGTTTCTTAGTAAAATCATCACCAGTATTTGGTACATATATAGAATTCATACTATCCCTAAATTCATATAAACGCTTAGCTATATAACCTAAAGTAACATTGTATCTAGGATTTATATAACAATAGTCTTCTATTTTTTCAGTTGGCTCTTGGCCTTTTAAGATATTAATAAATTCATAACATATATCATCAATATAAATTAAATCTAGACTTGTTTTTTCATCATTTATAGTTATTGGTAAGTCATGAGCTATGTTGTTGCAAAAGGTGGCAACAACAGAATTATAATTAGGACGTGACCATTTGCCAAAAACGTTGTGTAGTCTAAAAATATAATAATTCTTTAGATTTTCTTTGATATAGCTTTCGGCTATTTTTTTACTTTTACCATAGTCATTATCTTTTTCAGCTTGAATACTTGATGTTATTAATAGAGGAATATTCTTCTCTTTAATTAAATCTACTATTTGTTTTGTTAAATCACTATTGCCTTGATAAAACTCCTCTGTTGTTTGAGGACGATTTACTCCGGCTAAGTGAAATATAAAGCTTATTTCAGCAAGATTATCTTTTATTTTATCGATAGTATCTTCTTTATCATAGTCAATTACTTCAACATTATCAAGTGCCTGTAAATGTGTTTTTAAATTTTTACCTATAAATCCATTTGAGCCTGTAACTAGTACTTTCATATTTCACCTACTTTTATTTACAATCTTTAAATAAATCTAGTTTCAATAATAATTTTTTCATTCCTTCCACATCAAGTCTAGTTGTATTATGAGAGTTATATTCTTCTACTTTGTCTAGGTTTTTGTCACCGTTATTTTCATATTTAGCGTAGTTTAAATTTCTATTATCAGCTGGTACTCTAAAATAATCTCCTAAATCTTCGGCATTAGTCATTTCTTCCTTAGTAACTAAAACTTCATATAGTTTTTCACCATGTCTTGAGCCAATATGCTTAATTGGAGCTGATGAATTTTTAAGTTCTTTTACAGCTTCGGCTAAAGTTTCGATTGTAGCTGCTGGTGCTTTTTGAACAAATAAGTCACCTTGTTCTCCATGTTCAAAAGCATAGATTACTAGGTCTACAGCATCATCTAAAGTCATCATAAATCTTGTCATTTCTGGATTAGTAATAGTTAGTGGTTTACCATTTTCTATTTGTTCACAGAAAAGTGGAATAACAGAACCACGAGAAGCCATAACATTTCCATATCTTGTTCTACAAATTACAGTTTGATTTTCTTTTAAGTTTCTACCTTTTGCTACTGCTACTTTTTCCATTAAAGCTTTACTCATTCCCATAGCATTGATTGGATAAGCAGCCTTATCAGTACTTAAAACGATTACTTTCTTTACATTATGATTTATAGCTGCCTCTAAGACATTATTAGTTCCTAAAATATTTGTTTGTACAGCTTGAACTGGGAAGAATTCACATGATGGTACTTGTTTTAATGCAGCTGCATGGAATATATAATCAACACCATCCATAGCATCTTCAATACTTCTATAATCTCTTACATCACCAATATAAAATTTAATCTTTTCATTATTATATTTAATTCTCATATCTTCTTGTTTCTTTTCATCTCTTGAGAATATTCTTATTTCCTTTAAATCACTTTCTAGGAAACGCTTTAATACAGCGTTACCAAAAGATCCAGTTCCACCTGTTATTAACAATACTTTATCTTTAAACATATTTTCTTTTTTCATTTTATTACCTCTTTCCCTACGAAAATATAATCTATTATCTAACGAGAGTGATACTTGTTATATTTTCTACCCTGATATTTTTATTGATAATAGTCATTTTAATTTTAGCATACCTTTATTTATTTGTAAAATATTTGTAGTAATTTCAACGTTTTTTTGATTTCTATGTAGATTAAATTTAAAAGTGCACAATTGTTGTGCAGTTAAGTTTGTAATTCTATTAATTGTCAATGGCGAGCATGCGAGTTCATTTTAACCATTGACAATTATCTATTTATTTATAATTAATCTCGCATTAAGTCAATGAATACTTGACTTAATGCTTATTCAATATATAATATAAATCAAATTTTAGAGAAATATAGGTATGTGCACTTACATTTGAAATTTATAATGCATATATCTTTTTGTCATGAATTAATATAATTAAGCAGATTGAATTTTCTTAAATTTTAATCTGTTTAATGTTGTTTTCTAACTTAATATTGTGCATTGTATATTGAAAATGCATAATTTTTGTTATTTCACACTTAATTGTGCACTTTACTTTTTATTTAACTTTTTTGATTTCTATGTTTTCCACTGTTCCATATTCAAAAGTTACATTAGTCGGACATCTAGTCATAGCTTTCCAGTCAAACTTTCTGCCTGTTTAATTTATAATCTTAGTTAATAAAGCATTAAACGTACTCTAATTAATTACTTTATAAAAGGCATTATCTAGTATTTTTATATTATTTAAAATTATTACATTGCAGTATTTACCTTTACATCCCCAACTATATTGGTATAATTCACACTTACATCTTCACTTTTAGTGTAAACAAAACCATCGTTAACGTACCATCACACATATCAACATAGGTAACACTATTTCTATAAAAGACACCTTGCCCTATGCTTGTTCCTCATTAATAATCTGATTATCATTAAATGCCCCATTATTAGTTCTTGTTACAGTTGATGGTATATTTAAAAAATCCAAAAAAAGTATTGGGCTTCGCCCAATACTTCTACTCACTTTCGTTCGTAGTACGACTTCGGTAAGATGACTATCGGTATAGTCCCAATCTTCGACTATACAATATATTTTTTATGACTTTACACTCTGTTTACATTTAGGCTATTCGGAAAGCCGGCGAAACACCCATTGCAGTATTATGATAATCACTAAGGTACTCCCAATCACCAGTACTTTTAACATTATAGAAACTGTTACCATAATTGGAATTAGCCGCGCGGAGCCACCACCAATAATTTGATCCATTTCTCTGTTTAATAGCTCCAGAGCGATTACTTGTTGGTACACCTTGTGCCAAGTAATAATCTAACTGCCTTGTAGCTCTATGGGCTGTTCCTCCGTTGTATCCATATACTTCTTTCGGCTCTAATAAATATAACTTATCTGTTGAAGTAAAGTTAGTTGAATCACTACTTCCATGACCTGATACTACTTTTGTATCCATTATAGCGTTTTGTAAATCTGTTGGTAAAGCATTATATATATCTGTACTTAAATAACTTCTCATACTACTTGCTGGCCAACCACCTACATTTGTACCAGTAGAATTCATAACATGGCTTGTAATTACATCTGTAAACTCTAATACGAAACCACAGGCAGTTTGTGAAAAACCTTCTTGGCTACATTCTGCTGGTGTTGAAGTATTAGCTATTCTTACTGTATGCTTTCCTAGACTTCCTAAATCTACTTCTTTGGTATCCCCAACATTATAATATTCAGCGTATTTTCCACTCTTTGCGACAGCAGCTATGGTTGCCCAGTCATCATCCGCAAAACTTACTGGATTAATATCTACTGTACCATTATTTCCAGCATAACTTGAATCATCTACACATAAACCTGTTATATTTTTTACTGGTGCTACGTCTGTACACATATAAGTTCCAAAATTAGTCTTAGAACAATTTAAGTTACCATTATCAAGTGTTAATTCTATCTTTTTCTTATCATCAATCAATAAATCCATCTTAACATTACCTTTTTTTAAGTTATCTGAAGTCATACTTCCATTATCTATTAAGCCATGAGTTCCATCACTTAAACTAACATAAAAAGTTGTGGTTCTTTTTGGTTCTCCATTGTTATCTGTTACTGTTTCTACATGAACTCTTACATAACCATTTACATCTCTATTTCCCCAAGATGACTTACCGCCTTGATCTACTAATACTGGAAGTATTGCTCTAGCAGATTCTTTAGTATTAATTAAAATATAATAATCGCCATCATCTACAGCTGAAGCTACTGTTCCTTCACACGTTAAAGTATCAGCTGTCCATAATGTCTTAGCCGCATTAGCATAAGACTTGGCAATATCTACAAACGTATCCTTTCTAGAATTTTCAATTACTCTACTTATTGATGGAATTGCGACCATCATCAAAATGCCCATAATAACAATTACGGCTAAAAGTTCTACCAAGGTAAAACCTTTTTTATTAATTCTTTTCATATACACCTCTTTATTATATTTTTATTATACCTTTTTCATAGTTACTTTTCAATACTCAAAAAGCATTAAAAAAAAGAATTGACAATATGTCAACTCTTCATTAAATATTTAGATTTATTTAGCATTTAATTCTTTACCCATTTGGGCTTTATAGTACTCTTCGATTATTTCTTTAGCTGGACCAATTTTAACAACTTTTCCATGTTCTATCCAAACTACTCTATCACATAATTCTTTAATTGATTCTAGGGAATGTGAAACATATAAAACGGTAGTTCCACCTTTAATCATTTCCATCATTTTATTTTTACTTTTTTCCTGAAACTTAATATCTCCAACAGATAATATTTCGTCAACAATTAATATTTCTGGATTAACAATGGTAGCGATGGAAAAAGCTAATTTGGCAACCATACCTGAGGAAAAGTTCTTTACTGGAACATCTAGGAAATCTTTCAATTCAGAAAAATCAACAATTTCATCAAACTTTGAATCAATGAATTCTTTAGAATAACCTAATATAGCACCATTTAAGTAAATATTTTCTCTAGCTGTTAATTCAGCATCAAATCCAGCACCCAACTCAATCATTGGAGAAATTTGTCCATTAACTGTAACTTTTCCTTTTGTTGGTTTCATTACTCCACTAACTACTTTTAATAAAGTTGACTTACCTGCCCCATTACTTCCAATTAAGCCAATTACTTCACCTTTTTTTACACGAAAAGATACATCACTTAATGCCCAAAAGTCTGTCCTTTTTTGGCGCCTTTTTTTGTCAAACAAAGCTATAAAAGCTTCTTTTATGGAGAAATTTTTTTCTATTCCTAAATTGAATCGCATAGATACATTTTCTATATTTATCATCTTTATTCCTCCTATATATAATAAATAAATTTGTCTTGATTTTTCTTAAATATTATACTACCAATAACTAGCGTACCAATAGCAATAACAGCTAAAAGTACAAGTGTTCCAATTGATGGTGGTGTTCCATATAAAACAATGCTTCTTACACTGTTAATGAATTGATATAATGGGTTAAACTGAAATAACTTTTGTAAGTATACTGGTAATATTTCAATACTATAAAATACTGGTGTAAAGTAATTCCAAATTGTTAAAATAATTCCATAAATATAAAACATATCTCTTAAAAAAACTGATACACATGATAATATTAAGCCCATTCCTATTGTAAATACTATTAAGCAAAGGAAAATATATGGGATTAGTAAATAATACCAGTTTATGCTTGCTGGATAATTTCCCAAACCAAACTGGGTTAATATGATTAGAACAAACCATGGTATTAAAGTTAAAATAAAATTAATTCCAACAAATAAGCATTTAGCTACAGGAAAAATATATTTTGGTATATATACTTTATTTATTAATGAAAAGTTTACAACTACCGATGTCATAGCACTATTAGAAGCTTCAGAAAAATAATTCCACATGATAATACCTGTCATTAAATATACTAAATAGTTGATTCCTTCTACTTTAAATCTAAACATTTGAGAAAATACAATAGCCATAACAGTCATCATTAGAATGGGATATAATAAACTCCATAGTACCCCTAAGACTGATCTTTTATATTTTACTTTGAAATCTCTCAAGATTAGTTGCTTCATTAAAAATTCATATTTTTTAAAATTTGCAAATATATTTTTAAGTGTTGTCATGTACTTACTCCTTTAATTTTTTATTAAATCCTTTAAAATTATAACATATAGAATTATTTATAGTCAATTTTTATTAAATATCAATAGGTTTCAATGATGTCTTTATATAAGGCAGGATACTTTTCTGATTCCTCCTTTAAAGCGTTTAAATATAATTTTTTTTCTTCATCATCTGTTTTTTTTACTCTTTTATATATTAGTAATTTATAACCATTTCCCATGTCAAATGTTTCTTCAATTTCAAATTTTCCTTGATCTAGTAATTTTTGAAATACTTCATAGTATTTTTCTTCAATAGAAACACTTTCAAATGGTTCAGTTATAATTATGTATTTGGCACTAAATAGTTCAGTGGGAAATTTATGAACTCCAATTATAGCTGATCCATATGGTAAGTAATTAGCAATGCTTTGATCCGGCAAATAATAGTTTCTTAGTTTATCTGGATTATATTTATTATTATGGGTAATCATATAGGCATTATTTTCATTGCTTAGATTTTCTTTTAACCAAGAAGCAACTTCTCCTAAATTTTTATAATCTTCTTGATATGGTACTGTTAATGGTATTTTTGAGAAGAAGTTATCGGTGCTATTATTACAAATTGCATAAGAAAAGTTAATAATCAAACAGGCTATTATAGCAAGACAAATTCTATTTTTACTAATATCATTAATTTGTAATAGTAGCATAATGGACAAGTAGAGCCAATATAAGTATGTTGGAACTAACATAAGACTATGATGTAGTCCCATACTTTGAATCATATTGAAAAGGTAGATAATTAGAAAGCATTCAATTATACTTAAAATGGTAATTAAGCGATACTCTTTTTTTGAAAGGCCATATCCTATCCCTAATAGGCATATTCCTAAAGTTAGATAACCTAAATAGTTAATTTGATTTTTAATTTCATAAATAAAGCCACCACTTTTATAATACTCGGAGTAATTACTAATGCTTCCAAAAATAATATTTTTAATTAATGGAAATAAAGTGATTAAAAGGATTGATAAGACAATTAATCCATATATGAGAAGATTTTTTATTATTCCTCCTAAAGATTCTTTTTTGTTGGTTATTAGTATTTTTATTATATAGCACAAATAATAGGATATTATCCAATATAGATACCATCTTCTACTGATAATTAGCATAAACGTTACTAAAAATATCAATATTAATCTATTCAACTCGAGCTCTTTGAAATCATAGTCTATAGTTAGAGAGATTATTAAAAAGATAAAGGCTAATCCAAAAAAGTCTGGTTGTCCATAAATTGCGGTTGCATGAAAAATAGGAAATAACAAAAATATTAATAAAAACATGGTAAAGATTAAATTATCTTTTTCGATCTTAAAGAATAAAAATACTTTTTTTATTAATATTGATAAAGCAATGATAATATATGGAATATAAATAGTTATAGAACTTAGAAGATAACTATTTACTGTATGATTTGTAAATTTATAAATTATTTCTGGAAAGAATGTTAAAAACGAACCATATTCTCCTGACCATGTAGAACCAATAAAATATTTAATGCCATCTAATAGAGAAATACTAAACTTCTCTGCTGCTGCTGTTTGAATGTTGTAATAGCAAGAATAATCCCAATAATAAATAAAATTACGATTTAGTACACTTATAATATAAAATAAATATATTAAAATTATGGAAATAATAATGATTATTTTTTCGGTCTTAGTAAATTTTATTTTGATTTTTTTTAATGTTTCTTTATAAATTATTATTAAAAATATGTTGGCTAAGATACTTAGTAAGAAAAATATGCATTTTGTTTGACTAAAAACACTTAATAATAAAATTGTAATGACTATAATACAGAATATTATATATAGGTAATTTTCTTTTTTAAAGAATTTTTTCATAATATTACTATTCTTTCTCTTCAAGATTTTCAGAAATTATGAATCTTGGTCTTTGTTTTGTCTCGTTGTACATTTTGCCAATATATTCACCTATAATACCAATGCTAATCATTTGCAAACCACCAATAAACCAAACAGAAATTGATAGGAACGTCCAACCATCTACTGTATTTCCAGTTAGTTTTCTAATTAATGAATATAGCATAATGATAATGCTAATAAAGAGAATAATAAATCCAATGCTACAAATCATACGTAATGGTTTTACACTAAATGAAGTAATTCCATCCCAAGCAAAGTTTAGCATTTTCTTTAATGGATATTTAGACTCTCCAGCAAATCTTTCATTTCTTTCATAATATACTACATCTGTTTTATAGCCAATAAGAGGAAATATTCCGCGTAAGAATAAATTTACTTCTTTGAAATTTTCTAAATTGTCTAATACTTTTTTAGAAGTTAAACGATAATCGGCATGATTATAGACAACATCAACACCAAGTACTTTCATGAATTTGTAAAAGCTTTCAGCAGTAACTCTTTTAAACCATGTATCTTTTTTTCGAGCACTTCTAACTCCGTAGACAATATCACAACCTTCTTTATACTTATCTAACATTCCATCGATAGCATTGATATCATCCTGTAAATCAGCATCCATACTAATTACAACATCAGCATACTTTTTAGCGGTCATTAAACCACCTAAAAGGGCATTCTGGTGACCACGATTTCTCGATAAAGTTATGCCGGTAAATAATGGTTCTTTTTGGTTGATTCCTTTAATTAGATTCCAAGTTTTGTCTTTGGAACCATCGTTTACATACATTACTTTACTTTTAGTAGAAACTTTTTTTTCTTTAATTAATTTTTGCATCTTTTCTTTTAATTGTTTAGTTGTTTCTGGTAGTACTTCTTCTTCATTATAACAAGGTACTACAACATATAAAATTGGTTCTTTTTTCATTTTTTACTCCTCTACTTTCTTACTTTGTATAAATTTTATTGTTGCTGTTACTCCTAGGTAGCAAGACAATAATAAGATAGGTATCATATTTACTAAGTATCTAGATCTTGCTTCCCAAATTAGTTCAAATAGAAATATTCCAAATATAGAAATATTTAAGAATAATTGAAGCTTTTGTTGTTGTTTGCTTAAATATTTTCTTAAAATTATTCCTAAAATTATAAATAAAATTGTTAATACTAATTGACATTGGGCTATTAAAATGAATATTTTATTTTTACCTGTTGGCAAAATATAGCCTTTTATTTCTAGATCTTTTATGGGATTAACGCTTAATTTAGCTGGGGCATAATAAGTACCATCTCCCCAAACATATAAAGCTTTGTTTGTATAAAAGCTTATAATCTTTTTCTCTTTTACTAATTCTTTTATACGTTTATTTATAATTTTTATATTGGCCTGCTTTTTATTTTCTTTACCTATAAAACTACTTGTATAGTCAACATCTTCTTGATTATAACCACCATTTCCTTTTAGTCCCATCATTAGCCAATGTGTAATTGGAAAAGATTTTTCTTCTATTTTTTGTTGATCGAAATAAATTTGTTTATAGATATTTAACGAAATAAGTGGTAGTGCAAATGCTACTAATATTATAGATATTGTTGTTAGTCGCTTTATTATGTGCTCATTTGTAAATATAGAGTAAAAAATTATGAAAGCAATTATTATAATAATAGCTGTTGGTTTCAATGTGTAAGCTATTCCAAGAAGGAGTCCTGATATTGCGATATTTAATAAGTTTTTTTCATTGTTAATTATTTTTAATATGAAATATACTCCTCCCACAATAAAAGGTAAAGAAAGCGTATCGGTATAAAATATAGGAACATAAGTAATGAATGGTGTATAAAGAAGTGCTAGTAGCCAAAAAATATTTTGCTGTGTTTTTTCAAAATATTGTCTTATTATCTTTAATAATGTCAATAATGATACATCAATGCAGATAATGTTTAGTATTATTCCTACTATTCCATATGCCATATAATTATTAAGTCCTATTAACTTTATGGGATAAAAAATTAGGCTCAATAGTAAACCATAACCAATATTATTTTGATAGATATAAAGATAATTGTATTTATGAAAAGGAATTTTTCCTGTTATATTTTGGATGGCTCCATAATAAATTGCACCGAAATCCCACTCTGGTATTACAGCAAAAATATAAGCAAATATTAATTGTAATATGATGAATATAATTGTTGATATAATTATATACTTTTTAGAATTTTTGATATATTTATTTAATGCTTTATTAATAAGGTAGACTATTATTAGATAGAATGCTGAAAATAGTACTAGGCTTAGTGCTTTAATGTTTGTTAGATAATTATGATTGTTAAAAATAATATTAAATAATAAGTAGGTAAATATTATAGCCATTATACTAAAAAACAAAGTGGTAATTTGTTTAGGGAAAGCTTCCTGTACTTTTATAATTTTTAAAGTGATATATTTGGCAATATGTTTTTGATAATATTTTGTTCTTTTCAATTGTTCTTCTTAAGAGTCCTCTATTTGGATAATAACTATTGTTTTTATAGTCAGGAACATAAGTTTTTAAGTAGTTAAAGCTTTCATTGATAAAACTCATCCCTATTTTTATATCTTTTTGATTACGTTGTTGAATATTATAATTAGTAAGTATTCTAACTATTAGTTTTTTTATTGTTGGTTGAAGATAATCTTTATCTTTAAAATAATCTCTAATTAAATCAACTATTTTTAAAATATCAAAAGTTCTTTCATCTCTTACAGTGGTTTCACTGTTTCCTCTGATTAAATAGTAGTTTAGGCATTTATTAACTTTAGATATTTGATTAGCTTTATCAAAGACTTCAGCTACAAAAGGAGCATCTTCATATTTTAAGTTTTCAACAAAAGTAAGATTATTTTCTTTAATTAGGGAACTTTTATAAAGCTTATTCCAGGGAGCGAGATTAATATCTAATAGTAAATTAGGAGTCTTTTTTAAAGTTGTTTTTTTGAAGCTAGGAAGTCTTATTTCTTCTAATTGACCATTTTCATATATTTTATAGAAATCGCAAATTGCGATGTCGCTTTTATCTTTTTTGATAGTTTTATATAGTTCTTCGCAAGCTGTTTTTTCTAGGTAATCATCACTATCAATAAACATTAAGTATTCCCCTGTTGCTTTTTTTATTCCAAAGTTTCTAGTTTTACCAATGCCTTGATTTTTGTTTTTAAAGTACTTTATTCGTTTATCAGAATACTTTTTTATGATCTTTTCGGTATTATCAGTTGACCCATCATTTATTAGAATAAATTCTAACTCTTTTTTGGTTTGATTTATTAAAGAGTCGAGACATTTTGCTATGTACTTTTCAGCATTATAGATTGGAACAATTATAGATATAGTTTCTTTTTTCATATTAGTACCTCTTTAGAATATTTATTGTTTATTCTATTTCATTATCTTATAGTAAAACTTTGGAGAAATTTTTAGTAAACTTTTTTTAATTCTGCGTTTTTTGGTATCAATTAGGAGATTTTCAAAGACTTGATCTTTTCTTAATAATTTTAGATAGTGGTGATAGTCTTTAAACTTTAATTCAGTTATTTTTAGAATTAAGCTATTGGAAATAAAACTTTTAAAATAAGTAGAATCTAAATTAGTTTTATCTATTTCTGTTAATAAGAAATGGTAATGGTTATAAAAGTCTTGGACTTTTTTTTGTGTTTTTTCATAGTTTTTACTACTCATGATACTGCCTGTTCTTTGTACATAATTATAGCCAATGTAAGAAATACTATTAACAATTTTGGCTTTGATAATTACTAAAGGAATTAAGCCAAAGTCTTCATGAATTGTGTCTTTTTTAAAAGTAAAATTTTCTTTTAAATAATAACTTTTTTTTATGGCATAACACCAGGCATTTTCAACAAAATGGTAACTAGAAATTTTAGTAAAGGCTCTTTCACCATTTAGACCGGTAAAAGCTCTTTCTTCATATTTTATTTCTTTATCAGGATATGTCTCTTTAATTTGAAATCTAACTAAGTCAGGGGTGTTTTTTAGAGATTTCTTGATTTCACGAAGAAGATTTTTTTCTAAATAATCGTCACTATCTAAGAAAATTAGATATTCTCCCTTGGCTTCTTCTACCCCTTTATTACGAGCAGCACTTAACCCTTGATTTTTTTGATTAATTATTTTAACTTGATAATTCTTAACGATGTCCATACTTTTATCTTTAGTTCCATCATTAACGACAATTACTTCAAAATCTTTTTCTGTTTGATTAAAAACACTATCAAGACATTTTTTTATGTACTCCTCAACATTATATACTGGAATTATGATACTAAACTTTGGCATTACTTCACCTCATCAAATATTTTTTCTAAATTTTTCATTCGTTCTTTCTGAATTTTGTTTAAATCTATCTCTTTCGCTTTAGGACTTTTTTCTAATAGTTTTTTTACTTTAGGAAGCATTTTGTTGACATCTTTTGGAACTATTGTAGCAAGTCCATCGCTGATATTTATCTTGTCATCACTTGTAGCAATAGTAGTAATAATTGGTTTTTTTAGAACTAAAGCCTCTAAATAAATTACTGGAAATCCTTCATAATCAGATGTTAAGATAATATAATCGCTTGCTTTGATATAAGGATATGGATTAGATTTTTTACCATGAAAAATTACTCTATCTTGAAGCTTTTGTTTTTTTACTTCTTTTTCGTACATTTGACGATCTTTGCCATCGCCAATTATCCATAGTTCACAATCTTTTAAATTACGGATAAGACTGATAGCTCGTGAAACTTTTTTTGAGTCATCATCTAATCTACCAACAAAAACAAATAGTGTTTTATCTTTTGGTTTTTTCGTTGGAATTTTTTCTTGAGCTAAACATTCTACTTTATCAATATCAATAAAGTTGTTAAAGACTAAGCATTTTTTATTTAAGTTTGGATATAATTCTAGAAAATCATTTTTGGCCTCATTAGAAACAAAGATTAAGTGTTTAAAGGAGCCAATATGACGATTATCAAAAAATTCTTTTACTTCTTTTTCTGTTTTATAAACATATTTATAATTACTATGAATATAAAGTGCAGTGTTATGCGAAGCAATTCTAGTAAGTTTATTGCCACTTAAACTATATGTCGCGTAGCAACAACTGAAATCATAATTATGATAGTTTAAAGTAACAAAGAAAAGTTGTCTTGTAAGATTAACAAATTTTCTAATTAATTTATTAGGATGATTAGATACTTTTATTTCTTCTACTCTAACGTTTTTATTTATTTCTGATAAGAACATTCCCTGTTTTTGTTCTAAAATTAAAGTTACGTTGTATTTATCATAATTAATATTGTTTAATAAATTAATTAAGGCTGTTTCTATTCCACCTAAATCTAAATTATAGGCTGTAAAAAGTAGTCCTTTTTTCTTTTCACAGTCTAAATATAAAATAATTATTACTACTATTATGCTTACAGCTGGTGCTGTAATAATATGACCTGTCATTAATGATAGAATAATTATAAGTAATAAACTGGTATTTATCATATACATATTGAAATTATAAGTTCTTTTTTGGAAAGAAAATTTAAATAAAATATAAAGAGGAATACTCATAAAGAGTAAAAAACCTAATAAACCATGACTATAATAAATATCATAGTAGTCCATTTCAATTAGTTTAGTTAGTTTATTATCATTAATATAGCCTATACCAAATAATTTTTGATAAATATTTGAATTTTGATAGATAGATTTTTTAGAACCATAAAAAGTTATACGTTCACTAAAGATGAAGTGATCAATTAGTTTTTCATCTTGAAAAATATCAGTTATATTATCAACTTGTAAATAATCTAAATGAACTATAATGTTTTTATAGAAGTTAGTTTTAGGAATAATAATAATTAAACTAGCAAGACCAACTACAATTAGTGAAAATGATATTAGTAATGGTTTATACTTTTTGTTTTTTAAATAATGAATTATTAACCAGATGTATGTCATTCCAATAGTTATTAATAGAGCTAAAAGCGGGGTTTTTGTACCAATAGTTAAGATTACAAATAAGTATAATAATGTAAGTAATACTTTTATTATTATGCCTTTTGTCTCTTTAAAGATAATGAATATTAGAGGAGTTATTATAGAGATAATACCACTTATTTCATTAGCTGAATTATAAAATCCTAAAGTACCAGTTTTAGTTATTTGATAAGTTTTAAAACCTACGTTTAAAAGAATTGGAATAAAGATTGCAATTATATATATGAATAATGTTATGACAAGTGTCATTTTACTTATTTTTATTTCATCTTTTAAATCATATAATGAAATAAGAAGTAATGGAAAATAAAAGACCCTTAATAATCCTTGAAGTTCACTAAATATACTACTATCTTTAAAAATAATATTTGCTAATAAGTAAAGAATTGTATATATGATGAAAACTAAGTAATAAATTGAAGACTTTTTCTTTTTATATATAAAGACAGTTGTGTACATTATAAACATTAAAAATAGCATTCTAATAATTATTCCTATGGTTAGGTTTAAATTAAAGACATTAAGACAGATACCAGTAATTAAATCAATAATTGGTTGAAGGAGGATAAATATTCCTAAATATTTATTTAGATTTTGTTTTATTATTTTATTCATATCGCACCCACTATTTCGTATTTGTTAATTTGATTATAACACTTATAATTTAAGATGTAAATTATTCGGGATTTTATTAATATTTAGCGTTTTTTTAGTCTTGATTTTCAATTTAATTTTAGACATTCTTTGACAGTGTAAATTGTGGTATTTGTTTATATTTTACATTATTTATTATATAATTATATTAAGATTGAGGTGATATCTTTGGCAAAGAAAACTAATAATAAGAGTACTTCTAAAAATAATGAGGTTAAGATAGAAAAAAAAGAAAGTCAGGAGAAAAAAATTAAGAGTGTTGATAGTAAAGTTGTGAAACAGAAAAACTCATTTTTTTTGAATTTCTTAATCTTATTAATACTAATTAGTAGTTTAGGTTATTTCAGCGTTTCTTTATTGAATTTCAATTCTTTAGGTGATGTTGTTAATGGGTTACTGATGGTTGGTATTTCTATATTTTTAATTGCTGCTTGTTTTACTAATCCCAGTAAGAAAAAAGGGACTAGTTATTTGGCGCTTTTAACACTTTTTATATATCAGGTTCTTGGGTGTTTAGTTAGTTTGGAAGTAATTACTTGGCCTAGTAATGTAGTAGATAATTTTGTTGGGAAAAGTTTAACAGAGGTAGTTGAATGGTCTAGTTCTAATAAGATTAAGCTTATACAAGAATATGAGTATAGTGATATGATTCCAGAATATTATGTTATTAATCAAAATATTCTCCCTGGTGTGAAGTTAAATAGTATTGAAGATTTAATTGTTGTGATAAGTGAAGGACCTAGTCCTTATAAAGAAATAGTTCTACCAAATATGATTGGTTGGGATACAGAGAGAGTTTTAGATTTTATAAAAGAAAATCATTTAATAAATGTTGTTGTTGAGTTTGTTCCAGGAACAGAAAATGAAAATACACTTATCTCTCAAAGTAGAAGTGGCAATGTAAGAAGAAATGAGGAGATTAAATTAACTTTTTCTTACGGTGAGGAAAGACACTATAGTGAAGTTAAGTTAATAGATTTAACTAATAAAGGTAAGTTTGAAGCTGAATTTTATTTAAAACAATATGGAATAACTTATGAGTTTGATTATGATTTTTCTGATAAAGTTAAACGTGGTAATGTTATGAGGCAAA
>JAQXOT010000016.1 GCA_029099845.1 bacterium
GAATTATTAAAAGTAGATAAACTACATTTAATAATTGTAAAAATATTCGTTATCGCCACTTTCATTGCTAAAGCAACAAAACGTGCCACACTCATTTTTTACTTATATAACTTTTTAGAAAAAAGTTAACAAAAACTTTTATGAAAATTATTCATTTTCAAATATTGGTTCTTCATACAATGCATGTTTTCTTCTTTTATCAGATTTTCTCGCATCAGTAATATAAAGTCCTTCTTTTTCAAGAACATCTAAATGATTACTTAATAATCTTCCAAATGCTGATGGTTCAATCATTAAGTTTAGAGTACTCACAATCTCACTAGCTGTAAATTCAAATTCTTTTTTTCCAATTGCATAATTTAAAAATAATTTTATTTCTTGTGGTAAATCTGTTTTTTCTAGTTCTGATATTTCATATATTAAATTGTCATTTCTTTTTAAAACTAATTCCATCTCTGGATAATCTCTGCTGTCGTATTTTAAAAATAATTTGTTTGGATAATTATTATCTTTTTTTAGAGTGATTATTCCATCAACAGCACCATCTATAGCAGTACTTCCTAATGAAGTATTATTCTTATTTAAATGATGAATTAATAATATTGTAAATCCATATTTTTGACATAACTCTCTATATTTTGGAAATACATATTGATTTATATCTTGATAATTATTTAAATCATAACCATTATTAACATCAACACCAGTAAACATATCAACTATAATAAACTTACCATTATGATTAAGAGCAAAGTCTTGAAAAACTAATTGTAAGTCCATATGATTAAGTTTTCTATCTTTTGATGCTTGATCTTCTATGAAAAAATTATCATCAGTAAAGTGTAAATTCATCTTTTCAATTCGCTCACATATTTGCATTGAACTCATTTCTGTGCTAATATATAAGACAGGAGATGGATTTGTTTTAAATCCTAGAAATGTTGTTCCGTTTGCGATTGAGTCGGCAAGTTGTAGCCCGAATAATGACTTGCCGACTTTAGGTCTTGCAACTAAACAATATATCCCACTAGATTTCATAAAGCTATCAACTATGAAATCTTTTTTTGTGTAATTTTTTTTAACTTCACTTATCGTTAGCATTTTATTCCTCCTTTCTATCAAGTTTTTTTAAATAATCTATATCAATATTTAGATATTTAACAACTTCATTCATAGGAAGTAATTTATTAGGAATAGAGTTATTATTTAAATTGTTTTTAATATCTCGTTTTAATTTTAATAAATTATTTTTTCCTAAACCTGTTAATTTTTTTAAATCTTCAAGAGAGCACCATTGTTTTGAAATTACTTTTAATATTTCGTTTGGATTCATTTATTACCTCGCTTTCTTAATTGATGTTTATAGATACTTGTTAAGCAATCTATCTATGGATGGTTTTAGTAATACCAACAACTCTCATGCCAATAGAGATATCTAGCCTTGCATTTTTTTACTTTATAGCATATCGGCGATTTCCACAAAGACTAAATTTTCAAAGAACAATTTTTCGTTGCACTTATTTTTATCTCTGGTGCAACTTAACACCATTATAGCATATCAAAAATGTATGTCAAGCATTTTAGCACCAATTTCTTTAAAAATGTTGCAATTTTGCTCCATAAGTGTTATAATCGTTTGTGAAAGGAGTAATTCGTATGACAACAAAGGTTGGAGAACTAATAAAAAAAGGTCGTGAAGAAAAGAATCTTTCTATGAGACAATTAGCCGAACTTGCAAAAGTAAGTCATTCAGATATATCAAGAATTGAATCAGGAGAAAGAGAGGTTCCTAATCCTAAAATATTAAGAAAAATTAGTCAACATATCGGAATAAATTATAATGATTTAATGTATGCTGCAGGTTTAGGTTTTCAAGTCACAGATTTAAATCCTTTTTTGAAAAGTTATTATAAAAGTCTTAAAGGAGAAGAAATACAAGAAGCACTTGCTAATACTTCAGGAAGCATAAGAACTTGGGAAAAACTAATTAAATCTTTTGAAGAAAAATTAAAAGATGAAAATTTATCACCACAAGAAAGAGAAATAATGGAACAAACAGTAGAAGATACAGAATATCAAATTAAAACTGCTAAAGAAATTGAAAGATTACTATTAAATACTAATGTAGATGACTTTAGAGAAAGGGAGAAAGATAAAAATGAAGAAGATAATAGATAAAATTACTTATAAAATTATTCATGTTGATGATAAAGTAATAAATACTATAACTATTATTGTAGATATATTAACGGCAATAATATTTACTTTAACATTAATATTAAGAACTAATTTAATGTATGGATTATATTGGATAGCTATAATATTATTCTTAATTGTTGATGTAGTATCAATTATGCATTGGGATGTAGATGGTTTAAAATCTGAAAAAAATGAAACTGATAAAATGATAAGGGGATTTAGAGATGCAACTGCAATAACAATCATATTAAGTGGTCTTGGATTTCTAGCTGTTATCTTTTTAAGAGAAATAAATGAAAACATAACCCAAAATATTTATATAATTATTGCATTATTTTGTTTATTAGCGATTACACAATTATTTAATAGATTAATGATATATTCTAATATAAAACATACTTCAAAATTTGCAAAAGAATTTTATATAAAAAATAATAAAGAAAAATAAAAAATGACAGAATGACAGGAGTTTATGGGTACCCACTTTTATCTGTCATTCCGTCATAAAAAATAGTATGATCTAAATTTTCATACTATTTTTTTGTTTTTCCACATAATTCATTTATAGAGATTTTAAATTCTTTAGCAAATTTATATAAGTTTTCTGTCAATATATAAACTCTACCTTTTTCATATTTAACTATACAACTTTGAGTAACATTAAGAATATCTGCTATATTTTCTTGTGATAAATTATTTTTCTTTCTAATTTCTTTCATATTATTAGCAAGAACTTGTAAATCTAAACCTTTAATTAAATTCTTACTAGTCTTATTTAAAGCATAATCTAAAGTAATATTAAAATAATCTGAAAAGTCACATAAAGGTTTTAAAGGAATAACACTTATACCTAGTTCCCACATTGAATAAGTAGAACGAGGTACACCAAGTATTTGTGACATTGTTTCTTGATTTATATCATTATCTTCTCTAATATCTTTTAATCTTTGAAAATCTATCATAGCTACCACCTATAATAATTTTCCCATTTAAAATAAAAATATTAAGAATTTGCTTATTTAAAGACTGTTTTTTGCTGATTTGTGTTATAATTTAATTGCAGTAAAAATAAAACTATTGAAAGAAAAATTTAAATGCAAAGAGATTACTTGAATAAAGATACAATACAAATAAAGCGAATGAAGAAACATTTGCTATTGTGGATCTATAGTTGCAGTGGTGAAGTATATAAATTATTAAGTTTAGAAGTATTACATAGACTTATTAAAAAAATAAAAAAAGGTACTATAAAATTAAATTCTAAATTACTTTATGAAAAAAATGAAATTACTTTAGAAGAAAATCTTATATCTATATTAGATAAGTATATAGGTTATGTTAGGGATACGTATACAATAAATCATAATGAACTTCTAATTATATTAGAACAAACTTTAAAAAATAACTATAATAAAGAACTATTTGTTGTTGCCGATTTTCATGAATGTCCAGAAATATTTTTGAATGGTTTTAAGAAAATGTTTTTAGCAAATTTAGTTTATAATACTCGCTATTATGCTAAACAAGACACAAATAATATTTATCATTCATTACAAAAAGCAAATTTATTTTTAGAATCAAAAAGTTTAAGCAATTCTAAAGATATTAAAGAAATAGAAAAATTTTATATTAAGGTAATAAGTAATCGCAAAAGTAATTTATATAATATATTTTTGCCACATAGTGAAATTGATAAAAAACAGTTACCTTTTTATTTTCATCAAGTGGATTGGATCTATGATGATTATTATAAAAAATATGATTCTATTTTTGAAGGTTAAAATAGTTAATTATAGAAATTTATGATAAAATATTATTATGTAGATTTATTTGTGGTGATGTATGTGAAAGAATTGTATCAAAAATATAAGGAAATTATTAATTATTTAATCTTCGGAATTTTAACTACATTAATTAGTTTAATTGTTTATTATATGTTGAGTTTGACTATATTAAATCCTAATGTTAGTATGGAGTTACAGATAGCAAATATTTTTTCGTGGATAGCTGGAGTTTTATTTGCGTATTTTACAAATAGAACATTTGTATTTAATAGTAAAAATGAAAATAAATTTAAAGAATTTATTACTTTTACCGGCGCAAGAGTATCAACGCTTTTACTTGATATGGTAATAATGTTTGTGTTTGTAACTATATTAAAAGGTAATGATAAAATATTTAAACTGGTAAGTCAGATATTAGTAATTGTAGGAAACTATTTATTAAGTAAATTAATAGTTTTTAAGAAGGATAGTTATGAAAAATCTAGTAAATAAAATGTTTAATTTTGTTAATAAATTCTTGTTAATTTTTACCATAATATGTTTTTCTATTTCTTTAATAGGAGCGATATTTTTCTATACTAATCGTAGTTATGATTATTTAAATCCATTAGTTTTAATTGTTGGTTCAATCGTATATTTACTTTTATTAATTAAATTGTATAAGGTTATTATCAAACTTGATGATAAGAAAAAGAAAATAATAGTAGGTATTTTATTAGGATTGCAATTTATCTTATTACTTATAAGTGCTTTTGTAATTAGTAGTATTCCTCAAGTTGATTTAATACATATTTTAACCGAAATAAATAGTTTAAATGATACAGGTTCGATATTAAATAATGTTTACTATTCTGTTTATCCTAATAATAGATTTTTATTAATTATTTTATATGGGTTACAAAAGATTATTCCTATTAGCAATCAAATTTTATTTTCTTTACTAAGTACAATATGTATTTCTGTTATGTCATTATTTACTTATAAAACTGTTAATAAAGTTTGGGATCTCAATAAAGGATTATTAAGTTTATTTATATGTGTATTATCTCCAATCTTTTATTTATATGTATCATATTACTATACAGATGTATTAATGTTACCATTTGCCAGTATTTTAATTTATTTAATAGTTAAAACAAAAGACGAAAAAAATTTAAAATCTAACGTTCTATATGGCTTATTGATCGGTATCATCGCAATAATTGGTTATAAGATAAGGGCTGTTGCAATATTTATACTAGTAGCATATTTTGTATATTTAATATTTACTAAAAAGATATTAATAGTGTTAAAGAAGTTTGCACCAATAATAATTGGGGCAATATTAACAATAACTTGTATTGATACTATTGAGAATAAATTTTTCACAAATGTTAATGTTGATAAAGAATTTCCAATGACACATTGGATTATGATGGGAGTTAACGAAAAAAGTCATGGATATTATTCCCAAGATGATTATAACCTAAGTAGTAGTGCCTCAAACGTTTCAGAAAGAACAGATTTAAATATTAAAGAAATAAAAAATAGATTGAGTGATTTAGGTCCATTTGGAACAGTGAAATTATTAGTAGTTAAATTAGTTTCTGTTTGGGGTAAAGGAGATTATAGTTATCAAAAATATTTAGAATTAGTTAATGACTTTAATCCGTCTTATTCTTATTTATTAGAAGATAAAAATATTGTTATAAATTATTTATTACAGTTCTCTAAAATAGTAGTTATGTTTATGGCAATAATATCTCTTATTAATATTTATAAAAGTGGTAAGAAATCAATTATAGCAATTAGCTTGTTTGGAGCAGTATTTTTCTATCTTGTTTGGGAAGTATGTCCACGATATGGTTTATCATTCTTACCGTGGTTAATACTAATAGGTACATGTTCTTATGATACTTTAAATACCAATTATGAGAAATTCAAATTTTATAAATACTTTAAATGTATTATACTAGTCTTAACTTTAGCATTATTTGCTTTTAGTTTTAATAAATATACAGGTATTAGTTATAAAGAAAATATAGTAGCAAAAGACAGTGTAAACAAGGTTAAGTATATTTCTTTAAATAAAGAAACGGTTATCACCCAAACATTAGATTTATATGATAGTTTTAATAAAATAAGATTAAAATTTAAAGTTAATGAAATAGATGATGCAACTTATAAGTTGGAGTTAATAACTAAAAATGAAGTTGTGTATGAAAAAGAATTTAAAAAAAATGATTTGAAAGATAAAAAATATACAGATTTTTATTTAGATAAAACTTATGAAGGTGGTAGTTATACATTAAGATTAAGTTCGGATAGTACAAGTGATTTAGAAGTTTATATCGCATATAAAGAAAAATTTGATTATTATCCGAATGGTATTTTAGAAGTGAATGGAAATGAAGAAACTGGTGATTTGATGTTTGAAGTAGTAAATAATGAAGAAAGAGGAATTTATACTTATCTAGAATATATGACAATAATGATATTAACATTAGGCATGGAAGTTATAGTGTTATTTAGAAAGAAGGAAGAAGTAAATGAAGAAAAATAATTTAGTATTAAATTTAGTTATACCTTGTTATAACGAAGAAGAAGCACTACCACTAACAAAAAAAGAACTTGATAAAAAAATGAGTAGTTTAATGGAAGAAGGTTTAATTAGTGAAAATAGTAAAGTGGTTTTAGTTAATGACGGTTCTAAGGATAAAACGTGGGAAATTATAACTAAGATACATAAAGAAAATCATATGTACGTAGGAATTAATTTAACTAGAAACAGAGGACATCAAAATGCCTTGCTTGCAGGTTTAATGTATGCAAAAAATCATGCAGATATCTGTATTAGTATGGATGCTGATTTACAAGATGATATTAATGTAATGGATGATATGATAAAAAAATATAATGCCGGTGCTGATGTTGTTTATGGTGTTAGAAGTTCAAGAAAAAAAGATACGTTTTTTAAAAAGTTTACTGCAGAAGCTTTTTATAAATTAATGAACATTATGGGCGTTGAAGTTGTATTTAATCATGCAGACTGTCGTTTAATGAGTAAAAGAGCTTTAGAAGGTTTAAGTGAGTTTAAAGAAGTTAATTTATTCTTAAGAGGCATAGTTCCTCAAGTTGGATATAAAACTGATATAGCTTACTACGAGCGAAGCGAAAGAGTAGCAGGTGAATCTAAATATCCGTTAAAGAAAATGTTAGCGTTTGCTATTGATGGAATAACTTCATTTAGTATAAAACCTTTAAGAATGATTACTTCAATCGGTTTTATTATTTTAATACTTAGTTTTGTAGTTTTGATTTATTCTGTTATTATGAAATTAATTGGTAATACGGTATCTGGTTGGACGTTTATTGTTTGTTCAATTTGGTTAATAGGTGGTATTCAAACTCTATGTCTTGGTGTGATTGGAGAATATATTGGTAAAATATATAAGGAAACTAAAGCGAGACCTAGATATATTATTGAGTGTGTACTTGATTAATGAGTATATAGGTTTAATTCAAAAAATTCCTAATAATGCCTATTAGGGATTTATTTTACTCATTATTAATTAGAGAATAACAATAATCATAAACTAATAAATGACTATTTATTTCATCATTAATAACTTTATCTTTAAAATCATTTTCATAGATATTAAATATCATTTCAACAGAGAAATGCTTTTTTTCTTTTTCATTAAGTTCTAAATACTTGGCTGAAAAAAATAATAAATGTTTATATTTGCTAAAATTAGTTATTACTTTCGTATAATTAGGATCTAATACACTTAAAACTTGCTTTAATAAAATAATCATATCTCTTACATTAAAATTTACATTGAAATTTTTATTTTCTAGTAAATGGATTGCTAATCTAATTTTATCAATATCACTTAAATTATCATACTTTTGAATTAAGTCTATAACTTTTTTTGAATTTTTATCTAATAACATAATATACCTCTTTTCCATTATTTATAAGGGTTATAAGCCACTTGTAAGTAATTATCCCGTGTGTATACAGTATTCGTAGAACTCTTTGTCTCATGCCTCCCGATAAACTAGCAGGATACTTATCTTTAAATTCATAAAGACCATAAGTTTTAAGTAATGATAAAACATATTCAATATTTTCCTCTGTTAAATTGCCACTAACCTCTAGTCCAATAAGGCAATTTTCAAGTATTGTTCTCCAAAAGAACAAGCAATCATCTTGTAACATATAACCAATAGTTAAATCCTTATAAAAGATAACATCACCACTTGTTTTACTCTCAAGATTGGCAAGTATTGATAATATCGTTGACTTACCACAACCACTAGGACCAACAATTGATATAAATTCATTCTCTAAAACATCAAAACTTACATCTTTAATTGCTTCAATTTCATCTTTTCGATTGTAATAATTTTTTTTTAAATTAATAATACTTAATAATTTATTCTTCATTATAAATCAACTTACTATATAAAACTTTTTCCTCAATCGCCCCATAATCAAGCATTATATCTTGCAAGTGGTCAAAAGACTCTTTACTAAATTCTGTTGTTGTAGGCCAAGCATCAATTTTTCTATAGCGTGCGACTACTTTTTCTAAATCTGTAAGTGAAGTATCCGGAAATTGTTTTAATATAACTTCAGCTACTTCTTTATCACTATGACTATGTACAAAATCAAGTCCTTTCTGAATTGCCTTAGTAAAATTGGAAATTAAATCTTTATTTTCTTTTATGTAACTACTTCGAGCAGAATAAGAAGTATAAGGGACAATACCCCCTAATTCACCAACTGAAGCAACCACATATCCATAACCATTCTTCTCAAGCTCTAAAGCATTAGGCTCAAATAATGTAACGAAGTCTCCTTGCCCACCTATAAAAGCACCACTCATTGCTGAAAAAGCAACAGATGTATCAATAAATAAGTCCTGATTAGGATCAATACCATTTTGCCTCAAAGCATATCTTAGTGTCATTTCTGGCATTCCAAAAGCTCTACCGCCAATAATGTTTTTACCTTTCAAATCAGTTAAATCAAAATCATCAATTTTCTCTCTAGCGACCAAAAAAGAACCATCCTTTTGTGTAAGCTGCGCAAATGTCTTTAAATAATCTTTTTCTCCACCATTATAAACATAAATAGTTGCTTCACTTCCAGAAAAACCAATATCGGCATCGCCAGATAAAACAGCCGCAGTAACTTTATCAGCTCCCGCAGTTAAAATTAATTCAACCTCAATGCCATATTCTTCAAAATAACCATTTTCTATAGCAACATATTGAGGAGCATAGAAAATAGTATGGGCAACCTCAGCCACACGTACCCGAATATTATCTTTATTTTTAGAACTATTATTAAAGTCTAAAAATAAAGCTCCCAACATGAAGATAACTAGTAATAAGATAATAATAACAAATAAACTAACCTTCTTTTTCATAAATCTCCTTTCTAACTAAAGTATTATATGTAAAAAAATAAAGTTGGTCATATGAAAAAAGTAAAATTATTAATAATTTATACCAATAAAAAAATGATAGTTATATAATAATTTAAAAGGAGGCAACTTATGCGAGCTCTAGTAATATCTGATATTCATGGTATAAAAAGTAATCTAAATATTATAAAAGAAAAATATACTAGTTTAAACTGTGAAAAATTAATTGTTTTAGGAGACTTATATTGGAAAAATAAAGATTCAAAAGATTATGATCCTAAATATGTTCAAAAATTTTTAAAAGATTTTTCTAATAATATAATTTGTATAAAAGGTAATTGTGATTTTAATGTTAATCCAATAAATGAACCATTCCCCATCCATAAAGATAAAGTTGTCAATTTAACAGATAACATTTATATAACTCACGGCAACTTATATAATGAAACAAATTGGATCATAGAAAATAGTATCTTAATTTTTGGTCATTATCATACACCATTCATCAAAAAAATAAAAAATAATCTCTATATTAATACTGGTTCAATATCAACACAACGAGGCCTCAACAAACCAACATATCTTTATATTAATAATTGTGAATTTATAATCTATGACATAGATAATAAAGTTATATCATCATATAAAATAAAGTAACTAAAAATCAGATAAATTAAATTTTCCCATAATTTTATTAAAGTAGTTTTAAAGAAGATAAAACTATTTATACATGTCCTATTAAAAAAGATGAAAACTAGTAGGCAAAAAATTATAATTAATTGAAATAAAAGCTTTATCTAAAAAATATTCTTTTGAATATTATCCTGAAAGTTTAAGATTTAATAGTAGAGTTGAAAAGTAGGTCTTGTAAATAGTCCTATTTTTCTTTTGGTCATTGCGATTAATCTTGCAATTTTAAAGCAAATGTGTTATAATAAAGCCACATTAAGTGAGGGGGATAAAAAATGAAAAGAAAAATGTTTAAAAATGTACAATTATTTTTAGCTTTTGCATTAACTACTATTTTGTTTTTAGGAAATGCTATTAATGTTAAAGCCGTAGCACAAACTATTACCTTAGGTAGTGGTGAAAAAATTGATGACTACTTAGCTGGTGTTAGTTTTCAAACTAAAGTAACAACATCTGGTGAATATGTATATTGTCTAGATAGAACCAAAGCAACAGCGAAGAACACAACTGCCACATTAGTTGGTGAAAGAGACGCAGGTTTTGCTTATATTATTGAAAATGGTTATCCACACAAAAATATTACTGGTGATCGTCTAAAAGATTACTATATTACTCAAACAGCAATATGGTGGTATTTAGATGAAACTACAGGAAGTGGTAACTTAGGTTCAGACTTTAAAGTAAATGCATCTGATCCAAATGGAATCCGTAAATATATCAAAGACTTAGTTGACAATGCTAAAAAAGCCAAAGAAAATGGCTATCCTAAAGCAACACTTAGTCTTAATACTACATCAAATACTATGAAATTATCATCTGATAAAAAATACTATATATCAGAAAGTTTATCTGTAACAGGAACAAACATTACTGCCTATACAGTATCAGTATCAAGTGGAGCAAGCGTAATAGCAGCTGATGGATCTGAAAAAACAACTTTTGCGGCTAGCGAAAAATTTAAAATAAAAATGCCAGTATCACAAGTAAATAATACTCAAACAGCAATAAAAGTAGAAGTTACTTCTGAAGCAACAGTTAATAAAGTATATGAATACAAACCAGAAAAAGCTAATATGCAAAATGCTATGCCTGCTATATTAGTTCCAACAACCAAAAAAGTAACTGCTAGTAAAACTTTAGAAATTGACTCATCAAAAGTATCAATTATAAAATTAGATAAGGCAACAGGTCAACCATTAGCTGGAGCAGAATTAGTTTTAAAAGATGCCGCTGGTAATACTATTGCTAGTTGGACTTCTACAACCAATGCACATGTAATTAGAAATTTAAGTAATGGCACATATACAATCGAGGAAACTAAAGCTCCTACAGGTTACAAGAAACTTACTAAAACAATGCAATTTACTATTACTGATGAAAAGAAAAACATTCAAGTAAAAATTCACAACGAACCAAAAGAAAGTGTTATTACTATTACAAAACTTGATAAATCAACTGAAAAACCACTAGCTGGAGCAACTCTAGTAGTAAAAAATTCCAAAGGCGAAGTAGTGGCACGTTTTACTACTACAACAGAATCATATGTTATTACCAATTTAGCAAACGATACTTATACAGTTGAAGAAGAAAGTGCTCCTGCCGGTTATCAAAAAGTAAATGACGTAATCAAATTTACTATAGATGATGAGCATTTATCATATCAAGTTAATTTTTATAACTATCCAATTGTAACAGTACCAAATACTAGTTCTAATAGTTCAATCATAATGACAATAATTGGCCTTATAATAATCGGTTCTACAGTTTTATATATTTATAAATATGCCAATAGATAATAAAAAGAAAAAAAGAATTTCTCCTAGTGTTCTAGCAGCTCTTTCTGCCATTACAATACTAATTGGAGGGTTCTTTCTTTCTTATAACTATATTCAGAAAAAAAAGATTATAGCCTATGACTATATATCTAATATTTTCTATACTAATAATGAAAATATTCTAATAGAAGAAGACGGAATAAAAAGGGAAGAAACTGTAACTGATGATGGGCCAGTTACCAATGAATACATTGGTTATCTAAATATACCAAAAATCAATTTGACTAAAGGTTTTCTTGATAAAAGATCAACCGAAAATGATGTAGAAAAAAATATCTTAGTTGTTGAAGGCTCATCATATCCAGATACTGACAAAGGTAATCTCATTTTAGCTGGACATTCTGGTACTGGTTGGAAAGCTTTCTTCAATGATTTATATAAATTAAATAAAGGCGATTTAGCCTATGTAACTTATAAAAACAAAAAGTATACTTATAAAATTGTAAATATCTATACGCATCCAAAAACAGGAACAATTGCTATTTATCGTAATTACGATAAGACTACGCTAACACTAGTAACTTGTACCAATAACGATGCAACAACACAAACCATTTATATTGCTGAACTTCAAGAAATAACAGAACAATAAAGAAAAAAGATAAGAATAAAAAGAATAATAAAAAGAATAAATTTAGGGGGGAAATTTATGATGAGAATGTCATTTATAGACAAATTAAACATTTTACTAGACATAATTAATTCATCCAAAGAATATATTTTGATTTTCTTTGCCTTACTATTAGTTTCCTATATTTTAGCAGCTACCAATAAAAAAACTGCCAAACGTACAAAGAAAATAACGCTAGGAATTTATATCATTATAATAGGTATAATTATCTATATTTATCGTAATGATTTAGGTAATATGTTTGATTATATGATGAATAATTTATTCATAGTTATTTATTTTCCTAATTTAGCTATATACTTATCAGCTATAATCGCTACCAATATTATTATGTGGATAAGTATCTTTAATTTTAAAATACCTAAATTTATAAAAAATATAAATGCGACAATTTATTGCTTAATGATGTACTTACTAATTCTAATTTTACAAATTATCAATGAAAATAAATTAGATGTTTTTATACAAAGTTCAGTTTATAGTAATTCTGATGCTCAAGCATTAATTGAATTATCAAGTATTATATTTATTGCTTGGATTTCTTTCTTAGTAATCTATAAAATAATTAAGTCATTAATTATTACTAAAGAAACAAAAGAAACAAGAGAACCAAAAATCCAAGTTCAACAAAGAACATCTCATCAACAAGAAAAACCTAAAGTAGTAAAAGCCTATCGTCAAATTCAACCTCCATATGTTGTTAAGGCTACTACTAATAATATTAAAGTAGAAAAGAATAAAACTAAAGGTTACGATGATTTATTAACACTAGATGATTATAAATTATTATTAAGTATATTAAAAGAACAAAAAGAAAAAGAACAACAAGCTAAAGAACGTCAGGCAAGAATAGATAAAGAACAAGCAAAATTTCATGAATTACAACAACTTTATTCCAATAAAAGTTCTACTAATTTTTAGTAGAATTTTTTCTTTGAAAGATGATTTCTCCATGGTATAATCAAGCTGAGGTGAAGTATATGGAAGAAAAGAGTTCTTATTTTGATGGAGGTTTATTCCAACTAATTGGCTGGAAAATTTTAGGTTTCCTAGTTACATTTTTTACTTTGGGAATTTGCTACCCATGGGCATTTTGTATGGTTTATAATTGGGAAGTCAAACATACGGTAATTAATGGTCATCGTCTTAGCTTTGATGGTACCGCAATTCAACTATTTGGTAATTGGATTAAATGGTTATTGCTATGTATCATTACTTTAGGAATCTATTCTTTTTGGACATCTATTGCCCTAAAAAAATGGAAAACTAAACATACATTCCTATGTCCTATTGAGTAAAATAATAAAGAAACTAAAGATTATAGTAGTACTAAGACACTATAATACTTTAGTTTTTTTAATACTTTAAATTGAGTCTTGTTTGCTAATCTATTTAAAGTAAGTTATAATGTTACTAGGAAGTAGGTAAAAAAATGAACATAGATAATTTAAATGATAAACAAAAAGAAGCCGTTTTATATAATGATGGTCCACTACTTATAATAGCTGGAGCTGGAGCTGGTAAGACTAAAACACTAACTACCAAAATAGCTTATCTAATTGAAGAAAATTATGCTGAACCATATAACATATTAGCCATAACTTTTACTAATAAAGCCGCTAAAGAAATGAAAGATCGATTATATCTTCTAATTGGAGATATGGCTAAAAATGTCCAAGTATCAACCTTTCATAGCTTTGGCTTAAAACTTTTAAGAGAAAATTTTAGTATTTTAGGTTATGATCGTAACTTCGTTATAATGGATAGTGATGATTCCTTAACTGTCGTAAAAAAAATTTTAAAAGATATGAACTGCGACCCTAAATCATACAATCCAAGAGCTATAAGAAATAAAATCAGTAGTTGTAAAAATGAAATGATGACTCCAGAAGCTTATGAAAGATATGCCATTAGCGAATACGAAAAAGTTGTTCACAAAGTTTATGAAAAATATGAAGAAAAATTAAGAAAGAATAACTCTGTTGACTTTGATGATTTATTGCTTTTACCAATAAAATTATTTAAAGAATATCCCAATATTTTAGAAAGATATCAAGATTTGTATCAATATATTTTAATTGATGAATATCAAGATACTAATGAAGCTCAATATATTCTAACTAAAATGATTAGTGAAAAAAATCGTAAAATAACTTGTGTTGGAGATGATTCACAAAGTATTTATAGTTTTAGAGGAGCTAATTATAAAAATATTTTAAATTTTGAAAATGATTATAAAGATGCTAAAACAATACTTCTAGAGGAAAATTATCGTTCTACTAGTAATATCTTAGACGCAGCTAATCAAGTCATTAGAAACAATAAACAACGTAAAGATAAAAATCTTTGGACATCACGTGGAGTAGGCGAAAAAATTAAGTATTACCGCGCTTATAATGAAAGAGATGAAGCTCAATACATAATTAGAAAAACAAAAGAACTAGTAAATCGTGGAGTTGAATATAAAGATATAGCTGTTTTATATCGAACCAATGCCCAATCACGTGTTATTGAAGAAGAAATGTTAAAAGAAAATATGCCATACCGCGTTATTGGTAGCTTTTACTTTTATTCACGCAAAGAAATTAAAGATTTAATAGCCTACCTAAGACTAATTCATAATAGTAAAGATAATATTAGTTTACTTCGTGTAATTAATACTCCTAAAAGAGGTATTGGCTTAAAAACAATTGAAAATCTAACCGAAAAAGCCGATCGAGAAGGAATTAGTATATATGAAGCAATATCTTCAGGTAAAGAATTAGAATTTAAAAATATTATTGAAAAATTAAAGTCAATTTCCGAAGAATTAACCTTAACAGAATTAATTGACAAAGTACTAGATTCATCCGGAATGAAAGCAGATTTAGAAAGTGAACAGTCCCTAGAAGCCGAAGTTCGTTTAGAAAACTTAGAGGAATTTAAATCTATTACCAAATCTTTTGAAGAAAGAGAAGGTTTAGTTTCATTAGAAGACTTTTTATTAGAAATTAGTCTAATCAGTGATGTAGAAGAATATAAAGATGATCCAAACCGTATTAGTTTAATGACTGTTCATTCTGTCAAAGGATTAGAATTTGACCACGTATTTGTTGTTGGTATGGAAGAAGGAATCTTCCCACACATGAATTCACTTATGGAAAATAGTGAGTTAGAAGAAGAAAGACGTCTTTGCTATGTCGCTATAACAAGAGCCAAAGATGATCTACACTTAATTAATGCTAGAAGAAGAACATTATTTGGTAATGAACAAATTAATCCAGTTAGTCGTTTTATTGGTGAAATCAGTCCCGATTTATTAGAAACGAATGTTGAAGAAGAATTACCTAAAAAAGAAGAAAAAATTAACGTTGGTGAAATGTTTAGAAATGAAGATGTTGACTACAAAGTTGGTGATGTAGTATATCATGAGTCATTTGGAACAGGAAAAGTAGTTGAAGTAACCAATACACTTATTAGTGTTGCATTTAAATATCCACATGGAATTAAAAAATTAATGAAGAATCATAAAAAATTATCAAAAGTAGCCTAAGTATTTAAAAGTAATTATGTTATAATAAAATTACATTATTACTTTGACAAATAATAAATAAAAATAAGCAGTGTGTAAAAGGAGAGAAAAATGAATAAAAATATCACATTAGTTATATTAGCCGCTGGTATGGGTAGTCGCTTTGGAGGATTAAAACAAATTGCTCCTCTAGGACCGAATGATGAATTTATCATTGATTATTCTGTTTATGATGCTATAAAAGCTGGTTTTACTAAAATCGTATTCTTAATAAAAGAAGAAAACTACGAATTATTTAAAGAAACTATAGGTAAAAGAGTAGAACCACATATCGCAGTAGAATATTGCTTCCAAAAAAATGATAATTTACCAATAGGTTACAGCCTGCCACAGGAAAGAGAAAAACCATTAGGAACAGCTCATGCTATTCTTTGCTGTAAAGACAAAGTAAAAGAACCATTTATGATTATTAATGCTGATGACTTTTATGGAAGAGATGCCTATGAACAAGCCGCAAAGTTTTTAAGAAATGTAGAAGATACAAGACCATATCAATATGGTATGGTTGGCTATTTAGTAAAAAATACTATGACAGAAAATGGTGCTGTAAAGCGTGGTGTTTGTGAAGTAAAAGATGATTACTTAGTCAAAATAACAGAAAGTTCTATTGAAAAAATAAACGATAAAATAATTGCCAAACCATTAAATGGAAAGAACGAATTTGAAGTATCAGAAAATGATATTGTTTCTATGAATATGTTATTATTTACTCCAAGTATTTTCCAATATATAGAAGATAATTTTAGTAAATTTTTAGATGACAATAAAGACGACTTATTAAAATGTGAATATTTAATTCCTGATATACTATTTAAAACAATATCTGATAAATATGCTACTACCAAAGTCTTAAAAACAACAGCATCTTGGTATGGAGTAACATATAAAGAAGATGCTGAAGGAGTAAAAAAAGCTCTAAAAGAAATGGTAGAAGAAGGTACATATCCAAATAAACTTTGGGATTAAAACTTAAATAAATTATATAAATTAAAAACAAATCAAGGTATACAAGTTTAAAATTACCATTGATTTGTTTTTTTATTTTCTCAATAAGACTAAGAAAAACAGTAATTTACCAGTACTTTTATATACTGTCCACTTTAAGCTTACCACTACACCACATTGACAAAAAAGTGGGAGGGGGATATACTTTATACATAATAGAGAGAGGTGTATATGAGAAGAATTAATAAAAAAGGTTTTACTTTAGTAGAACTTTTAGCCGTAATTGTTATTATGGGCATTTTGATGATGGTGGCTATTCCATCAATAAGTAGAGTAATTGAAAACTCTAGAAAGGATACGTTTGTAGATATTGCCAAGTCTTATGCAAATGCGGCTAAGACATTATGGACAGCTGACACTTTAACGTGTGAAGGAACAGTAGCATCAGCTGTAGATGATGGAGATTATTATGTTTTGATAAATACTAAAGAATCAGCTAGAACAGCACTACCAGTATTAGTAGATCAAGGCGGTAAGTCATCTTGGGGAAATAGAGATGTAAATGGTTATGTAAGAGTTCATGTTGAAACAGTAACAGATAACAATGGAGAACCAAAAAGAACCACAACTTTTTATGTTAGTTTAAGTGATGGAACTCATGGCTTAATAGATAATGGAAGTATGACTTCAGATAACCTAAAAAAGGGTAACGTTAAGATGGATTTATCGAGTGATGATAAGAAGAAAGTAGAATTAACACTTGATAATGGTAACTTAAATTGTTCTAAGACTAATCTTGGAACTTATACGTGTACAGACGTAGCACCAGTAAAATCCATAACCGGTTTATGTGTAGATGATTCAAGTTACGCTGGAAATAATGGTACAGTAGATGTTAATCCAGTAAGTTTTGCGGATGATGACTGGGCAACAATAGCAGCTGTCGCAAAGAGTGGAAAATACACTGAATATTATAATGTTGGAGATACCAAAGAAGTAGACTTAGGAAGTCTAGGAAAGCATACAGTAAGAATAGCCAATACTTCAACACCAGCAGAATGTAATCAAGAAGGTTTTTCACAAACAGCTTGTGGTTTCGTATTAGAGTTTTCAGATATAATTACAAAGTATTATATGAATCCAACGGGAGAATATAAGGGAACAAGATATCAATGGGGTTGGAACAAAGATGGTTGGCCAGCAAGTAGTATGAGAAGTTATTTAAGCAAATATATATACAACGCTTTACCAGCAGATTTACAAAGTGCCATAATAGATACAAAAGTAGTATCAGGACATGGTTATACTGATAAAAACGAAAGTAGAGCAGATGGCAACTGGGAATCAACAGATAAGTTGTATTTATTGTCTACAACTGAATTATGTGCGCAAGGAGATGGTAGAGATACAGGAAGATCTAATACTAGACAGTTAGATTATTACTCAGCACAAGGTGTAACAACAAGTAATTATTCTGGAACTATTAAACAGCTAAATGGATCAAATGAGTATTGGTGGCTCCGCACGGCTGGTTCCGATGACTTTTTCTATCTTATGTATCCTAATGGTGGTTGGACTACATTTTTTGCTTATGATCGACGCGGTGTTTCACCTGCTTTCCGCATCGCCTAACCTCAAATAAGAGTTTATAATCTTAAATTGATTATCAAAACTCTTCTTTTTTTTTATAGTTAAAAATGCTATACTTTTATCAGGTGATAATATGTACGAAAGAATGTTGGAACTAATTGATATAATAAATGAAGCTGATTATAATTATCATACTTTAGATAATCCCACTATAACAGATCAAGAATATGATAAATATCTAAGAGAGTTGTACGAAATAGAAACTGCACATCCTGAATGGGTTAAGGAAAATTCACCAACTCAGCACGCTGGTGGTCAAGTAATTGATGAATTTAAAAAAGTGACTCATAAAATACCTATGATGTCTTTAAGTGATGTCTTTTCAGAAAGTGAAATAATTGCTTTTGATGAAAGAATAAAAAAAGAAGGTATTAATCCTGAATATGTATGTGAATTAAAAATAGATGGTCTTTCTGTTTCACTACTATATGAAGATGGAAAACTAGTTCGCGCCGCAACTCGTGGTGATGGAACCACTGGTGAAGATATTACTCATAACGCTAAAACGATTAAAGTTATTCCTCTAAAACTAAAGGAAAAAGTAAATATTGAAGTACGTGGTGAAATATTTATGAACAAGGAGACTTTAAAGAAATTAAACGAAGAGCGCAAGAAAAACAATCAGCCATTACTTCAAAATTGCCGAAATGCAGCGGCTGGTTCAATTAGACAATTAGACTCTAAGATAGCAGCTGAGAGAAAACTTGATAATTTTATTTATCATTTACCAGACCCTCTTGATTATAATCTTCATACCCATCAAGAAGCTCTAGATTATATGAAAAGTTTAGGTTTTAAAATAAACCCTAATAATAGACTAGTAAAAAATATTAATGATGTTTTGGCTTTTATTGAAGAAAAAGGTAAGGAAAGACCAAATCTTCCTTATGACATAGATGGTATTGTTATTAAGGTTAATAATATTGATGATCAAGTACGTTTAGGTTATACTGCTAAGTACCCAAAATGGGCTACTGCCTACAAATTCCCAGCTGAGGAAGTTTTAACAAAACTAACAGACATTACTTTTACTGTAGGTAGAACAGGTCAAATAACTCCTAATGCTGTTTTAGAGCCAGTAATAGTTGCCGGTTCTACTATCTCTAGAGCAACACTTCATAATGAAGATTATGTTAATGAAAAAGGTTTAAAAATAGGTGATATTGTCTCTATTAGAAAAGCAGGAGATGTTATCCCAGAAGTAGTAGAAGCTAAAGTAAATCGCCGAACCGGAAAAGAAAAAGACTTTGTTATGATTACTGAATGCCCTATGTGTAAGACCCCACTAATCAAAAAGGAAGGTCAAGTAGATTATTATTGTCCTAATAATAAATGTCCAGCCCGCCATGTTGAAAGCCTTATTCATTTTGCTTCTCGTGATGCGATGAACATTGATGGCCTAGGCGACTCTATTATGGAAGATTTTTATAACTTTGGATTCATTGGTAATATAGCTGATATATACTCCCTAAAAGATCACGCTAAGGACTTAACTAGACTAGAAGGATATGGAGAAAAGTCCATCAATAATCTTTTAACATCTATTGAAAACAGTAAAGCAAATTCTCTAGAAAGACTTCTATTTGGCTTAGGCATCCCACATGTTGGAGAAAAAACAGCTAAGATACTAGCTTCTAGATGTGAAACCATGGATAATTTAATTAAAACACCAGAAGAAGAACTAAAGAAAATACCAGATATAGGCGATATAATAGCCAAAAGTATAGTAGATTATTTTGAAAACTCTCATAATAAAGCTATAATTGAGGAATTAAAAGAGTTAGGCTTAAACATGAACTATTTAGGACCTAAAATTAAAGAAAATATAAATTTTGCTGGTAAGACCTTTGTTTTAACTGGAACATTAACGCTATATACTAGGGATGAAGCTAGTCTTAAAATAGAATCTTTAGGTGGCACTACAACAAATTCAGTATCTAAAAAAACCTCTGTTGTTGTAGTAGGAGAAAATCCAGGTAGTAAGTATGAAAAAGCCAAACAGTTAGGTATAGAGATTTGGACAGAAGAAGAATTTAAAAACAAAATAGAATCATAATCATAAATCAACAAAATACTTCATTATAAATTATTAAAAATGATACTAAAATACTTTAAATAAACCTATTAAATATGTATAATTAATATTGAAAGGACTGATAAAATGTCAAAGAAAAAGAACTTAACTATTGAAGATTATAAAGAATCTTTACTTGATGATGAAGATGAAATTATTGATGAAAATCAAGATCAGGATATTAAATCATCAAAAAAAATAAAAGAAGACAAACTAAGTGATGATACTTTTGATGATAAAAATAGTTCTAAAAAATACAACAAAATAAAACTAATGCTAAATATTATTTTTATCGTTATAGTAGTATTAATACTCATGATTACTACTGATATAGTATGTGTAGAAAAGTACAATAAAGGACCTTACTTTGCGATAAATACTAGGACATATAAAGACGGTGGAACTAAAGAATATTACGGTCTTGGTTATAAGGTAATTAAATATAATCAAATTGAAGGAAGAAGAGGAATGTATCTAGGACTTTGGAATTTAAAATATGATACTGAACCATTTGAAATACCAGCCCTAGATTTAGCAATTGAATTTACTAATAAGCCTCAAAATAGTTATAAAAAATACTATAAAAAATATTTAAAAGTAACAGGAACTCTTATTAGTAAAGATGAAGAAAATAGTATTTTGACATTCGGATATATAGATGCTGATCAAAAATATAATTTAGATATAACTTGTAAAATGGCTGAAAATACAACTTTTTCTGATATAGAAGATAATAGTGAAATAACTATCATTGGAACAGTCAAAGATTTTACACCTAAAAGTTCTGATACTAACAAAACTCTATATATGAATGATTGTTTCTTGAAATAAAGGTTCTTTGTCAAATAGTGTTGGTGAAGGACTTTGATAAATAGTAAGAGGGTGACATAAGTCACTCTTTTATAATGCCTTTGATTAAGAAAATTCTAGATACGAAATGATCAAATTTTTTGTATCCGAAAGCAATTCTTTTAAGAGTTTTTATCAAATTATTAGTTCCCTCAATTACTCCATTGTTAATATCATATTTAAATGAGTTTTCTATATATTTAAGA
>JAQXOT010000017.1 GCA_029099845.1 bacterium
AACAATTTAAATACTGAACGCTTTACTGTTTTTGACTTACCAAACTAGTTATTTAAAATAAAAATAGAAAAAGCTAAAATAACAGCAAAAAAAGATAAAAGTACATAGGGAATTAATAACCTCGTACTTTTTTCTTTTAAACTAATCCTTTTTCTACATATAAATATATTAAAATACTACATAATATCAAAAACTACTAAATTTTACCTTCGAAATCTTTATGTTCCTAATTAACCATGTTATAATATAGCTAGTAGAAAAAAGGAAGCTGATATATAAATGCGAAAATGTGTCATTATTATGAACCCCGAAAGTGGTAAAGTAAAGAATATAGGTGGTAAAAGAAATTTCTATGATATACTACGTAAATATGATTATGATGCAGAAATTAAATATACAACAAAAGCTAAAGATGCTACTAATATTGTTAAAGAACTTCCAAATGATATTGATTTAGTAATTAGTGCTGGTGGTGATGGCACTTTAAATGAAGTTGTAACTGGTAATTTAGCTAGAACTAAAAAATTAACTATAGCTAATCTTCCTATGGGAACAACTAATGATGTAGCAAGTATGTATGGCTTAAATAGTAATTATTTAAATAACTTAGAATTATTATTAACTGGCAAAGTAAAAAATGTTGATATATGTTATGTTAATGAAACTCCTTTTGTTTATGTTGCTTGTTTAGGTGATTATATTGATATGGCCTATAATACCCCACGTGAATTAAAGAAAAAGTATGGAAAAATAGCTTATATAATTTATGGTTTAAAACAATTACGTAATAAAATAAATAGTTATAATATTAAATATAAAATAGATAATAAAGAATATACTTCTAAAGCCTCTTTTATTTTTATAACTAACTCCTCACGTGTAGCTGGAGTAAATGATATATACTATAATATTAAACTAGATGATAAAAAATTTGAAGTAGCTATAGCTGATGTAGAAAATAAAAAAGAAATGCTAAAACTATTTGTTAAAATCTTTAATATGGATATTAAAGATGTACCAGGAATTACTTATTATCAAACAGATAACTTCGAATTAGAGTTTCTAGATCCACCTAAAACCTCTTGGTGTATTGATGGAGAAGAATTACAAGATAATTCAGTTAAGTTCAATTTTAAAGTTGATAACTCAATAAAAATGTTATTACCAAAGACTAATATAAAAAGATTATTTACCGAGGATGAATAATCTTTCTTTATTATTTTCTATTTTATGTGTTATTATATTGTATAAGGAGTAGTTATGAAAAAAATATATAATGACAAAATAAGCCCTGAAAAACGTTTCATAATAAAAATATTATTATGTTCTGTTTACTTAATAGTAATAACGATTCTTTCAGTATGTTCTTATAAAATATATCAAGAAAAACAAAATATAAAATCCTGGTCAGAAGTAAGTAGTGCCGATGAATATGCTTATATAGAAGTATCTAAAATGAGTGAAAAATTTGCTTATTATTCAACCAATAAAAAGTCAATTCATTTTGTTATTGAAGAAGAAGAAACAGGTGCTTGGCATACTTATTTAATTGCTATTAAAGATAGTGATTATTCTAAATATAAAGAAATAATTGACTATACTTATGATAGAACAGATAAAGTACCAAAACCAATTAAAGTATATGGTTATCCAGTAGTTATTACTGATGAATTAAAACAAATGGCCATTGAAAATATTACTAATTTTTTACCAGCTGAAAATGAAGTTGTTATAACTAATGATAATTTTAATGATTACCTAACTAATAGTTATTTAGATACTACGATAGAAAGAGAAGATAATTTTAATATCTTACTTTTTATAACAGTATTAATATTATTTATTATAGTTATCTTATTTTTTATAACAATTTTTGATAAAAATAAAATTACCAGTAATATTGATGATCTTGTCGATGAATTAAAAGAAAAGTATCTAAAAAGCAAAGAAAATAATAAGTAAGGGGAATTAATATGAACTTTGTAGAATTAACTGAAAAAGAATATCAAAAGTATTGGGAAAATCATCCCTTAAAAACCTTTTTATCAGCAATTGAGATTGGAAAATTAAGACAAAAATCAGGTTGGAATGTATATTATGTTGGTGTAAAAGAAAATAATAAAATTATAGCAGCAGCTATGCTTTTAAGTCATCGACGCCGCTTTAACTGCTATGAATTTTATAGTCCACGTGGTTTCTTACTTGATTTTAATAATCAAGAAATACTAGATTATTTTACCATTGAAGTTAAAAAGTACATAAAAAATAAAAAAGGCTATATTTTACGTATTGATCCTTACGTAATCTATAAACAAAGAGATATTGATGGCAATATTGTTCCTGATGGTATAGATAATAGTAAAATAGTTACTAATTTAAATAACTTAGGTTTTAAAAGAATAAAAGATCAAAATATGGAACAAGTTGGCTGGATGTTTTCTTTAGACTTAGAAAATAAAACAGAAGATGAAATTTTAAAAGAAATGAAGCCTAATACTAGAAATACCATTCGTAAAGCCGAAAAAAATGGTATTACCATTAAAGAATTAACTTATGAAGAATTAGATAGATTCCAAAATATTATGATTGAAACAGGTGAACGTAAAGGCTTTGCAATTAGAGATGTTTCTTATTATCAAGAAATGTATAAATTATTTCATGATAAAGGGGAAATAAAATATTATGTTACAGAGTTAGATTTAAATAATTATATAAGTCTTTTAAAAGAAGAAAAAAAGGAAAAAGAAGAAAAATTAGCTAGTTTAAATGACGCTAAATACAATCTTGGTCAAAAGAAAAATCTTGAAAATGAAATTACTTCTATTAATAATCGTATAAATGAAGCAAAGAGTATTAAAAAAGAAACTAATAAAGATGTTATTACTTTATCAGGTTCAATGTTTATTCTAATAAAACCAGAAATAATTTATTTATCTAGTGGTAATTATGAAGAATATCTACGTTTTAATTCTCAGTATTTACTACAATGGAAGATGATTAAGTATGGTTTACAAAATGGTTTTAAAAAACATAATTTTTATGGTATACCAGCGAATATTAATGAACATCCTAAAGATTATGGCATATATGAATTTAAACGTGGCTTTAATGGTTATGTTGAAGAACTAATTGGAGAGTATGAATTAAAAATTAGTTGGAAGTACTATTTATTTAAACTAATTCATAATTTAAAAGGAGCAAAGAAGAAATGAAACACACATATAAAACCAAAGGTACTTGTTCAACACAAATTGATTTTGAACTAGAAAATGGCACTATTCATAATGTTTCTTTTACTGGAGGTTGCAATGGTAATTTAAAAGCAATAGGCAGGCTAGTAGAAGGTCAAGATGTTGATACAGTTATTTCAAAACTAAAAGGACTACAATGTGGCTTTAAGCAAACATCTTGTGGAGATCAATTAGCAAAAGCCTTAGAAGAAGCCAAAGTAAAAGAATAGAAACAATGTTTAAAGACATTGTTTTTTATTGCTAAAAAATAGTATGTTATTTTCTATTGACTTTAAATCTTAAGTATATTATCATGAATATATGAACAAATAATCATATGAAAGAGTGATAAAATGGAATTACATAGTAAAGAATTATTATATGGATTAAGTGAATTTTATAAAATATTTGGCGATCAAACAAGACTACGTATTCTAGATGCTCTCATGAATAAACCACTATGTGTAAATGAAATAAGTGAAATTTTAGATATGACTCAATCAGCTATATCTCATCAACTTAAAAATTTAAGAGCATCTAATCTTGTTAAAACTGAAAAAATTGGAAAAAATGTATATTATAGTATTAGTGATGATCATATCAAAATAATTTTAAAATATGGTTTAGAACACATATCGGAGGTAATGTAATGAAAAAATATTTTAATGAAGATCTACTTCGTATAATTATTAGTACTTTACTTTTCCTAATTTCTTTTCTTTTTAAAGAACCAGTAAAAATCATTTTACTAGTTATAAGTTATATTATAATAAGTATCGAGGTATACAAAAATGCTTTTTGTCATCTTAAAGAAGGAGAAATTTTTGATGAAAATCTTCTTATGATAATTGCGACTATTGGTGCTTTTTTTATTAGTAGTTATATTGAAGCTGTAATGGTTATGCTATTATTTGAAATAGGTGAATATTTATCTGATTTAGCTATTAATAACAGTAAGGAGTCAATTATTAAGCTAATGGATTTACGAACAGATACTATAAATATCATTAAAAATGAAGAAATTATTAAAATGCCAACAGAAGATGCTCAAGTTGATGATATCTTTGTTGTTTTACCAGGTGAAAAAATTCCATTAGATGGTATTGTCATAGATGGCACTTCCCACCTAGATACTAAAGCTTTAACGGGTGAGTCCATTCCCCAAACAGTAACTATTAATGATCAGGTACTAAGTGGAAGTATCAATAAGGAATCAATCTTAAAAGTAAAAGCAACTTCTACTTTAAAAACATCTACTGCTAATAAAATAATTGAATTACTTGAAAATTCTAATAGTAGAAAATCAAATACGGAAACTTTTATTGAACGTTTTTCCCAAATATACACAAAAGTAATCATTATCGTAGCCCTAGTTTTATTAATAATCCAACCTTTATTTGGAAGAAATATGCATGATTCTTTATATACAACTTTAATTTTTTTAGTAACTTCATGTCCTTGTGCTTTAGTCATTTCTATTCCCTTAGGCTATTTTTGTGGAATAGGAACAGCTAGTAAAAATGGTATTTTAATTAAAGGCAGTAAAGAATTAGATCTTTTATCAAATATTGACTATCTTGCTTTAGATAAAACAGGAACTATTACGGAAGGAATCTTTGAAGTAAGTGAAGTTAAATCTAATAACTTACCTAAAAATAAATTACTATCCTTAGTTAGAAGTGCCGAAGAAAATTCTAATCATCCAATCGCTTTAGCTATAAAAAAATATGCCAAAAATACTCCTAAAAAGAAAGTCAGTGATTTTCAAGAAATTCCTGGTAAAGGGCTAAAATGTAAAGTTGAACAACAAGAACTTTTAATTGGTAATTCTAAATTATTAACAGAAAACAATATTACTTTTCCAACTCTCCAAACAGAAGAGACCATAATTTATATTGCTATAGATAAAACTTATGAAGGTTATATTATTATTTCTGACAAAATAAAAGAATCAAGCTATGAATTAGTAAAATTGAAAGATGACTTAAAAGATATTATTATCTTATCAGGTGATAACGAAGGAATTGTTAAAAGCGTGGCAAGTAAGTTAAATATTAAAACTTATTACAGCAATTTATTACCAGAAGATAAAGTAAATAAAATTAAAGAATATCAAACTAAAGGCCAGGTAATGTTTATCGGTGATGGTATTAATGATGCTCCAGTATTAAAATTAGCTGATATTGGTGTTTCTATGGGAGAAATAGGTAGCGATGCCGCTATTGAAGCTAGCGATGTTGTTATTATGCAAGATGATTTATCAAAAATAAGTAAAGTCCTAGATATTTCTCGCCTAACCAAAAGAAAAATAATTACCAATATTATCTTTGCCCTAATTATCAAATTTATTGTTCTAGTCCTAGGAACTTTTGGTATAACTACAATTTTAATGGCTGTCTTTGCTGATGTTGGTGTAACAATAATCTCTATTTTAAATGTTCTAACAATCTTTAAATTAAAATAATAAATATAAAAAACTATCTCTTTGACCAGTTCATAGATAGTTTTTTTATATAGTTTAATTAAATTAAATATAACTAATTATTTCAAGTATTAATTAGGCAATAGATTTATTTTAGTTTTTATTATATAATATAACTAATATAATTACTTATAAAAATAGAGGTGTAGTATGGCTAATGTAATTGAATACGTAAAATATTATCGTAATAAAAGTTTTCAAGAAGTACCTTTTAATGAAGTAGATGCTCTAATTTTTGCTAGTTTATCATACATTAATTTTAATGGTTTTATGAACAAATTACCTCAAAGTATAAATGAGCTAGCAACTACTTTTTTTAATAAAATGACTCCTGAAAAGATCAAAAAAACAGCTAAAATTCATCGTGACTCTTGTCATCTTCTTAATACTATGAAAGATACTATTCGTTATAAAGATCTATTAATTACAGATTATCAAAAAGTAATTGATAAAGAAACACAATTTGGAGCTATTACTATTAGATCTAAAGATTGGCTTTATATTTCTTTTGAAGGTACTAATAGCTATATAAGTGGTTGGAAAGAAGATTGCCATCTTTCTCATCGTTTCCCAATCCCAAGTCAAATTTTAGCTAGGGAGTATATTAATAGAAATGTTAAATTATATGATCGAACTATCTATATAGGAGGACATTCTAAAGGTGCTAATCTAGCAGTTGCTGGATCCTTAAAAGCCTATCCAAGTATCAGAAGAAGAATAAGTGCCATCTATGATTTTGATGGTCCTGGTCTTCGTGAAAAAGAGTTTAATAGTATTGAATATAAAATAATCGAACCAAAAATCAAAAAATATGTTCCAAATCATAGTCTTGTTGGTATGCTTATGTACTCAAAACCTGATTTTAAAACGATAAATAGTAATGCCAAATCCATATTACAACATAATCTTTTTACCTGGAATTGTTTTGGTAGCTTCTTTGTTGAAGATTCACTAAGTCGCAAAAGTGTTAAATTATCTAAAGAAGTCAAATCATTTGTCAGTGAATATTCAGAAGAAGAAATGGAAAAATTTATCGAATCTTTATTTAAAGTATTAAAACAAGCCAACATATCACAAGATGATGTTATTACTATTAGTAAATTAGCAAAATGTCTAACTCACATAAAAGACTTAAAAACAGATGATAAAACTAAAGAAAAGATTGCTAAATTATTTAATATATTAATAGATTTTCATAAATAATAGGAGAAAAAATGCAAGAATTAATATTAAGATTTCCTAGCTTAGAAGATAAAGACAAATGGTTAGAATACTATGCTGAATTTTTACAAGATGACATTAATGCTGATCCTCTAAATTATAGTCACTATAAAACTTATGAAGAATTTTTAATTGAAATAGGTAAGGAAGAATGTCTTTTACATAGTACTAAAAAAACTATCCCCACTAGCTATTACTTATTAATGTCTTCTGATAAAATAATTGGTCATATTTTTATTCATCATTTTATTGATTTAAATGTTTTAAGCGATTATGAAGGAAATATTGGTTACGCTATAAGACCAAAAGAACGCAATAAAGGTTATGGAACAATCATGCTAAAACTAGCTTTAGAAAAATGTCGCGACTTAAATATTCACGAAGTATTGATTACTTGTGAGAAGGATAATCTAGCATCAGCCAAAGTAATTGAGAAAAATCATGGCGAGTTTCTAGAACAAATTTATATTCCTTTAGAAAATAGTATTTTTAAGAAGTATAAAATAACTCTTTAAATCATCTATTAAAAATAAAGAAACCATGTTATACTAAATATATTATCTAAAGATAAAATAAAAATATGGAGGTTCTATGCAAGAAAATTGGTATAAAAAAGAACAAAATGAAATATATAAGCTTCTTAAAACTACAGAAAATGGTCTAAGTACAAAAGAAGCTCTTAAGCGATTAGAAAAATATGGTAAGAATGCTATTCCGAAAAAAAAGCCAGATTCATTTTTTAAAATAATGTTTAAACAGCTCCTAGATCCTATTGAAATTTTATTAGTAGTTGCTATGGCTTTTTCTTTTATTATTAATGAAGTTATCGATGGTGTTGCCATTTTATTTATTATTTTAGTTGATTTACTTATGGGAACATTTCAAGAGTGGAAAGCCAATAAGAATGCTGAGGCATTATCTAAATTAATTGAAGTAAAAGCAAAAGTATTAAGAGATGAGAAAGAAGTAGAAATAGATTCTGCTGATTTAACAATCGGGGATATTGTTTTACTAGAATCAGGTACTAAAATAAGTGCTGATTTAAGAATTCTTACTTCATCTAATTTAACAATTGATGAATCTATTTTAACTGGTGAAAGTATCAATGTTGCTAAAAATAGTATGACAATCAAGGATGATGCAATACTTTCTGAACGTGTTAATATGGCCTATGCTGGCACTAGCGTTTTAACGGGTAGGGCTAAAGCCATTGTTGTTGCAATCGGCAGTAACACAGAAATTGGTCAAATTGCTGGTAAAGTAGCTGAAACCAAAGATACCAAATCACCACTTACGATTCGTATGGAAAAATTTTCTAAGCAAATTAGTATGTTAATCGTAATTGTTGCCATATTAATTTCTATTTTATTATACGTAAAAGGAACACCAGGCAAAGAAATATTCCTTTCTGTAATTGCCTTGTCAGTATCAGCTATGCCTGAAGGTCTACCACTAGCCCTAACAATGGCTTTAACGATTGCTTCTAACAGAATGAGTAAAAATAATGTTATTGTTAAAAGACTTAATTCCGTTGAAAGTTTAGGAAGCTGTACTGTCATTGCATCAGATAAAACAGGAACACTAACAGTCAATGAGCAAACCGCCAAAAGAATAGTTTTACCTAATGGTGATACTTTTAATATTCATGGAACTGGTTATAATGACATTGGTAAAATAGAACCATCCGCCAATGCTAATTTACAAGATGCTAAATTTATTGCTGAACTTGGTAGCATTAATAATGAAGCCAAATTAATAAAGGAAGGTAAAAACTTTTCCCATTTTGGCGACTCAATAGATATTGCTTTTTTAGCACTAGGTATGAAAGCCAAAGTAGATACTTCAACATATGAAATTATAAATACTATTCCTTATGAATCAGAAAATAAATATTCAGCTGTTTATTATGAACAAAATAATAAAATTCATTGTACTGCCAAAGGCTCTTTAGAAAAAATACTAAGCTTTTGTAATGATATGAAAGTAGGTAATGAATATCTTCCTCTCGATAAAGATCTTATTCAAAAACAAAATGATGAATTAGCTAGTGCTGGTTATAGAATTATTGCTATTGCTGATAATGAAGCTTCATATCAAGAAGAAAACATTACTGATATTAAAAATTTACACTTTCTTGGACTTATTGCTTTTATTGATCCAATTCGTGAAGAGGCTAAAAAAGCAGTTAAAGAATGCAAAACAGCCGGCATTAAAGTGGTTATGATTACTGGAGATCATCCATTAACTGCCTTTTCCATTGCTAAGGAGCTAGGACTTGCCGAAAGTATGGATGAAGTAGCAACAGCTACTGAAGTAGACTTTTATTTAGCTAAAGGAGAAAAAGAATTTGATAACTACGTCAAAAATAAGAAAGTATTTACTCGTGTAACACCAATTAATAAATTAGAAATAGTAGAATCATACAAACGACAAGGTGAGTTTGTTGCTGTAACTGGAGATGGTGTTAACGATGCGCCAGCTATAAAATCTGCTAATATTGGTATTGCTATGGGTAGTGGAACAGATGTAGCTAAAGAAACATCATCTATGATAGTTTTAGATGACAATTTCAAATCTATCGTCTTAGGAATAAAAGAGGGAAGAAACGCTTATAGTAACATTCGTAAAGTAAGTTATATGTTGTTATCATGCGGTGTAGCCGAAGTACTTTTCTTCTGTTTATCAATTCTTTTCGACTTACCAATGCCATTAGTTGCCATCCAATTATTATGGCTAAATATCGTTACAGATGGTCTTCAAGATTTTGCTCTATCATTTGAAAAAGCAGAAAAAGGTATTATGACAGAACCCCCTAGAAGTCCTAAAGAAACAATTTTTAATAAAGAACTACTTACTGAAGTATTAATTTCTGGACTAAGTATTGGTTTAATCGTCTTTTTCGTTTGGACATATCTTTTGAAAACAAATATGTCAGTTGAAACTGCTCGTGGTTATATTATGGTTTTAATGGTATTTATGCAAAACATGCATGTATTAAACTGCCGTAGCGAGAAAAACTCTGTATTCAAAGTATCCCTAAAAACTAATCCATTAGTAGTATTTAGTATTCTATCCGCCGTTGTATTACAAATTATTGTTAGTGAAGTACCATTATTAAGTACGTTCTTACAAACGACTAGTATTCCAATCAAACACATGCTAATCTTATTTGCCATATCAACAATAATTATCTTAATAATGGAAGTATACAAATTACTTGAAAAAAAATATCTAAAAAATAAACAAAATAATATTTAAAAACATATAAAAATAATAAAAAATAAAAATGTGCATTTTAGAAAGAAATACACATTTTTTTAATAAATACTTTAAGCAATTATTAAAATTAAAACTACTTAGCAAGCATTAATAATATATTGTAAAACACAAAATGATGTTATAATAAATCTAAATTAATAATTAAAAGGAGAAATAAAATGTTAAAAGGAAAAGTTGCTATTATTACTGGTGGAACCAGAGGAATAGGTTTAGAAACTGTAAAGTTATTTAAAGAAAATCATGCTGAAGTAATCTTATTTGGTTCTAAAAAAGAAAGTGTTGATAAAGCTTTAGCTATCTTAGCTGAAGAAAATATCAAAGTAGGGGGCTATTATCCTAACTTAAATGATGTAAAAGAAGTAGAAGAAACAGTAGAAAAAATCATTCAAGAGTATGGAAAAATAGACATTTTAGTAAATAATGCTGGAATTTCTGCCAATAAAAAAATTGAAAATACAACATATGAGGAGTTTGAAAAAATCATTAATTTAAATGTTAATGCTATCTTTAATATGACAAAAGCCGTTGTTCCATATATGCGTAAAAATGGTGGAGGTGTCATTTTAAATACTAGTTCCATGGTTAGTATTTATGGTCAACCATCAGGAGTTGGCTATCCTACAAGTAAATTTGCTGTCAATGGTCTAACCAAGTCTTTAGCAAGAGAACTAGGGCCATCTAATATTCGCGTTAACGCTGTTGCCCCAGGAGTAACTAATACCGATATGCTAACAAATCTTCCTAAAGAAATGATCGAGCCACTAATTAAAACCATACCTCTAGGAAGAATAGGAGAACCAAGAGATATAGCCAATGCCTTCCTTTTCTTAGCTAGTCCCATGGCAAGCTATATAACTGGTGAAATTTTATCTGTTGATGGCGCCGCAAGGAGTTAATAAAAAACACTATTTAATCTTTATTTAATAATTAAACTCTATAATTTTAGGTGGTGATAATTTTGCGTATTTTAATAATTGAAGATGAATATAACTTAGCTGATGCTATTTTTTCAAGACTAAAAAAAGAAAATTATACTATTGATATTTCCTTAGATGGAAAAAATGGCCTAGAAAATGCTTTAACTGATATTTATGACTTAATAATCCTAGATATTATGCTACCTAAAATAAATGGAATAGAAATATTAAAACAAATAAAGAATTCTAATATTAAAGCTAAAATAATTATGCTAACAGCAAAAACAGAACTAGAAGATAAATTATTAGGCTTTGAATGTGGAGCAAATGACTATATAACTAAACCATTTCACATAGAAGAATTAGTAGCTAGAGTCAATTCTCAACTACGTAATAATTCAAATCAAAAAAATCATGACTACTTAGAAGTAGGGGACTTAAGATTAAATATTAGAACCTCAAATTTAGAGTGCACTACACTCATGAATCAATATCTATTGTTTGCAAAGAATTTCAATTGTTAGAATACTTTATGAATAACCCTAATCAAATTATTTCTAAAGAACAAATCTATGACAAAATATGGGGGATAGATAATGAAGTAGAGTCAAATAACTTAGAAGCCTATCTTTCTTTTATTAGAAAAAAATTAAAAATAATATCATCAACAACAACTATTAAAGCCGTAAGAGGTTTAGGTTATAAAATGGAGGCTAACTATGAAAAAACTAAAAACTAAAACCTTTATTACCCTTTGTACTATTTTTTCTTTATTTTTAATTTCTTTATTATTTATGACTAACTATCAAACCTATAACAAAGAACAAGAAAATATTAAAAGAAATTTAACACGTTTAAATACTATTACTACCTCAGAAAAATTATCTGAACTACCACCCAAAAACCAAATAATTTAAATAATCCAATTATTATGGATTATGAAGTATATACTGTCATTTTAAATGCTAATAATATAACTAATATTATTAGTCACAGTGATAAAAATACATTGCTAAATATTGATACCATAGCATCAAAAATAATTGCTAATAATAAAACAAGTACTATTAAGGTAAATAACTTATACTTTAGCGATTATTCTTACAATTATCAAAAAAACAACTACATAACAATTATTAACAATTCTCAAGTTAAAGAAAGATTAAGATCTCTATTATTAACATCTTTAATTATCTTCCTTCTTTTTGAATGCCTTATTTTTTATATTTCTAAATTAATAACTACTTGGATTACAAAACCAGCTATTGAAAGTTTCAACAAGCAAAAAAATTTTATTGCTGATGCATCTCATGAATTAAAAACACCATTAGCTGTTATAATGGCTAGTGCCGATTCCCTAGAAATAAATCCCACAGAAAAGAAGTGGTTAAATAATATTAAACAAGAAACTGATAAAATGAATAATTTAATTACTAATCTCTTAAACCTTTCTAAATTAGAAAATGGTATAAATAAAGAAAATTACACTATTACCAATATTTCTAAAATAGTAGAAAAGCAAGCCCTAACTTTTGAAAGCCTAGCTTATGAAAATAATATAAAAATAAAAACTAATATAGAAAAAGATATTTATTTTAAATCAAGTCCCCAAGAAATAAGTGAACTATTATCTATCTTAATTGATAATGCAATAAAACATGGTAAGAAAAATAGTACTATTAAAATTGAATTATTAACAGAAAAAGACTCTATAATTATTAATGTTATTAATAAAGGCGAAGCTATTCCTAAAGAAGAATGTGAAAAAATTTTTGAAAGATTTTATCGTCTTGATAAATCTCGTAATAGAGCATCAGGAAGATACGGTTTAGGTCTTGCTATTGCTAAAAATATAGTAATTAATCATAATGGCAAAATAAGTGCCTTTTCAAAATCTGGTTATACTACATTTAAGGTTATTTTTAAAAGATAAAGAATTATTACTATGGAAATAATTACCAAAAATTAAAAAAAATAAATATAGTACAATATATTTATGAAATATTATACACTTTACGACTATTTTCTAGCCATTTATGGAAAAATAATTTATTTTACTTCACATATGATAATCTAAATTAAAGCAAGAAAAAAATATGGAGGTATAATATGAAGTATTTAAAAATAACTGTACTAGTGTTTATTGGAACCGTAATTATTTCTAGTATCAATATTTTCGCTAAAATTTATACATTTGCTCAAGTAAGTGTTCCTGCCTTATCCTTTACAGTCGATGCAGCAACCAGTACTAAAGAGAATACAAGTGATCAAACATTTCAAAAAATTACTTGTCGGGATACTCTAAGTAATGACGAAAGGGCGGTTGAAGTAAGAACCTATAGCCTAACTCTTGATCGAGCAAATTATTGGGTAAGTGTTCCTAAAGGAAAAATAGTTAATATTTCTAATGGTCTACACGATGAACCAGGTCAATATACTCTACAGGCAAGAACTACATCAAGTAAAGCAACCGGCTGTGAATTTTCTGGAACTTGGAATTTAGATTAATTAAATAATATTTTCCTTGCTTACTTTATAAGAGGAGGTAGCTATGTTTACTAAAACCCTAAATTTTATTAAAAAAAACTATTTATTAATTTTAGCTTATCTTATTCCTATAATTTTAATTGGCTTTTCATTTACTAAATATTACAAAGAATATTATTCACTTGAACAATATGAAAAGTATTATCAAGCTTGCCAAGAATTAAAAGATGAAGTAAGTTGTCAACATTTCAATACTATAAAACAACTAAATGAACAATATAAAGAAACTGATACTAAAACATATTTTTTTGAAATACTTAATCATTATATAGATAATTACATTGTCGTTTTAGCCCCATTACTAGTAATACTACAAACCGTCCACTTTTTACATAAAGAATTTAGTAGTGGTTTTCTTAAAAATAAATTAACTAGAATGTCTTATAAACAATATCAAAAAAAATTTTTTACAGTTAGTCTAAAAAGTGCTATAATTCTACCTCTTATTATTCTTACAATTTTTATTTTATCTGGTCTTATTACTAAATTTAATTTTACTACTCCAGAATGGGTTTATAAAACATCTGTCTATAATGCTAATAATTATAATAACTTTTTTCTTTATTTATTATCATCTTGCCTAATAGTTTATTTTATGGGAATATTCTATTCAAATATTGCTCTAGCTTTTTTAAATAAGAGTAAAAATAGTTTATTGGTAATAATATTTTCCTACCTATGTTTTTTTGTTTTCGTTATATTATTTGATGTTGGAGGATCAATTTTATTAATAAGGCTTCTTAAGCTTAATCCTTCAATAAGTGCATATTTAAATATTTTTGACTATTGGTATATAAATGGTGAAAATAATTACCTATATTTTATTATTATATCTTTTTCTCTAGCTTTACTATCCTATGTTATTGATAGAGTAATTTATAAAAATAAGGAGGTAACTATTATTGAAGTCGAAAAAGAATTTGTATAATGATCAAGTAATAATTGATTACATTACTAAAACACCTAGTTTCAAAATAATTCTATTTTTCAGTATTTTTACAGCCATTTATGGCTCTTATATCATTGGCAATGGAATAAATGATTTTCTTACTCCCATAATAATTAGTCATACAAGCCCATACTACAACATCATGTTTTTTTCTATTCTAGCTGTAAATACTATTAATACCAGTCGTATATTTATAGAAAATAACGACTATACGCTTCGCTTAGAAACAAGAACAAACTACTTAAAAAAATTAATAAAAATAACCACTAAAATAAATATTATTTTAATAATAATTCAGTTATTATCCTTTTTTACTATCCTAAATTTTACCAAACTAGGGGAACTAAAAATTCAAAAATATTCAAATTATGAAATTAATAATCTAATTTATAGTATCTTTTTCATTTTTAGATATTATACTTACGCCATATTTTTTTCCATAATAAATACTTTATTTTATGAATATTTAAAAGAAAAAAAGACTCTAATAATTGATTTCATATTTATAATATTTTTTGCTTTTAATCTACCAAGTGAAAAATCATCACTTAGTTTACTACCTTGGACTTATTTTAAATTAAAAACTTATCCTAGTTTCAAAACAGAACTTATCATATCAATTCTTTTTTTAATTATAATGTTAATATTTATTATTATTTTATTTAAAATAGTTAGAAAAAGACAACATCTTTTTAACAAATACTTTATTTACAATGACTTGAATTACTTATTAAAAAGGCAAAAAAAGGTTTTAATAATAATTCTTTTAATACCAATAATAACTATCATTATCAATTTAAATAAAGCTGTTCCTAGTCTAACTATTATCAAAAACACTCTAGGCTTAACTTTTAATTTAAAGACATATAATCCACTTTTAGCTATCATGTATTTTTTTAATATAGTATCATTTCTTTATTTAACACTATCTAATTATATAAAAGACTATCAAACCAATTTAGATCAAATATATTTAAGAATGGGCTTTAAGGATTTATATCTTCAAAAAACTATCCTTAATTTTATTATTCTTTTTTTAATCAAATTAATTCAATATATTATTTTAATATTAATTCTTTTCCTTAATCACTATCAACTACAACTTATCCCAATATTAAATTTATTTATAACTGATTATTTATATATTATAGCTATTACACAATTATTACTCGCAATATATTTATCATATACTATATTTTCTAAAAGAAGAATTATTAGTATTATAATTAGTGTAATAATAATTATTAGTATTCCTTTAAATATCGCCTCATTACAAGAATATAAAAATATACTACTATTAGTTTTATTAGTAATAATTACTTATAATAATTATTTAAATGTTAATTATCATAAAAAAATAATTAATGAATTAGGAGGTAAATAATGAAAATTGAAATTAAAAATGTTTCTAAAAGCTTTCAACAACAAGAAGTATTAAAAAATGTTAATATGAAATTAGAAGAAGGAAAAATTTATGGCTTTATTGGTCCCAATGGTTCTGGTAAAAGTGTTTTACTAAAAATTATTTGTGGTTTTTATGAACCAACTATTGGTGAAGTTTTATTTGATGGTGTAAATGTAATTAAAAATAATACATATCCTCCCTCAACAAGAGCCTTAATTGAAAAACCTAATTTTCTTCCTGATTTAACAGGAAGAGAAAATTTAGAACTATTAGCTAATATTCAAAAAAAATAGGTTTAAAAGAAATAGATGAGACTCTAGAAAAAGTAGGACTATCACAAGATATGAATAAACTTTATCATAAATATTCCCTTGGCATGAAACAAAAATTAGGAATTGCCCAAGTATTAATGGAAGATCCTAAAATAATGATTTTAGATGAAGCCTTTAATGGACTAGATGAGGAAAGTAGTAATAAAATTAGAAAGTTATTATTAGAAGAAAAGAAAAAAAATAAAATTATTATTTTATCAACTCATATAAAAGAAGATATTTCAATCCTATGTGATGTTGTCTATAAATTTGACGCTGGTATAGTTACTAAAGAAGAAAAATAATAAAAAAGAACATTTTTAATGTTCTTTTAATATTCTCCAAATATAATTATTTTGCATTAAGAAAGGAGAATATTATGTATATTATTAAAAATGCTTTAGTATCAATTTCTAGAAATAAAGGGAGAAATTTATTAATTGGCATTATTGTAGTTGTGATTTCTTGTGCTGCTGCTATCACTTTAGCTATTAGAAATTCAGCACAAGCCCTTATTACATCCTATGAAAATCAATATGAAGTAACTGCGACTATTGGTGTAAATCGTGAATCAATGCATAATGAAATGCAAATGGATAAAAACATGACACCTGATGAACGAGACGAAAAAAAAGATAATATGAATGAAATCTTTCAAAATATTAGCAATATTACCATAGAAGAAATAGAAAATTATGGTACCAGTGACTATGTTAAAGACTACTATTACCAAATTAGCGTCGGAGTTAATTCTAATGACCTAGAAAAAGCTAGTGCCACTTCCAATAACGCCCCAGGCGAAGATATGATGCGCCCTAATGGTAAAGAAAACTTTCAAAATATTTCAACTAGTGATTTTACTTTAATTGGTTATTCCCAATTATCCGCTATGGAAGATTTTATTAATGGTAAATATTCCATAATAGAAGGTGAAATCTCCAGTGATTTAGAAGGAAACTTCTGTGTCATCAATAATGAATTAGCTAGCTTAAATGACATCTCCGTTAATGAGGAAGTAGTATTTATTGATCCAACTGATGAAAATAATACTATTACCTTAACCGTAACAGGAATTTATGAAGAAAAAACTGATGCTGCTGAATCAATGGGAATGTTTACATCATCAGCCAACACTATTATTACTAACTCAACCGTAATTAATACCTTTACAAGTAATGATAGCGAAATAAAAAAATCAATAACACCAACCTTTATTTTAAAAGATAAAGAAGTAGAAGATTCTTTTAGTGAAGAACTAAAAAATAAAGGCTTAAGTGAATACTTAACTGTATCTACAAACCTAGATCAAGTAGCAAACGCTACAAGTACTATTTCAAATGTTAACACTTTTGCTACCACATTCTTAGTAATTACCTTAATAATTGGTGGGGTAGTACTATTTGTAATCAATATGATAAATATTAGAGAAAGAAGATATGAAATAGGTGTTTTAAGAACAATCGGTATGAAGAAAAGTCTCTTAACTGCCAATTTATTTCTGAAATATTAATTGTATCCTTTGCTAGTTTATTAATTGGTGCTGGCCTTGGTGCAATAAGTAGTGTCCCAGTTTCCAATTACTTATTAGAAAATGAAATTTCTAATGCATAAAACCAAAAAGCAAACATTAACGAAAACTTTGGTGGACCTAACACTGAAAATAACAAAAAATTTGAAAAAATTAATGGTGTAGCTGAAGTCCAAGCCTTCACTTCTATTAATGCTGTTGTTGATATGAAAGTATTAGGAGAATTATTAATTCTTGGTATCATTCTAACTCTAATCAGTTCATCTGCCTCAATGATTAGCATTCAAAAATTTTCTCCATTAACAATTTTAAAGGAGCGTAGCTAATGAAAAAAGAGATCTTAAAATTGCAAGATGTCAGTTATCGCTATGATGATGCTGATATAAATGATTATGTTTTAAAAAATATAAATTATAGTTTTGAATTAGGTAAAATTTACGCCATAAAAGGAAAAAGTGGTAGTGGAAAAACAACACTTCTTTCCCTAATTAGTGGACTAGAAACAAAATATGAAGGAACCATTACTTATGATGATAAAGACCTAAAAAAAATAGACTTAGATAAATATAGAAACACATACATCGGTATCGTATTTCAAAGTTATAACTTACTACCACATTTAACAGCCATCGAAAACATCATTCTTTCTATGGAAATAAGTAATATAAAAGGTATAGATAAACATAAAAAGGCTCTTGAACTGATGAAAAGTGTCGGTTTAAATGAATCATTCGCCAATAGACGAGTCTTAAAATTATCAGGAGGGGAGCAACAACGTATCGCAATTGCTAGAAGTCTTTCCTATAATCCAAATATTATAATAGCTGATGAACCAACCGGTAATTTAGACAAAGAAACAGAAGACGAAATCCTAAAAATATTTAAAGATCTAGCTCACCAAGAAAATAAATGTATAATAATTGTTACACACTCTAAAAATGTTTGTGATAACGTTGACGTTGTCTATGATTTAAAAAAGACAATAGATACTAAGAAAAAATAATAAAGATACACATTAATTATCTTTTAATATATAACCTATCAAGTAAAAAAATTACTTTATAGGTTTTTCTTTTTTTAAAATCATAATACACAAAAAAACAAATAAAGAAAAAATTATCTTAACCATAATTTTTTTATAAATAACTTTTATTTTAGCATATAAATTATTAGGAGGAAATTAAATGAATAATAACGACTATATAAGACTATCTCTGGAACTCCATTTATTTTTTGATCGCATAATGAAAGAACACAGCTTTTTTCTAGAGGCCTCTTTCTTAGAAAAAAATAAAAACTATCAACAAATTGCCAGAGAATTTCAAATATCTTTTTCAAATATTTTAAAAAATATAATTTATCTAGCTACTGGTAATATAAGTAAAGACTTACTATTCGCTAACGAAATCATTACTAAAAATACAATGCAAGCAGAAATTAAAACTATCAATTTATCAGGAATATATATTGATACTTCTCTAACCCAAAGTGAGTTTAACTTAAAAGACGGCTTACCAACTGCCAGTAGTAAACTAGTCACATCAATTAGTAATATTAATAGACAAACTATAAATCTCGTTAAAAGATTAATAGATTTTAAAAATGATATTTTAAATAATGTTTTATCATGTAAACTATATACAACTAATTATCCTTTATTAATAACTCATATTACCAATGAGGCTAAAATGTATTTAACTTTACTAAGTAAAATAGAAGAAAGAAAATTTCTTAATAAAAATGAACTACTAGAACAAGAAATATTTTGGAATAATATTATGAAAGAACATGCTGAATTTATTAGTGACCTATTAGATCCAAGTGAAGAAGATTTAATTAATACAGCTAATAAATTTAAAGAAGAATATCAACGAATTCTAAAAAATTATAATAATGATAAAGAATATTTAACTAATATTAGTTTAAATAAAACAATAGACTTTAGAAACTTTAAACAATCAGGAGAAGAGGGAATATTAAATTGTCAAATCAAAAGTATCATTATTCCTTTATTAGCAGATCATATTTTAAGAGAAGCTAACCACTTTATTAGGATCCTAAATCAATTAAATACACAAATGGTATAAATGAACTAGGTAATAGGCCTAGTTTTATTATTAACTAAAATAATCAATGAAAATAATTTGCTAATTTAAGTTGTAGTAAATATCTTTTTACTATTGTATAATAAATACAAGAGTAAAGTTGAAAGGGTGATATTATGCTTAATGGAGCCATCTCAATTATAAGAGAATACCAAGCAGGGAAACTATATAAATTTAATGGCTATAATGCTTATGTTCCCAATAATTATAGTGAAAACACTCCTGTTATGTACTATTTATGTGGCGATGGTGGACAATCTGCATATGAGACACCCTTTGCTGTTGGGGGAAATTTTGATACTGAATTTAGAGAGAAAAACGCTCAATCAATAGTTATTCAAGTCCCAAGAAATGTTGACTATGACCCTGATACCAAAACAAGAATTTCATATTTATCGGGTCAACAGGCTAATATATATGTTGAAGATATTAAAAAAAATCTTGGACTTAGTGGTAACATGACTGTAGCTATTTCTCATAGTGGTTCAGCCGGTGATGCATCTATAGCTGCCTTGAAATTATTATCTGACAATAAAGAGGAATCTCCACCAATTATAAATGTAGTAATGGATGGTTATATTCCCGCTTCATATTGGCAATCAACAGGCTACACAGAAAAGTTCAAAGAAAATAACTCTATATTCTTATTATTTGCTCAAAATCAAACGACAACAACAGCAAAAAATTATTATCCCGCTTATCTCCAACTAGCTAGCCAAGGCGTAAACACTATTATATTTGAAGATAATGCTAATGAAGAAGGTAGACCAAGATCCCATACAGAAATGAGTGATGCTTTTACCGAACTAGGTATTTATGATTATTTATCTTCCAGTGGTACCATCGATTTTAGTCAATTTAAAAGTATTAGAGCATTTATTAACGGTCAAGAAATTGCTCTTGACTTGTCAAAAATTGATAATATCAATAAACTATATTCATTTTTTGGAATAGATACTAGTAAATATCACCTTGCTACATCATTTAGTAATCTTGAATTATCAAAACTAAAGAATTTTTTACTAGAATCAGATAAAAATCATTTATCAACATCTCTTAATAGAATTAGAGCAGCCATTAGAAAAACTAGCTACCTTACAACTAATTTATCTAACCAAGGATTTAGTAGTACAACCCAAGTACCAACACAAATAAACACATGCATTACTAATTATTTTAATAATGTTACAACAATACTAACAAACATTGCAAAACTAACTGATTCAGTAGCTGAAATTCATGAAAACTACGTTAAATGTGACGAAAAACTAACCAAAGAAGTTACCAACAAATAAAAGTACGACTTGCTTTCGGCTCGTCGTACTTTTATTATTAAACTATAATTAATAACCTAACTAATTTTAATATCATCAATTAACTTTTTCTTAAATAAACTTCTTAACAGTAAGCCCTCCAGTCTAATAGTATAGCGTCCTTTAAAACTTTTTTTCCACATATCCTTATCAGTTTTACCATCCATAACGCTACAAGTAATAAACTTTGAGTCCTTAAAAAAATACTTAAATAATTCTTTTGCTCTTTTCATATGAAAATCAGAAGTTATCAAAGTAAAAGATATCCCCTTTAAATCCATTTTCTCTTTTAATAAATGATAGCTATATAAAAAGTTCTCATAAGTATTTCTAGACTTATCCTCAACTAAAATATCTTCATCTAAAAGACCTAAAGACAATAAATAATCTTTCATTGCTTGTGCTTCCGTAATCGTCCTTTTTAAATTAAAGTGTCCAATACCACCAGAAACTAAAATCTTTTTAATTATACCTTTTTTATATAATTCAAAAGCCTTATTAACTCTATCAGGAATCATAGAAACTCCACCTAAAACAATTCCAATATCAGCACTAACTAATTTACCATCTCGACAAAACACTAACTTTTCCAACGAGGTAGAATCTAATTTAAATAAAATATCACTATATTTTAAATTTGATAAATACATATAATACCTCCTAATAAAATTTTAAAATAATTAGATTAAAGTGTCAATTTAGTAAAAAATATTATCATAAATAAGAATATTTATTAGTGTTATTTGACGTTATCTCTTTTCTTTAACACTCATATCATACCATAAGAATGGTAGTGATATTTAATGATTTCCTTTTTAATTTTTCTTTTTATCATTAGCTTATTTTTTAAAATATTATTACAATTAATTGTTAAAAAATATGGAAAATTTTCCTATGATGGCTTTCATGCGGCAGGTTTTATTTATGATGCCAAAAAAGATTTATTTTATACTGATCACGAAGCATGGCAAAAAAACTTTGGTTACACTCATGCCTATGATGTTTTTGCTCCCTTATTTAGAATGATTATTGATACAGAACCTATAAAATTTAAATATAATAATAAAAACTGGTTAATAACTTTTTGGAAAGGCCAATATGGTATCGCAACAGGTGCTGAGGTTGGAGTCTATTATACTAATTCTAAAGAAATAAATAAAAAAACACTCTACTTTCCAGTTAGTGAAAAAGATATGTTAGATATTAATATAACTTTATATAAAAATAACCAAATATTAGCCTCATCCCACGCTAAACATTGGTGGTTAGCTATCTTCAAACTAGGTCATTTTAGTAAACCTAAAGACTTAACTATGGACATAAAAATTACTTTTCCAAACTTAGAAATGCTAAACGCTTTTCTTGCATCATTTAAAAAAATAGGTTATAAAGAAAAAAATTACAATGTTCATAATACCACTTTTTCTTTTAAATACACTAAACCTCATACCCCTAAAGTTTGGACTAGAACTTGGTATACAGACTTTATTAGACAATTACTTAACCAACATAATGTAAACTTATATAATGAATATTTAAAAGACTTAATTGAAAATGATCAAATAGATGATTCTCTAACTTCTAAAAATAAAAACTTAATAATGATAAATGATTTAATACCTAGAGTAACTAAAAATAGTAAAACTAAAGATCAAAATCTAAACCAAAGAACTAGTAAAACTAACTCAAATATAATTTTACTTAATAGTAATGTTTATTCAGAAGTTAAGGGTAAAAGAATATGAGTAAAAAATTAAATAATCTTTTTCAAAACTCTCCTAAAATAAGTATTAATGATGCCAGCAAAATAGTTATTATGAGTGATTGCCATCGTGGCTCTGGAGATAGTTTTGATAACTTTTTAAAGAATCAAAATATCTACAAATCAGCACTAATTTATTACTACAGTAGAGGTTATACCTATATAGAATTAGGTGATGGTGATGAAATGTGGGAAGTTAATGATTATAAAGACATTATTGATGTTCATATAGAAATATATAAATTATTAAAAAAGTTTCATGACTCTAATCGCTTAATAATGATATATGGTAATCATGATATTTCTAAAAAATCTCCTCTCATTTTAGAAAAATATTTTTATAAATATTATAATAAATTAACCAAAACTGAAGAATTATTACTAAATAATCTAACTGTAAAAGAATCTTTAATTTTAGAATATAAAGGAAATGATATTTTCCTATTACATGGTCATCAAGCCGACTTTCTTAATAGTACACTTTTAAAATTATCTCGTTTTCTTGTCCGAAACGTATGGAAAAATCTTGAAAATATAGGCCTAAATGATCCTACTAGTGCGGCTAAAAACTATCAAGTAACCAAAAAAACTGAAAAAAAATTACAAAAGTGGAGTATTAAAAATAATAAAATTATTATAGCTGGTCATACTCACCGAGCCACCTTTCCCATAATTGGTCAAAGTCTATATTTTAATGATGGTAGTTGTATTCATCCTAATGGTATTACTGCCATAGAAATAGAAAATGGCAAGATTACACTTGTTAAATGGAATTTTGCAGTAAATAAAGACAAAATCCTTACTGCTAGTAGGAATATACTAGCTGGAGAAGAAATAATTACCAGTTTTTTTACCTCACATAAAAGTAGATAAGTTATTTTGAAATATAGCAAAATATCCATACTTCAAATTATCTAAAATATATGCTAAAATAATATTTGAATAGGAGAGTAAATATGGATAAAATTAAGATTAAAGATTTTATAACAGCATATTCAAATGCTCTTGATTTAGATGATAACATAGAAGAAGTCATTAGAGAATTATTTCTAAATATGAAAAAATTGTTCCCAGTATTCCCGCTTCATTAGATGAAAGTAGCGATGTATATATTATTAAACCAGTTAATGGCTATTTTTCCACGGAAGATTTTTTTCTCAACAGATTAATGCGAAATATATGGGCAGTTTCCAAATCTACTAACGATGCAATAGACCAAGGCTTTTTTGGTACTTCTTCTAAAGGACAGTTCTTTCCAGAATATCAAGAAGTTATGCTTAATCAAGCCAAGATCGACTCACAATTAGATTATTGCGAAAAGTACTTCAATTCAAAAGCAAACTTTTTAGAATTACAAAAATCTGCCGCTAAAAAAGTTGTTATGCACGAATTCGAACATGGACTTCAAACTAGGTATGATCATGAATTAGATCAAAGATTTAGGCATTCTTATGAAAATATTTCCAATGAGTTAGCAAAAATGCCACAATACCGAGGCATGATTAGATTATATGAAGAAATTCCCAAAGAAATAGGTGCCGGCTCCGTATACTTATCAACAGGGTGTCATATTAGTTCAAGGCTCGAGCAACCTGGGGTTAAGACCTATCGTAAGATAGACGGGGTTGATAATCTAAATGAAATATTAAATGAAACAGAATCACTAGAAATGGCTAGGCAAAAAACATATTTATATTCTTTGATTGGAAAAGACGGCAATTGCTTTCCCTTAAGAAACCCAGAAAGCAGTAACGATGTAATTACTAATTATGGTAATTTATTTAAAATAGTTTTTGGAGGTAAAAATACCTTTAACTTAATGTATATAGATCCAATCAGTGCTTTCCAAGATTTTAATAATTTGTATAATGACGTCTTTCAAAATATATATAATAGTGATAAAGATGCTTCAGAATTATTTATGAGAGCAATTACAGATATAAAGCAAAATAAAACTGAAACTAGTCATTTGACATTATGCTTAGCTTTATCCAAATGTCTAGAAAAAAAGCTAGAAACTTTGTATAATAATAGTCATATTAGTAATCAAGAGCTACTCGGCTTAATAAAAAGCTTTGAAAGCTATTGCATTACTAATAAAGATGAACAAAAAAAATTAGCATTAGCTCATCAACAGGTTCTAGAACATTTAAAACAAGAAATAAATGAGCGAGATATTTCTAATATTCAAAAGTCTTCAGTAGAGTATTCTACCACACCAATCACTAAAAGTATTCCAACCTTTACTGAGCTAAAGGAATGTACAAAAAGATACGAATTAGCTTCAATTGAAAATAATAGGCCCCAAATTAAAGATCTTAAGACTGGTGAAGTAGTAAGTGATGAAAATACAATCGAACTCGCAACTTTTGCCAACATTTGGCTAACATCAGCCGGAATAAAATGGACTGAAACTGACGTAAGAAAAGGGGATACATATGCTTACAATGATGGAGCCAAATCAGTATATAATTATTTTATAGAAGAAGTTAAAAATAATTTAGAAAACACTGGAAACATTGATTCAATTTCTATTTTTGAAAATGCTGAAGATTTAAGTTATAAGTACAGTAAAGAAATAATTACTAACTTATTTAGAAGTACTTATCAATCTGAATTTATCAACCAGTTTTTTAGAGCCAGAATAGATACTGCTAAACTACAAACAGAAAACGTTCAACCTCTATATGATCAAATGTATGCTGAATCAATCTCTAAAAAAGAGTCCAATCGTCAAGATAAAAAACAAATGAGTTAAAAATAAGTTATAAAAATATAATTATATCAAAAACAAGAAAGGAAAATTAATATGCAAGAAAAAATAAAATTTTATAAATGCCCAATATGTGGCAATGTAGTAGAAGTAGTAGAAGGAGATATAAATCATATTACCTGCTGTGGTAAAAAAATGGAAGAACTAGTTGCTAATAGTTTTGATGCTTCAGTAGAAAAACACGTTCCAATCTATGAACAAGATAATGATGAAATTATAGTTAAAATAGGGAAAACAGAACATCCTATGGAAAATGTTCACTATATAATGTGGATTGCTCAAGTAACAGAAAATAGGGTAGTTCGAGTAAAATTATCTCCAGAAGAAAAACCAGAAGCTAAGTTTAGATACATCAAAGGTTCAACTATATATGCTTACTGTAATAAACATGATTTATGGAAAAAAGAAGTAAAATAATATGGAAAAAATATATAATAAACTAGTTCGTGATAACATTCCAGAAATAATACGTCAAGATAACTGTAATCCTATAACTAGAACCTTAAGTGATACAGATTATAAAAAAGCTCTAGAAAAAAAACTATTAGAAGAATATCAAGAAGTTATAGAAGCAACAACTTCTAAAGAACGAATTGAAGAACTAGCTGATATGTTAGAAATAATTCAAACTCTAGCCAAATTAGAAAATAAAACTTTAGTTGACGTAGAAGAAGTAGCCAATCAAAAAAGGCTAAAACGTGGTGGCTTTGAGAAAAAAGTATTTTTAGAAAAAGTTACGGACGATAATCAATTATAAATTATCAATATTTAGTTAACTTTTAAAATTTATTAGCTATATACCAACAATAATTTAGATAATTCAATATTCAACAATAAATAAAAAGATCTTAAGCTTTGTATAAATCTTAAGATCTTTTTATTATGTCAGTAAAATATAAAATAATAACTATTAAATCTTTATTAATATAAATTTAATCTAATAAAGATATTTTATTTTAATGCATCATCATTTAAAGGTGCAGCAACAATTGTATTACAATATCTACATCTTACTTTACTTCCTCGATTAACATCATTAAGAGCTCCACAGTTTTTACAATTTATAGTAACAAAGTCTTTTTCTTTTTTATGCTTTTCTACACTATAATAAAGTATAGTTTGATCAACTTCATTTAAAATAATTCCATTAATTAGTCCCTTGTCATCTAAATATTTCAAATCCTCAAAAACTTGTTGCATAACTTCATTAATATTTTTACTAGAAGTTTGAGGAAGCATTCTAGCAATATCAAAAATTTGAAATTTATCAACATATAAAAAATGAGTATATTTATCAAGAAGAGCCTGATCTTCTGGAGAACATTTTTTTATTACTCCATTTATTTTATCGATATACATATCACCAATTTGTCTTTTATTTTTTAAATACTTAATTTTCAAAATACACTCCTCATAAGTACAACCAGCTTCTTTTGCAATAAAGTTAATATCATCTTCTTTTTCATTTATAATCAAATCATATATTTTATTCATCTTATCATAAAAGAAAGAATCCTTTAAAACCATATTACCATAAAAATCTGCATATCTTTGAAAAGACCATTCATTAATATTATTATCTAATTCATAATTTTTCTTATTAGTTTTTTTATAAAAAATACCAAATACAATAAAACTCATAAAAATTAATAACAAAAAACAAAATATAATCATAAACACACTCCATTTAATTACTACAAAATAACTATAAAAATGATATCATACTTTACCATAGCCTATTAAAAAAACAATTAGTAAGACTTATCTTTTACATGAATTTTACAATAATACCATTTAAGAATTACCAAATTAATTCCATTATTGATACTTATATTTTTTCAAGTTTACCAATATCTTTTTATCTTAGTTTAAGTAATTTAATTATTTCCTCAATAAAATTAGTATATATTCAATTTTCTTTTTTAATGATTCTTCAAATGATAGTTCTTCCTTAATAATTTTTACCATAGTTCCATCCTTTCCTTTAAGTAGGATAGTCTTTTTATATCTTCTAAGCCGATAAAGTGGGTTTAACAACACAAAAAAACTAATCCATTTCTAGATTAGTTATTTATCAAAACTCGAAAAGTTCGAGCAGACTTCACTATGGAGCGGATGATGGGAATCGAACCCACGTAGTCAGCTTGGAAGGCTGAGGTTCTACCATTAAACTACATCCGCATATACCATTAATCAACCTTTGTCCTAGTTTCCGATCGACAGGTCGACTAATCAAGTAGACAACATTAATTATATCAGAATAAGAATTTATGTCAACATATTTTTTAAAAAAAATTGAAAAATCACTAAAATATTCAAAAACTAATAAAAAAATAGGTAAAAGTCAAAAAATATAAAGTCCATCATATTATTATATAGGTGATGCAATGGACAATTTTGTAATAGATTTAATCAGCGATTATGGCTATTTTGGAATGCTTTTAGGTATGATTTTAGAAGCTTTTATTATTATCATTCCCAGTGAATTGATTTTAGCTACTGGCGGAATTCTTGCTGGTAGGGGAATTTTTACCTTTTTTGGGGCTTTTCTTACTGGTCTAATAGGCAGTACCTTTTGTGCTGTAGTTATATATTTTATGGGATATTTTGGCGGCAAACCATTTATAAAAAAATATGGTAAATACTTTTTTATGAAAGAAGAAGATATTGAAAAATCTAATAATTGGTATCAAAAGTATGGCCTAATCGCCGCTCTTATTGGTAGAAACTTTCCAATTGTTAGAACATTAATATCTCTGCCTATAGGAACCATGCACTTATCATTTATTAAGTTTTTTCTTTATACTTTAGTTGGTTCAATTCCCTGGACATTTGCTTTTGTTTATGTAGGCTATGCCCTTGGTAATAACTGGATCATTATTAATGAGTACATTAATAAATTAAAAATGCCTATCAAAATATTACTAATAATTTTATTAGTTAGTTATTTTTATAAAAATATAAGGCAAAAACTAAATAAAAAAAGAAACATATAATATATTGGTGAGTTTATGAATGAAAAACAGGCCCTAAAAAAAATTAGTCTAAATCTCACGGCCATTTCCGATATTTTACTAGGTAGTATCGTCTTAACAGGAAACTATCGCTTTGAGCCTAAAATAATTGCTTTGACTGCAACATGCTTAGCTTCAAACTATACTTATATAAAAGTACGAAAAAATACTAGAAAAAACTAGTATTTTTTTTCAAGCTATGTTATAATGAGAAACGTCGAAAAGAAGAGGTGTCATATAATGGAAAAAAGAAATGTAGCAATTATTGCCCATGTTGACCATGGTAAAACTACTTTGGTTGATGAAATATTAAAAACTTCAGGAATGTTTAGAGAAAACGAAGACGTAAGCAATGTATCAATGGATTCTAATGCCCTAGAAAAAGAACGTGGTATCACAATTTTAGCAAAAACAACAGCCCTTGATTATAAAGGAATAAGAATAAATATTATGGATACACCAGGACATGCTGATTTTGGTGGAGAAGTAGAAAGAATCATGAATATGGTCGATGGTGTTTTATTAGTTGTCGATGCATATGAAGGACCAATGCCACAAACACGCTTTGTTTTGAAAAAAGCTTTTGCTGCTAAGGTTAAACCAATTGTAATTATTAATAAAGTAGATAAACCAAGTGCTAGATGCAAACAAGTTTTAGATGAAGTATTAGACTTATTTATTGAATTAGGTGCTAATGATGAACAACTAGATTTTAAAGTATTATACTGTTCAGCTTTAAACGGAACTTGTTCAACAAGTGATGACCTATCAAAGCAAACACCAGGATTTACCGAAGTGTTAGATGCCATAATTGATGAAATTCCTGCACCAAAAGGCAGTGCTGAAGAATCCCTTCAATTTCAACCAGCCTTATTAGACTACAACGAATTTGTAGGAAGAATAGGTATTGGTCGTGTTCAAAACGGAAGAATTAAAACAGGAGAAATGGTTACTTGCTGTCGTCTAGATGGTACTACTAAACAATTCAGAATTCAAAAATTATTTGGATATTATGGATACCATCGTATTGAAATTACTGAAGCCGAGGCTGGAGACATTGTTGCAATAGCAGGACTTGCTGATATTTCAGTAGGAGAGACTATTTGTAATAATAATGATATTAAACCTTTACCACAATTACATATTGATGAGCCAACTTTACAAATGACTTTTGGAACTAACTCTTCACCTTTCGTTGGACGCGATGGTAAAATTGTAACTGCTAGAAAGATAGAAGAACGTTTAATGCGTGAAACCCAAAAAGACGTAAGCTTAAGAGTTGCCCCAGCTACAAATGAGTCCTTCTTAGTAAGTGGTCGTGGTGAATTGCATTTAGGAATTTTAATAGAAAACATGCGTCGTGAAGGATTTGAACTTGAAGTTTCCAAACCAAGCGTTATTATTAAGGAAATTGACGGCCAAAAATGTGAACCATATGAAGAACTACAAATTGAAGTGCCAGAAGAAAGCGTTGGTTCTGTAATTGAACAACTTGGTACTCGTGGTGGCCGTATGGAAAGCATGAATAACTTTGAAAACCAAGTTCGTTTAATATACACAATCCCATCACGCGGTCTAATTGGCTTTTCAACAGAATTTATGACATTAACTAAAGGTTATGGAATCATGAATCACACATTTAAAGAATACCTTCCATATGAAAATATCGAAGTAGGGGAAAGAAAATTAGGCGTTTTAGTTTCTATGGAAAATGGTGCTGCAACTGCATATTCTATTGGTAACTTAGAAGATCGCGGTGTAATGTTTATTGAACCAGGAACAGAAGTATATGAAGGAATGGTAGTTGGAGAATGTAACCGTGAAAACGATTTAGCTGTTAACGTAGTAAAAGGAAAACAATTAACAAATACTCGTGCTGCTGGATCTGATCATACTGTTGTCCTTAAAAGACCACGTCCTATTACCTTGGAATACGCCCTTGACTACATCAATTCTGATGAATTAGTTGAAGTTACTCCAAATAATATTCGTATTAGAAAAAAGATACTTAATACAGAAGAAAGAAAAAAATTTGACGCTCGAACAAAAAATAACTAGAAATAGTTATTTTTTTCTTGGTAATTAATTAAACTTTTGCTATAATTAACTTAAGAATAGAGGTGGCGAACATGAAAAAAATGACAAAAGAAGAAAGATTAGCCAAGGAAGAATTAACCAAAACTCAAGTATTAAATTTACAAGAATTAGAAAGAGTAGCCAGTTATGAAAAAAAAGTAAGTAAAAAACCAGCACTTATTTTAGCTATTTTAGGAGTAATGTGTATAACAATAGGTGCGTCTTATAATAACGTTATTAGTATTTTTGGCAAATCATCAAATGAAGCCACAACAAATGTTGCTCATAAAGAAATAGAAACTACAATTGACCCTGTTGCAACCATAAATTGTCAATACGCAACAGTAGATCCAACTCAAGGCTTTGATATGGCTGTTAACATGACCCTAATTTTAAAAAATGGTAAATTAAGTAATTATACTAAAGTAATGGATGTTACTCCAACAATTGGTCAAGAAATATTAGCTCAAAGTACTATTCCACCCTTATTTGCTGCTTATCAAAATTTTGAATCTCTAGTAATTCCAGGCTATAAAATATTATCAACCGCCAAAGGCAGTGGTTTTGAAACAGTTGTTGCTATAGAACTTAATCAACTAGACGCTACCCAATTAACGATATATCATGAACAAAATGTCGTAACTAAAGTTGAATTTGCTTTAGACGATAGTAAAGATGCAATTATTCAAAAAGCTAAAACTTTAGGTTATCTATGCCAATAAAAAAGCATATTAAGTATGCTTTTATTATTAAAATATTAAATATATGAACAAAAAAAGTTGCATATTACTATGCAGCTTTTTGATTCTTTAATAAAGTTCTCTTTTCTTTAGTAGAAAGTCTAGTCTTTGTACCATCAGCAAGTCTATAAACTTGTAAGTTTAAATTTTGTCTAGTTTTAGTAGCATTCAAAGCATGAGATCTTTTATTTTTTACATTACCAGTTCTTTGTGAAATATTTACAGCCATAATCTCTTCCTCCTTCGGTCTTTTTCTTTCTGCTTAATAACTTTAACATAAATATTTAAGAAAGTCAAACAAAATCCTTAAAATATAACCATTAAGGCAAAAATAATGGCATAATTTGTCAAAATTTATTTTTTAGTTATATTCTCATTAATATAACTTTATGATAAAATACTTATACAAGGAGGTATTAACTATGTATATTCCTTTATATAATAAAAGTAACTATACACTTTTATCTAGCCTACTTAAAATAGACGACATAATTACTTATGCAAAGAATAATAATATCTCCAGTATAGCTCTTACCGATACAACTATGTATGGAACTATGGAGTTTATTAATAAATGTAAAAATAAAGATATTAAACCAATTATTGGACTAGATATTATTTTAAAAGACTATAACCTTGTTCTTTTAGCCAAAAATTATCAAGGATATAAATCATTAATAAAATTATCAACAATTCAAAATGAAAGACAAGTAACAAAAGAAGATCTAATACAATACAATGATTCACTAATTGCAATTTTACCATTTAATTATAAAGAACAATATTCAAATTTAAAACTACAATATTCTGATATCTATTTAGGGTATACTACCAAAAAAGAAGAACTAGAAGCCCTACTTATAACAACAAATATTGTTTTTTTTAGAGAAAGCCTTTATTTAACTAAAAATGATGCTAGCATATTACCATATTTATATAAAATTAGAGATAGTAAAACAGTTAGTGATGATAATAACTATGATATTGAAAATCATGAATTAGAAATTCCTAACATATTAGATTTAACCGATAATAAAGGATTAATTAATACCATTAAAATAGCTGAAGTCTGTACACTAGAATTTCCCCCAACTAAATTATTACTACCAATTTATGAATGTGATGATCCTAATCAATATTTATTTGAGCTATGTAAAGCTGGCTTAAGCAAACGTCTAAATGGGACAATTCCAGAAAATTATAAAAAAAGATTAGTTTATGAATTAAATGTAATCAAAGAAATGAACTTTCCTAATTACTTTTTAGTTGTTTATGATTTTATCAAATTTGCTAAAAAAAATGGTATTTTAGTTGGCCCAGGAAGAGGAAGTGCTGCTGGTTCTTTAGTAGCTTACTCTCTTGGCATAACTGATATAGATCCCATACAATATAATCTTTTATTTGAACGTTTCTTAAACCCAGAAAGAAAAACAATGCCAGATATTGATACTGATTTTCCTGATAATCGTCGAGATGAAGTTATCAACTATGTCATTGAAAAATATGGGAAAAAACGTGTTAGTGGCATCGTTACCTTCGGTACTATGGGAGCAAAACAAGTAATAAGAGATGTTTCCAGAGTATTAAATATTCCATCTTATAAAGTAGATGGCCTATGTAAATTTATTCCAGGATTTAGCAAAGATAAATTAAAAGATTTTTATACTCAAAATCCTGCTTTCCGTGCCCGTATTGATAGCGATACAACTTTAACGAATATGTATAAAATTGCCCAAAAGATAGAAGGTTTCCCTAGACACACATCCTCTCACGCCGCTGGAATTGTTATGTGTCAAGTCGACTTAGACGAAGTCGTTCCTCTAACTACTGGAGATGGAATGTATCTAACTAGCTATTCAATGGAATATTTGGAAGACCTAGGCTTATTAAAAATGGACTTTCTAGGCCTTAAAAATTTAACTATTATCAATAATATAATTAATGATGTAAAAGACCAAACTGGTGAGGTAATTGAATTTTCTAAGATTCCATTAAATGATCAGGAAACTTTAAAAATTTTTGAAACAGCTAATACAAGCGGGATATTTCAATTTGAATCAACAGGAATGCGTAACTTTCTTCGCAATTTAAAACCTAATACTTTTGAAGATATCTTCGCCGCCATTGCCTTATTTAGACCTGGAGCTGCCGTAAATATTGATACCTATATAAAAAGAAAGCATGGAGAAGAAAAAATAACATATCCAGATAAATGCTTAGAGCCTATCCTAAAAGATACATATGGTCTTTTAGTTTATCAAGAACAAATTATTCAATTAGCTAATATTTATGCTGGCTATACTTTAGGAGAAGCCGATATTTTACGAAGAGCCATGAGTAAGAAAAAATATGATTTATTAAAAAGCGAAGAAGATAAATTTATTGAAAAAAGTATTAAAAATAATCATCCTCAAAGTGAGGCCAAAGAAATATTTGAACTAATATTAAACTTTGCTGGCTTTGGCTTTAATAGATCACACTCTGTTGCTTACTCCATAATTGCCTATAAAATGGCTTATTTAAAATGCCATTATAAAACTATTTTCTTTGCTAATCTTCTAACTAATGTTATAGGTAGTGAAAGTAAAACCCACGAATATATTATGGAAGCTAAAGCTAATAAAATTTCTATAATCAAACCAACTATTAACGAAAGCGAAGAACGCTATATAGTAAAAGATAATCAAATTATTTATCCAATTTCTAACATAAAATCTATAGGAGTTGTTGTTACTAAAACAATAAAAGAAGCCAAAAAAGCCGGAAAATTTACCGATATTTATGACTGCTTTAGTAGACTATATATAGCCGGAATAGGTAAAAAGACTTTAGAAGTTTTAATAAACGCCGATGTCTTTAAAGAATTTGGTTACAATAGAGCTACCTTAATTTATAACTTAGATAGTTTATTTAATTATGCTGAATTAACAAAAGATATTGATCCAAGTCTTGTTATGAAACCAGAAATAGAGTATCAAGTAGAATATCCTAATAGTTATCTTTTAGAAAAAGAAAAAGAAGTATTTGGTTTCTATCTTTCCAAACACCCAACTACAATGTATAAAAAGGATAATCCATACTGCCTTACATTAAATAATATTAGTCAAAACCTTTCAAAAAAAGTTGATACTTTAATATTAGTTGATAAGATAAAAATTATTGATACAAAAAAAGGCGAGAAAATGGCTTTTATTACTGGAAGCGATGAAACAGGAACTATGGATTACACCTTATTTCCAAAAACTTATAAAGAATATAGTAATATTCAAAGAGGAGAATTATTAAAAGTTCGGGGAACAGTTGAAAGAAGACTAAATCAATATCAAATAATAGTTGAAAAAATAAAACGTCTCCAAGAAGAGGTTAAAGATGAAGAATAAAAAAAGTATTTATATAATTGCTAGTATCTTACTATTAGTAGATCAAACTATAAAAATAATCATTAGAAATACCATGGAACTATACCAAGAAATAAAAGTAATTCCCAACTTATTTTCTATATATTACGTAGAAAATAATGGCGCAGCTTTTAGTATTTTTGGCAATAAAACCATCCTTTTAATTATAATTAGTATACTATGCTTAATAATAATTAATAAATTTATCATCGAAGAAAATTTACCTAAATATACAACCATCCCCCTAGGCTTTTTATTAGGTGGAATAGTTGGTAATTTAATAGATCGCATTCTTTATCAGAGTGTAACAGATTACTTATCTATATTTATCTTTAAGTATAGTTTTCCAGTCTTTAATATTGCTGATATCGCTATAACATTAAGTACAATTTTTCTAATAATTGCCTTTACCATAAATGAATATAAAAGTACCAAAAATAAAAGCTAAAAAATTTTAGTAGAAAAAAATAACAAAATATGATATAATACGTACAAAAAAGAAAAGGGGGATAATTTGTTAGTAGTAGAAGAAAAAGAAAATATGCGAATAGATTCATATTTAGCTTTAAAATTAGATTTGTCTCGTAGTAAAATTCAAAAATTAATAAAAGAGGGATTAGTTACAGTTAATAATAAAAAGATTAACGCTAATTACTTAGTTAAAGAAAATGATCAAATAGAAATAAATGATGAATTAAATTATGAAATTAATATTGAACCTGAAAATATTCCGCTAGATATTATTTATGAAGATGAAGATTTATTAATCATTAATAAAAAAAGCGGGATGGTAGTTCATCCAGCCCCAGGACATTATAGTGGAACTTTAGTTAATGCACTACTATATAGATTTAATTTAACAAGTGGAGAAAAGCATCGGCCAGGAATTGTTCACCGCCTAGATAAAGATACCAGTGGTCTTATGTTAGTAGCTAAAAATGAATGGACACATGAAAAATTAGCAGAAATGATTAGCAAAAAAGAAGTAGAAAGAAAATATTTAGCTATTGTAGATGGCTTAATAAAACATGATACTGGCACTATTGATGCTCCAATTGGCCGAGATATAAACGATCGCCAAAAAATGGCCGTAACAGATCAAAATGCGAAAGAGGCTATAACCCACTTCAGAGTTTTAGAAAGATTTCATAATAATACTTTAATTGAATGTATTCTAGAAACAGGCAGAACACATCAAATAAGAGTGCACTTAGCTTATATTGGATATCCAGTAAATAATGATCCAGCCTATGGAAGAGGCAAAGCAACAGAATTCGGGCAAATGCTTCACTCAAAGAGCATCAAATTAAAACACCCAAGAACTGGAAAGGAACTATTCTTTGAAATAGAACCACCACAAGAATTTAAAGATAAATTAGAAAAGTTAAGAGTAGAGGAAAAATAAATAAAAGGATAAAATCAGGAGGTTAAAATGAAATTTAGAGAGGAAATCAAAAAAAGTGGCAATATACCAACGTATTTGCCACAGAATTTATTAGATGAGCTAATAAAAATTGATAACAATAAGCCTTCTTCACGACTATTAAGAACAAAATATGGTAAAAAATCAATTGCAGCATTAACAGAAATAGAGGAAAAACATAATCACTCTTGGTACAAAGAATTAAAGCAAAGATCAAAAACAAGTCCCAATGCAGTAGCACTGTTTTATAGGGGAACAACAATAACTTTTGATGAGATGTTTAAAAAAGCTGATACAATTGCTAAATCACTTTCTGAATTAGGAATTAAAAGTGGAGATGAAATACCAGTTTGTTTATCTAATACCCCAGAATTAGTATATATAATGCTAGCTGCTAATAAAATTGGTGCTAAATTAAATTTATTTGGTGCACACTTTGACAAAGCGTATTTAGAAAATATTCTAAGTAAATGTACATCCACTATTTTCATTGGAACAGACGATACATACGCAATGATTAAGGAAACAATTGAAAAAGCTGAATTTAAAAATAAGGTACTAATTTCCTTGACCGATTCTTTGCCAAAAGAACCAGAAAAGTGTTACGGATATGAACCAACATTAGATAAATATTATCATTTTCAAAATAAGGCAGCAGATTTTATAAAAGAAAACCCAGACATTATATCATATAGCGATTTTGAAAGCATAGGTGAAAAATCAAAAATTGAAATAATAGACAATAATAATCTAAATACGGATTTTATTGTTACATATACAAGTGGTTCAACAAAAATAGGAAAGCCAAAGCAAATTAGGCATACAAATAGGAGTTTTATAACAATAGGCATTTTTCATGATCCCGAACTATGCGGAAATCCTAAAATGCCAGGCTTTAGAAGTTTAGCACACATCCATTCTGAATCAAATACTAATTTAATTACATCAATTTCAGATGCCCTAATGCAACAATGGTCGGTGGCAATGGAACCAGAATATTCAAAAGAAAAAGCGCTAGATTATTTAATAATTAATAAGCCAAATCAAGCTAATTTAACAACAAGTTTTTGGATAGCAGCAGCGAAACAATATTTAATTGAAAAAAAGCATCACGAAGATGGAACAGGGGAAAAATTACCATTCTTATTCGCTCCGCTTGCAGTTGGTGAAAAAAAATCTGCTGGAGAAGAAAAGTTTATTAATGAATTTTTAAGAGAAGCTAAAGCCGGAAGTGGCGTTAAAATAAAAGGAATATCTCTTCCTTATGTTACAATTGGAGATGGTGGCGGAGATTGCGAGCATGGGGGAATATATTATACATTATGGAGAACGCTATACCAAAATGTGTATTCATTACCACTAGGTGGGAAAGAGTATGGTATGAAGCCTGTCCCTTTTGCGCATATAGGTGTATTTAAAGAAAAGGATGCTGGAATATATGAGGAATGCGATTACGGGGAATATGGTATAGTTGCCGCTAATTCACCTGTTACTATGACAGGCTACAAAGATGATCCGAAAGCAACAGAGGACTTAGTAATTTCTGATACCGATGGAAGAGATTGGATATCATCAAATGTATATGGGTGCATAGATAAATTAGGCTCAGTGCATGTGAAAGGAAGAGTCGGCAATACAATAACTTTAAATGATGAAACTAAAATTCCAGCATTTATAATTGAGGATATTGCTGAAAAAGACACAAAAAATATTCTTTCTTGTGCAATTGTAAATGCTAAGGACGAAGCTGGAGAAGATAACATAGTTATAAACGTAGAATTTCAGCCGAACAGAAGACAAAAAAATGATAGTGCCATATTATCATCATTGAAGCAACGATGCGAAAAGAAAATTCCTCAGTTAAGTGAAATAGAATCAAAAATATATTATAGAATAATATCAAATGAAGAATCATATCCTCTAACAGGAAGCGGTAAGAGAAATATTAGAGCCCTAGAAGAAATGGGCTTAGAAAATACACTTAGAATAATAAATAGTGAATCAAAGGATAAAAGTGAAGAAAAAAAATACATAAAAAAATTAGTATAACAATACTAGTTTTTTTATGCTATACTACATATATAAGAAGGTAGTGATAATATGATAATGTTATTTGTATTTAGCTTAATATATCTATTATTGATAGCAAGTATCTATTTTATAAGGAAAAGAATAGATAATAAGGATACTAGAACTTACAAAAAAATAATAATTGTAAATATAATAGTAGTAATAATAGATATTATTCAATATTTATTGATAAAAAATAATGCACCATCGCTATTGATAATAATATTAAATAAAATTTATTTAATTTCTACAATAGCTTGGATAACCATTTTTGCAAATTACATATATGAAATAGGCGAAAATAAAATACAGAAAAGTTTTAAAAAGGCTAGCCATATATTATATTTAATATTTTTAATAGGAACGATAATTTTACCACTAAATTATGTATGCGAAGATGGAACAATTTATTCAACTGGTTTAGCCATTGATTTTACAGCTCTCATAATTTTTTTGGAAATTGCTATTATGGTAATAAGCATGTGCATTGACTTAACAAAGAATAAGAACAATAAAAATAACAAAAATAAGAAATATATTCCATTACTAATTTTTGCTATATTAGGATTAATTGCTACAACAATTCAGGCAATTTATCCAGAACTATTGTTAACTTCATCGGTAATTACTTTTATAACTATATTGATGTTTTTCTTTATTGAAAATCCAGACATAAAAATGATTGAACAATTAGAGGCTGCTCGGGATCAAGCCGATAAAGCTAATCGTGCTAAAACGGACTTCTTATCAAGTATGTCTCATGAAATTCGTACTCCATTAAATGCTATTGTTGGTTTTAGTGATTGTATTAACCATGCGACTACTCTAGAAGAGGCTAAAGAAAATGCTAGCGATGTTATCAATGCTTCTAATACTTTACTTGAAATAGTTAATGGTATTTTAGATATTTCTAAAATTGAAGCTGGTAAATTAGAAATTGTTAATTCTAAGTATAATGCTAAAAATACTTTTGAAGAATTAGCTAAATTAATAACTCCTAAAATGCAAGAGAAAGGTTTAGATTTTTCTTATTATATCGCTCCAGACTTACCAACTACTTTATATGGAGATCATTCTAATATTAAAAAGGTTATTACTAACTTACTAAGTAATGCGGCTAAATATACTGACAAAGGCTTTGTTCGTTATGAAGTAAATTGTATCAATACTAATAACTTGTGCAAATTAATTATCTCTGTTGAAGACTCTGGTCGGGGAATAAAACAAGAAAACATCAACAAATTATTTACTAAATTCCAACGTCTTGAAGAAGACCGAAATACAACGATTGAAGGAACTGGCCTTGGTCTTGCGATAACTAAACAGCTAGTTGAATTAATGGGTGGAAAAATAATCGTTCATACAGTTTATGGTGAAGGCTCTAAATTTACAGTGGTTATCAACCAACAAATAACTGAAGAACAAGAAAAACTAGAAGAACTAACTATCCCAACAACTTTAAATCTAAAAGATGTAAAAATTTTAATAGTTGATGATAATAACCTTAATTTAAAAGTCGCAACTAAGCTATTAGAACGTTTTAATGCCAACAACATAACTTGTTGTGAAAGTGGCTTTACTTGTTTAGATAAAATAAATAGTGGTGAATCTTATGATGTCATCTTAATGGATGATATGATGCCTAAAATGAGCGGGGTAGAAACTCTAAAAAAACTAAAAGAAAATCAAGAGTTCAAAACACCAGTAATTGCTTTAACTGCTAATGCCATTACAGGAATGCGTGAGAAATATTTATCAGAGGGCTTTACTGACTATCTTGCTAAACCAATTGAAAAAGAAGAATTAATAAAAGTCATGAATAAAGTCTTAAATAAAGAAAAAAAATCTTCTGATACTACATCAACAGAACCACCAAAAGAAGAAATAAGTAAAGCAAGAGAAGAAACCAATAATGTTATCAAAGTAGAAGATAATATTGAAGAAATATTAGAAAATACTCAAAAAATAACCCCAATCAAAGAGGATAAAGAAGATAGCCAAAAAATGAATAAATATCTAGAAAAAGAAAAATTTCTTCGTCGTAAAGGTATTGACTTAGATAAATCATTAGAACTATTAGGCGATATGGAAATGTATGAAATGACTTTAAAAGACTTTTCCGATGGAGCCGATACTAAATGGCTAAAGATTATAAATTATAAAAATACTAATGACTTAGCTAATTATGCGATTGAAGTTCATTCCCTAAAAAGTGATGCCAAATATCTAGGCTTTATGCGTCTAGCCGAAAAAGCATATGAACATGAACTAAAAAGTAAAGAAAATGATGAAGTATTTGTCAATAATCATTTCCAAGAACTAGAAGAAGAATATAATAGAGTAATAGCTATAATAGATGAATATAACAATTTAAATACTGAACGCTTTACTGTTTTTGACTTACCAAACTAGTTATTTAAAATAAAAATAGAAAAAGCTAAAATAACAGCAAAAAAAGATAAAAGTACATAGGGAATTAATAACCTCGTACTTTTTTCTTTTAAA
>JAQXOT010000018.1 GCA_029099845.1 bacterium
TTTGATGAAGAACTTGATGAAAAAAGCAATTCTCAAAAAATGAGAATTGCAAATTCTGACAAACCTGTTAATATTTATGATTTAGATGTTATTATAAGTGTCGGTTATAGAGTTAAAAGCAAAAATGGTGTTATCTTTAGAAAATGGGCTAATAAAGTTTTAAAAGATTATATGATTAAAGGTTATGCAGTTAATCAAAAAAGATTAGAATATCTTGAAAAAACAATTAAATTAATTGATATTGCTGGTAGAATTGATACAGAACTAAAAGGAACTGAAGCACAGGAAATTATAAAAGTTATAAATAATTATTCAAATGCTTTAAATTTACTTGATGACTATGATCATAAAAGAATATCTAAACCAAATGGAACTACTAATAATAATATGAAGATTGTATGGATATTGTAAGTAAATTGAAATTTAATAGTGATAGTGATTTATTTGCATTAGAAAGAGATAAAGGTTTAAAAGCCATTATAGGTAATATATATCAATCTTTTGATGGAAAAGACTTATATCCTACAATAGAAGAAAAAGCAGCTAATTTCTTGTATTTAATTACTAAAAATCATACTTTTATAGATGGTAATAAAAGAATTGCTGCAACATTATTTATATATTTCTTGGAATTCTATAATTTACTTTATAATGATAATGGACAAATTATAGATAATAATACTTTAGTTGCTATAACACTACTAATAGCTCAATCAAATCCTAAAGAAAAAGATGTACTAATTGATTTAGTAATGAATTTTTTAAGAAATGATAACTAATATAAATGATTTAAAATCACTAACTGAAGAAGATTTATATAATCTAATTAATAGTGATGGTAATAACGAATTAAAAGATTGGCTTGCAAAAGTTGGTAGTGATAGAATTGATGAAGTATTTGACCCATCTATATTGATAGAACGTTCTATTAATATTTATAGAAATATGGGATATTCTGAAGAATGGATAAAGAATAAAATAAATGAAATTTTAAAAAACTCTTAAAAACACAAGTTAAACATTAAAAAAACGAAATTTTAAAAAGCCTTATTTTTCAAGGGCAATGATTAGGTATTAGTGTCTACATTATATTCGTAGAGTGGCATTAATTAGGACTCTAGCCCTAAAGCCTGATATTTTACTTTTAGATGAACCTATGTCAGCGCTTGATTCACAGGCAAGATTAGCTATTAGTGATGATATTTATAGAATTATTAAACAAGAAGGCAAAACGGCTATTATGGTTACCCATGATATTGCTGAGGCTATTAGTATGTCAGATAGAATTATTGTTTTAACTAAAAGACCAGCAATAGTTAAAAGCATATATAAAATTGATTTAGATAATAAATCTACTCCAATTAACAATAGAAGTTCAAAAAATTTTTCTTCTTACTATGATGCGATTTGGAGGGATTTAGATGTTCATCTCTAAAGAAAGAGCTAATTATTTAAAAAAAATACGGTTAGAAAATTTTATAGTTACTTTATTTAGATTTTTGATAGTTGCTATAGTTATTGGTGGTTGGGAGATTTTAGCAAGATTGGATTTGATAAATACGTTTACTTTCTCTTCGCCTAGTAGAATTTTTAATACTTTTATTGAACTTATAAATAATGGTAATTTATTTTTACATATTAGGGTAACATTATATGAGACATTATTGAGTTTTTTTCTATCCGCTTTGATTGGTCTTGGATTGGCAACTTTGTTGTGGAGTAGGCCTCTTTTGTCAAAGATAGTTGATCCTTATTTAACTGTACTTAATTCTCTTCCTAAGGTTGCACTTGGACCACTTATCATTATTTGGGTTGGAGCTAGTATTAATTCAATTATATTTATGTCCCTTTTAATAAGTACATTTATCACTATTATTAATATTTATAATGGATTTATTAGTACTGATAAAAGCTATATTACAATAATGAAAAGTTTTGGTGCTAGTAAGTGGCAGATATTTAGAAAAGTTATCTTTCCTAGTAATTATCGAGCAATAATTAGTGCTTTAAAAGTAAATATTTCAATGAATTTGATTGGCGTCATAATGGGAGAATTATTAGTATCTAAAGAAGGTATTGGCTATTTAATTATGTATGGATCTCAAGTGTTTAATATTGATTTAGTTATTACAGGGGTTGTTATTTTGGGAATTGTTTCATATTTAATGTATTTAATTATTAGTAAGTTGGAAAATATTTTAAGGTATAAATAGTACTATTATTAATTAGATTATAGAAAATAGAACTAAAAATAATTAAAGTAAATGCCAAATAGTTCACAAAAAAACTACAAGATTATTTCCTTGTAGTTTTTGATTTAACCTGTAATTGTTATTTAGAACTTTTTGTATATTTAAAAGCATAAGTTGATTTTTCACTACAATTAAGTTCATTATCATTTGATAATTCACAAATACCAATTAACATACTATTGTCATCTTTAAATGTTATTTTATTATCTTTTGAAATAGTATAAGTTCCAGTTTTAGTTTTGTTATCTTCTAAATTTAATATATAACTTCCTTTACCATCACATTCCAACATATAGTCTTCCTTACCACCAATTTTATTTTCATCTCCATCAGTTTGGTATATGTTTTGATTATCAGTAGTAGCAATCCATTCACCTTTTAATATATCAAAATTTTTGGTACAACCCGTAATTGCTAAAATTAAAAATCCATAAGTAAAAATAGTTATTGTTATTGTTTTTGTTTTTGTTTTCATATAAATAGCCCTTTTCTAATTAATTAGCATGTCCATAAATAATCGGACCAATTAAATGCTTTACCCATATCCCATGCATCAAAAGTAAAATCTTTTGAAGTAGCATTTTTTTATTTTTCATTTTTTATCTTTTTATTTATCACTCTAATAAGTAAAAAATCAGGACTTTTTCGCAAAAATTGTAAACTCAAATTTGTATCTAATCTTATTAATTATAAATACTTACTTTATTTTAGCTGATACTAATTTTATATAGCATATAACTAATGCCAACTACAATACTACAAGCAAAAGTTATTATTAAAACTAGTGTAATAGTATTGGCATAACCTTTGTTGGTATTATTACTTGATTTCTTTTTTAAAACATGGGCATTGCCTTTTTCTTGTTGATATTTTTGGCTATTTGCTAATGCTTGTGTTGTAATTTTTTGTTCTATGGTATTTTTTCTTTCTTTGTTGTTGGTAGTTTTTGCTTCAGTAATTTGAGTTATGGCTGTTTTAAATTCTTGTTTACTTTGGCACCCAATTGCAATAGAAGTATTAATTGAGACACCTGCTCTTTCTAATGCTAAATGCTGTTGGGTTAAAGTATCTCCTGTATGTTCAATTATAGTTTTTGTTCTTTTTAATTGAAATTTTTTTTCTTTAGCTGTTAGCTTGGAATTAGTTGGAATTGTTTCAATTCTTAATTCAGCTTCATGTTTTATTTTTGATGCCTTTTTATTAGAATTTTGGACAATATTTGCAAGGGTATTTTCACTTATCATCGCAAATGTTTCAGGGGTAAATTCTTTTTCTGGTATTCGATCAATTATTCCAGAGATAATTTGAGTTATCATATGTGTTTCATAAGTTAAGGCTTTAGCTTGGCTTTGTTGATACAATTCATTTAGTTTTTTATTGTTTTTTCGGGCTTCTTGTGGATTATAATTTTTGTCTACTAGATTAAGTTTACTATGATCAATAATCATATCGGCTTGTTTTTGATCTTTTGCTATAGTTAAAAATTGTTCTGGAGTATGAGCATCAACGCCGTATAAAACAAGGACGCCTGTTTCGGAAGCTATTTGCCAAAATTCAGAATGTGGGTATGCAAATTCACCATCGGTATATTTGATATCATGTTTTCCTTTGCTCATACCAGCAAAGTTTAATTCTAGGGGTATTTCTAGTTCTTTGGCTTTATCACAGATTTTTTTGCTAGCAATTTTGGCATTTTCCATGAATTGTTTTTTCTTCTCTTCTGTATCTTGGCTATCTCTAAATTGCATAAATATGTCAGGATGGGCAACTATATCGAAGATTCCACTTTCCATAGCAGCACATAACATTTCGGCATATTGGATAGGATATTCAGGATTATTTTTTTGAGGCACCTTTTCCATTCCATAAGGTACATAATGCTCTCCTAAAATCATATAGTCAACTTTGTCTCTTAATTCACCTAAAAATTTAGTCTTCATTGGATCATATTCGGCTTCAAAACCGCACATAATTTTCATATTAAGATTTTCTTGTTGCAACTTTCTAACAGATGAAATGTACTCATCAACTTCAGAAATATGCATACTTTTTTCACTATCTTGATATTCTAATTCAGTTACAGGGACATGATCAGTAAAGCCTAACTTTGTAATACCAACTTGTTGGGCTAATTTTACATATTCTTCATCTTCTACAATACTAGCATGTCCACAGCGATAGGTATGAGTATGATAATTAAATGTTTGTATGTTTTCTTTTTTTAATAATTTACTCTTGGGTTGCATTTGTTCTGTATAATATCCACCATGTAACGTTTCTATTGGTTCTAGGCCTTGGGCAATTCTTTCTTCGTTGGCTAAGAATACTCTAAAATTCTGTTTATCTGTTTTACTCCAAATTGTAAAACCTCTAATGTTGTATTCTTCTTTTAGTTCATCAACGACCTCATATATTTCATTTATTTTGGCCTGTCGCAAAGTTTCTATTTGCTTTGCTGATAAATTTTCAGTACCATTTGTCATTGCAATATCAAACTCTGTTATTTCTATTGGTAAACCAAACTGGCTTAAATTAATAATCATTTCTTTTATTTGAGATTTGGTTACGTCATTATCAATGTGCATTTGTGTCCCAATACTATCTATTAATTTAACACCTAGTCTTTTTTCATTTTCTCTAATTTGAGCAATAATATTAATAGTTGGAGCCATTTTGTTTCAATCTATAAAATTTTCATCATTATACATAAAATCAGTTGTTGGCAGGTTTTTTCTAGCAACGGCAATGACATCACATAAATCTGCAATATCTAAATGTTTTAACCAGCCGGATTTTATATTGTCATCAATTACTAAGCTGCCATTTGGCAAAATGGTTTCTAATTGGGAAATATTGCCACGATACATATATAGAGGTTCTTCTGACATAGAAAATCTATTTAATAATTCATTAAACACATCAATACTTCTGACAGTATCACTATACCCATTTTCTGCAATAAACTTCGTAGTAGCATCTACATAACTTTGTAGTTTTTGTTTTACAAGTACTTTATTTTCTTTTGTTTTTTCTAAATTATATAATTCATCTGGACAATCCATATAAAATAGTAAAGTATTTAATCTTACTTGTTTATTTAAACTTTTGGCAAAGTCTAATGATTTTTTAAGATGTCTAAAGTCAAAGCTTCCATCTTGTAAAACAATTTTTCCATATTTCGCTTCTTCATCAATAGTTATTGAATTATAATTATGTCTAATTTCTTCAAGTAAGTTTCTTGATGAAGAAATGGTTGAACTTTTAATTCCTGTTTTTTCTATTGGTGAAAAATCTCTTATAATTTCGTATATTTGATGATTTTTTTCTGGGGAAAATGCTTGTGATAATTTTTCTATTATTTCTTGGCTAGTTTTTGAAGTAGATATAATTTTATTAATTATATTCACTTCTTCTTGGGATAGATTACCAGATGATTTTAAATATTCAATCTTTCGAGCCATTTTTAATCTATTGTTTTTTATATAATCATTTATTGGAGTTAAACTATTAAGATACATATCATAAACTTGTTGCCTTAGTATTAGAAATTGTTCTTCGGTTAATTCAGTTGTATTTAATGAATATTTTATATTTGTTATTCTTGATAGAGCAGTTTGTAGTTCTTGGGGATTATTTGCTCCAGCGATTAGCATTAAATCTATATCTTGATTATTTAAAGTAATTCCATTAAAGGGTAAAGGTAGATTTTCTAATTGTTTGGTAGCTATCGTTTCAGCATAATTTTCTAGAAATTCTTCTACTAAACTTCTTATTTCTTTTTGGATTTCTTCTATTGTTCTATCAGAGTTTGAATAGCTATTAGTTATTTGTAATATTTGATTTTCGGTAATGTTAATACCATTTTCTGAAAGTTTTTTTGCTATATTGGCAAGATAATTTTCAATGTATCTATTTTTTTGCTCCACTAATATCACTTTCTAAATTACTTTTGTCTTTTATAAATATTATAGCATGAATATTTTATTTTTTTATAGTTTATATATTTTTAATATTAGGTAAAAAAAAGACTAATTTTGATTTGATAAAATCTAATTAGTCTTTTTATATTGAAGTTCTTTCATAATTTGACATATCTAAATACTCATCAAAAGCACTGCGATTAGTATTTTCTGTACCGGCATAAACATTTGTCATATCTCTGATTGAGTAGCCACCACTTTTTAAGTTATTGTAACTTCTTTCATTTAGAACAATTCCTACTTCTTGTCCCTTGGCTTCTGCTACTACAAAGCGGTTATTAGCAGGATCGTTTTCAATAATTATTCCAACGTGTCCACTGTTTACAAAAACATCACCTGGTTGGGCCTTAGTCCAGTCAGTTAAGTTTTCACCAACACCATAAAAGCCTGTAACAGGTCGCCACTGGAATCCGTTTGGAGTTCCTTTATCAACACAGTATGATGTCCAAGGATTACAGTCAACTCCCGTTATAACATCTGAGGTTCTTACATATGGGTTTTGTCCACTAGTGCCTTTATGAACATAATCAAGTTTGACATTTTTATCTGAAGCTAGTTTTAACATTGCTAGTGCACTATTTACAGCAGCTTCTCTTCCAGAGTAGGAATTTTGAACTGATGTCATAACATTTATGATATATTGATAACCAGATCCTTCAATAGTATTGCCATTTTCGTCAACAAAATTATAATAAGAGGCTAAGCTTTGACCGCCTTTTAACTGATTCAAGAAGGTTTGTCCGGCAGCTTTTTCTTCGGCAGTTAGTGTATAATCATATCTATTTAACAATTCGTTAACATCTGTTATATAGTTAAAATTAACGTCATAAGAAACTAAATTTACAGCTGAACCAATTGAGTTTATAGATGACATAACACTTTCTATTTTTGATTTTAATTCGGCGTTTTTGTTTTTTAATTCTTGAATTTGAGAGATGATAGCTGATCTTTCACCGGAGTGTTTTTCATCATCAGGTATAAAATATAATTTTGCACTTAAACTATTTATTTTCTCCTTATTTTGTTTATAAAGTTCTAAATCATTTAAGGCACCAAAATAACTGTTTAATTTACTTTTTTCTGCATCGGCCTGACTTAATAAATTGGTTAATTTTCCTACTAAATTGACTTGAGCTTTACCACTCCAAATCATATCAAATGCCATATTTCGCATAGAGTTATTGATAGCTTCTAAGTTAGATAAGGCATTATTTCCATTTGTCGCTGTTTGTGTATAATCCATAGTCTTCTCTCCTAACCCTATTTATTCATTTTCGGCTGTAATTACAACTTCTTTTAAAATGCTTTCTATATCTTTCATATCATTGTGATACTTTCTAGCATTGGCAATTAATTCATTATTTACTGTAGTAAAGCCTTCGGCGGCATTTCCCTTCCAGTAATCATTGAGTCTTTTAATTTCTGCTTCTATTTTATCTATTATATCTAGAGCTTCATTATTTAATGAAGTCATTTTTTGCCCCCATGATGTTAAGACATCTTTTTCTATATATGTGTATGGATCTTTCATTTATCACACACCCCTTTATATTCGTGTATAGTTTTCATCAAACTCAGCTGCTACTTTTGCTTTTTCTTTTAATTTGGCTATATTGAAAGAAAAGTTTAAAGCTCTGTTATTATGAATTTTCATATATCCGTTACTAGTATTATTGAAGGCTTGTTTCATTGTGGCATTTTTCCAAGCTGGAGAACTATTAATCTCATTAATTAAGCTTTGCATTTCTTCTAATATATTATTGTAGTCTGATATTAAGTCATTTAAAGTTTTTGCACTAGCTTCCATTTCACTTGGTTCATGTTTATAATTATTAGCCAAAGTAATCATCTCCTAGAAAAAAAACTTTTTGTAAACGTGTTATAAAAAGTTCTTTGATTATATATTTTCTTTTGCGTTTGCAATTTCAATTATGTCTTTAGCTGATTTTCTAACTTGTCCATATGTTAAATTGAATTTACTTCTAAATGCAGCTAAATCAGCTTTTAATTGAGCTGGGTTTCTATTTCCTTGATAAACACCTGATTCAACATTATCTATAAGATCTATTTCTTTAGAAATATTATTTAACAATTCTTCTATTTGTGTTGCAATTGTATCCATACGCATTGCTTTAGCCCTAGCTTCTGCTGGGTCAATAATCATTTTTCCATCTGCCATATTCTAACCTCCTTACATACCCATCGGATTATTATTTCTAATTCTATTTTGAAGATAAGCTTCATCACTATCTATTTTTTGTGAACGACTTTTTAAAATATCAGCGGCTTCATTAAATAATGTTTCATATCTTAGATATTCTGACTTTTGTTCTTCTATGTTAGTAGAAAGATCAGTTGCTAAGCCTCCTTTAAAAATATTTGAATTAGCAAAATCAGCAATTAATGCATATAATTCATCTATTAAATTTCTATAATCAGAAGAATTGCTGTTCATTGTATTTGACCAATTTCGCATTTTGTCAGTATCGTGACTAACTAAATTTGATGACATTTTAATACCTCCTTTATTATTTTTATTATATCATCTTATTTTTTATATTAAAATAAATTTTACAAAAAATTACAGTTATATTACGCTATTTATATTTATCTTATCCTATCTATGTAAAGTTTTTTTTGATTCTTTGGAACTATTTTGACTATTTTTTAAAGACTGATAAACAGCTTCTGTTATAATACTAAAATTATCACTATTTTTTATACTATTTTTGTATGCTAAAGCAGCAAGTTCATTAGTGGGATCATATTTTACTCCATATTTTTTAGAATTATAATTACTAATTAGCATTCTTTGGGTGAAAAAGGTTGGTAAGGTACTAAAATAGATTTTATCTTCTGTATATGGAAAAGGTAGAAAACAGCCTAGACTTTGAGCTCTAGTCGCATCTTTTTCATATTTAAATTCATAACCTTTTTCTTCTTTTTTAGTTAGGCTTCCTAATAGTAGTATTTCTTTTGTTTTATATGATTGCCATAATAAAAATACTCTGTTTATCATTTTATATTCCCCCTATTTGCCACTCTGCTTTCGTTTTTATTTTTGTTATAGTACTCACTCATCCAGTTAGCTCTCCTAATTACTAATTCTTTTGCCATGTTAAGTCTAGCTATTGGTAATTCGTCTTTATATTGATCTATTGTACTGTTAATTATTGCTGGGTCAAGATTACTGATATTATCCATTATTTCAGCAATTTCATCTGGATAATTAAAAGTTAAGTAAGATATTAGGGTTTGGTATTGTAAGGTGGTTACGTCAAACTTACGATATTGATTACCAATATCATTTAATCTTTTATGATATTCTGCACCACTAATTTCGCCTGAGGTAACTAGTGGAGTTAATTTAGTTTTTTCTTCTTCAATTAAGGTTAAAATCCGGCGTTCTTCTTGAGCATCCCAGACTCTTTTATCTTGATATTGCAAAAAACGTTCTAGTGTAACTTTTCCAACGAAGTGGTGATGGATAACTGTATTGAGATGTTCTTCATCAATAATGTTGCCATTATTATCAAAGCATTTGTCAAGACGATGATCTACCATAGAAATTCCTAGCGATGTGCAGCTATCGTATAATGGAGCAAATCTGATGCTGCCATCTTCGTGATTAACAATTATTCCATAATTTGATGGGTTGCGATCGCGATTGGCAATTAGAGCATCAAATACCAGCATATTTAGTACATCTTTTTCAAGATTATATTTGGCAACGGATTGTAAAAGTAAATCAACCGTATAATATTGATGTGTTTTAGGATTTATTAGACTAGTATTTTTAAAATCAGGATCTATTTGATTAATTAAATAAACTCCATCAAAAAATTCTTCTCTTTTGGGTCCCGTGGTATCATTATTTAAAAAATCTTTAGTTATAACACCTTTTTGTCCTGCATTTTCGCACAAATAATATTCAGCAGTTTTTACACCTATTAATGAGGCAATATCTGCTGCTATGCATTCAGATACATCATTATAAACTGGCGTGCCATCCTGCTTATAAGTTGCAAATTTAAATAAATATCTATTTCCATAGCTTTGAAACCAATACTTTGGCTGTTTGCCAACAGGTTCAGGTAAAAATACATCTTCTTCTAATATTTTTGCTCGCATGGTATCACCTATTGTTATTTTATCATAGCTTTGGATTTTTATAAAGGACGTTTTTTATTATCTTATTCAATTAATAAAGACATTTTTTATTTATACTTAGTAGTTAATATGTTATAATTAATAGCATATTATATGTATTGGAGGATTGTAGTGAAAAAAGTTAATATTAAATTTTTTAATTATTTATTAATGGTTGCTATTTTACTTGGAACTTTGCTTACGGTAATATTTGCTTATTTACCAACTCATTCAGCAACATATATGGCATCTATTCCACTAGTTATTGTTCCATTTATTTTAAATAAGACTATTTTTAAAATGAATGATTTAGATCAGTTGGTTTATTATTTATTTGTATTCTTTGGTTATTTTTTAGGAAGTGTTGTAAATTTATATAATACAACTGAATTTTATGATTTAGTAATTCATTTTTCTTCTGGTTTAGTAACTGGATATTTTGCAATATTTGTCTTAAAAAAACTTGGTATGTATGATAAAAATAAGCGATTATTTAATTTTATATTTTGCCTATTTTTTACTATTGGTGTTGCAGGTATTTGGGAAATTTTAGAATTTACGATGGATCAACTAACTGGTAGTAATTTACAGCATCATTTGGATACCGGTGTTAGAGATACTATGGAAGATATGATTTGTGGAACTTTGGGTGGATTAATTTTTTCTTGTTACCTGACTTTTAAAAATAGGAAAAAATAATTTAAAGTTTTATTTAATATTTAAATAGTCTTTTATTGCATAATATGCCTATAAAGTTTGATGCTATAAACTTTATAGGTTTTTATTTGTTTTATTGTGGTAATTTAAAAGTATAATAATTATGATATGATTTATTAATTTAATTTTTAGCTTTTTCTAAATAATTTTCTCATTTTAAAATTATTGGGTTTTAGACTTTTATTTTGCTTATCTTAAAATATATTTATTTTAATTAGGCATTTAATTCAACTAGATATTTGTAGATGTTTTTTGTTTACTTGAGGATATGTTTGGAAAAAGAGCTATTTTTTATAAATACTTGCTGTATAAAAAACCTATTTCTTTAATATAGAAATAGGTTTTTATAGTTTTATATCAAATTATATTTTTAAATTTTAGTTAGCTTTTTATTAGTTACTAACTATTTTATAATTGAAATTTTTACTTTTTGGACTATTTTTTGCCAAAAGCAGTAAATGATAACATTAAACCTCCACAAATGTTGGCAGAATGCTCATCATAGCCATATTCTCCAAATGTAAAAGCCGTTATAAAAGGTACACCTTTTGCTTCTTTTACTATTTGTTGATATACTTCATTTATTCTTTCACCAATAGCTAATTTACGTCCACCACAGTGAATTAGAATGTATGCGGCAGCATCAGTATATAATTGTTTTCTTGTTTCTTTTAGTGTTTCTCCTACACTATTAATTAGTTCGTCAACCGTTGCTTCCAATTGAATTATGGCTGTACCAGGTACTACTTTGTTACCAAGAGTAATGGTATCGTCTGATGTTGTTTTGGTTCCCATATCATTAGCAAACATTGGATGTCTTACAACCATTAAGTTTCCTAAAGGATCCTTAATACCCAAAGGTCGTGTTGTCGAAGCTTCTAATAATTTACTGCCTTTTAAATTAGATGGCGATATATTAATCCAATTAGAGTATTTACGTAAAGCGGAAATTCCATCAATACTAACTAGTGTTCTGGAATCTTTTACCTCTGTAATAAGACCAATATTATTTGTTTCGCGATAAGCACCTGTATATGTTGTAACTATTTCATTATCTGTGTAGAAAAAAGCAACCGCCACTCCATCAGTAATAATTTTGTCATTACAGATAACTTTCCAGTTTCCAGAAACGTTATCATCGGCAGCACTACCTCCAAACATTGGAACACGTCCAATAACATCTTGAATACCCATTAAATATTCTTCTTCTTCTTTTGGGCTTGCTACCATATAAAAGTAAGCTGGGGCTCTAGTTGTTTTAGCACTTTCAACAGCCTCTATTGCTACTTTTCGTCCTATGGCTCTAGCGTCTTTACCAGCTTCATGACAGGCTACACCTACGGTTAAATTTTTATCATCTAATGCCAACATTCCTGCAAAGCCATTTTCTGATGCTATAATTCCATCTTCAACCATTATGCAACCACTACTAGTACAGCCAATTATTGGAATATTAGTAATAGTTCTAAGACCTTTTATTACTGCCTTTATGTCGTTTTTTTCTGATGTATACAAAAAACCAATTTTAGCATTAGATAAATCTTTGGTAGCTTTTTTGGCAGTTTCTAATCCAGTAGCAAAACTTTCAGGATTAGTACTATATCCAACCTTTGATCTTAACATGCTTATCCCTTCACTTTCTCTTATTTATAGGCTTCTTGGTATATCTTAATTATATCTTCAACAGTTACATTTCTTGGATTTCCAGCTGTACAAGCATCATTGATAGCTTGTTTTGCAAGTGTTGGTATCATTTCTTCTGGAATGCCAATTTCTTGTAAAGTTTGTGGTATATTTAACCTCTTTGATAAATCTTTTACAGCAGAAACTACTTTATCGACAGCTTCTTCTTTGGTTAATCCTGTCATGTCTAAACCAAAGGCATTGCCCATATTTACATATAATTCTGGGCATGCTGCACCATTAAATTTTAATACATGTGGTAATAATAGTGCATTGGCTACACCATGTGGAGTATCAAAATAAGCACCTAATGAGTGTGCCATTGAATGCACGATTCCAAGGCCAACGTTTGAAAAGCCCATTCCAGCTATGTATTGAGCATAAGCTACATTCTCGATAGCTCCTTTATCTTTATCATTAGCTGCTTTTTCTAGATTTTTGTATAATAATGCCATTGAATTAAGATGGAACATGTCAGGTATTAGCCAACCAGCTTTTGTTATATACCCTTCCATGGCATGCGTTAGAGCATCCATACCTGTTGAGGCTGCTATCGCTTGTGGCATTCCGTCCATTAAATCTGGATCAATAATTGCAACTACAGGGATATCATGTACATCAACACAAACCATCTTTTTAACACGTGCTTCATCTGTTATGACATAATTAATTGTTACCTCAGCAGCTGTTCCAGCAGTTGTTGGTAAGGCTATAATTGGTATGCTTTTATTTTTAGTATTGGCTACACCATCTAGACTGACAACATCAGCAAATTCTGGATTAGCTAAAATAATTCCTATCGCTTTGGCAGTGTCAATTGAACTACCTCCACCTACAGCAACAAGGACATCGATTCCTTCTTGTTTAGCAATATTTACGCCTTCCTTGACAATTGATACGGTTGGATTTGGTTTAACCTTATCAAATATAACATATTCTATAGAGTCTTTATCTAGTTGACTAACAACCATATTTAAGACTCCAGATTTTATAATACCTTCATCAGTTACGACTAAGGCTTTTTTTAAATTCCTACTTTTAATTTCTGTCGAAGTGTTTTCTCTAGCACCACGACCAAAGTATGAAGTTTCATTTAAAACTATTCTATTTACCATCACATCTGGCCTCCCTATTATTTTAATTGTAGCATAATTTATTAAAAAAAAAAAGTATATTTTAGCGTTCTCAGTCAATTTGGACTAAGTTAAGCCTTGTAACTTTTTTGTTTATTATTAACATAATTTATCTTGTGATTTAGAGTTTAATGTTAAATCTGCTCTTCTGCCATCTAAATATGCATAATAACCAGCTGCGGCAACCATTGTAGCATTATCAGTACAATATTTTATTGGTGGTATGGATAGTTCAACGTTTAACTCTGTTACTAAGTTTTCCATGGCATTGCGTAGACCTTGATTAGCCGCAACTCCACCAGCAACAATCACTGATTTAATATTTTTATCGATTATTGCTTTTTTTATTTTAGTAATAATTGATTGAATAGCAACATCTTGAAAAGATGCAGCTAAATTTTCTTTGTTTAGCTCGGAACCTCTTTGTTCTTCATTGTGAGCTAAATTAATTACTGCACTCTTTAGTCCACTAAATGAAAAGTTATAGCTATCGTCTTGTAAGGGAACAGGTAATTTATATGTTTTTTCGCCAATAGCAGCTAGCTTATCTAACTTTGGGCCACCTGGATATGGAAGGCCAATAACCCTGGCTACTTTATCGTAGCATTCACCAATGGCATCATCTAAAGTTCCACCTAGTTTATTGAATTTATAATGCCCAGTCATTTCAATTATTTCAGTATGACCACCACTTACAACTAGTGCGAGTAATGGAAATTTCATTTCTTTTACTAAACTATTGGCATATATATGTCCGGCAATATGATGTACGGGAATTAAAGGTTTATCATAAATAAATGATAATGTTTTGGCAGCCTCTAAACCTATTAATAGTGAGCCAATTAACCCTGGTCCATAGGTTATTGCGATTGCATCAATATCATCCATAGTCATATTGGCTTGTTTTAGGCATTCTTCTAGAACTATTGTAATATTTTTAACATGTTGTCTACTAGCGATTTCTGGTACTACTCCTCCATAATTTTTATGGATATCTATTTGTGATGATATCACTGTAGCTATTTCTTCAGTACCATTTTTTACTATTGAAGCACTAGTTTCATCACAACTGCTTTCAATTCCCAATATATATGTATCTTTCATTTACTTCACTCTTTCCATTAAAATGCCATCTTTTCCATTATAATAATTTTTTCTAATGACTTTTTCCACAAAGCCTAAATCTTTGTATACTTTTATAGCCGGAAGATTATCTTCTCTTACCTCTAGTGTAATGTCTTTATCAACGCGCATTATCATTTCTTGTAACAATTTTTTGCCTTTTCCACAATTCCTGTTTAAAAAAGAAATTTCAAATTGGTTTATTTCGGCTCGCTCATATATATCGCTATAATAGATATAGCCAATTATTTGTTCTTCTTCAATTAGTACTAGAAATTTAGCAAAAGGATTATTTCTTAATTCTTCTTCTACTTTTTTTCGGTTAAGAAAGTCATTTTTTTCTAGTAAATATAAATTGTCATTGGTTATTTCAATTATCATTGGATTTTACTTTCTTCGGCTTCTGTTAGTTTTAAGTATTCTGGATTAACTGCATGTGGATTTTTTGATGGCTTATCTTTAAAATATGTAACTATTTTTAAAATATCCGGATTATAGGATTCTATCACATGGTCAATTTCAAGGTCATCATTTGTTATAATTGAGTATTGACTTGATGGTATTTTTTCAATTAATTCAGCCAGTTTTATGTATTTTGGTGCTAAGATAACCTCATTTTTATCACTGTAAATTGCTCCAAATACGTACCCTCTTCTTGCATCAATTAGCGGTACACAAATACTATCTTCATTGCTGGATATGGACATAGCTTCCAATGCTGAAATCGTTGTAATTGGAATATTTAAACTCCAAGCATATACTTTTGCTATGGTAATACCAATTCGAATTCCTGTAAATGATCCGGGACCATCTACAACAATTATCTTATCAATGACATTTGGTTTTAGATTCACTTTGCCAAATAATGCGGCTATTTCTGGAAGGGCTTCTTCTGATAGGCTGTGTCCAAATTCTTTTTTTACTTCACAGAGTAATTTTTCGTTTTCAACAATTCCAGCATATAGATAACTTGAAGATGTATCTATATATAGTATTTTCATAGTACGGCCTCACATAATTCCTCATATTTTCTTCCATATGGCGTTATAGTAATTATTCGTTTATTTTCATCTTCATCTGATGTTTTAAATTTTACTTCTAATCGCTTGTCTGGTAGGTAATCTGGAATCATATCTGCCCATTCAATAATGGTTATGCCCTTTTTGTTATAGTATTCTTCAATCCCTAAATCAGCTGCTTTTCCGTCTAGTCGATATACATCCATATGATATAAAGGCAATTCACCTGTTGTGTATTCTTTAATAATATTAAAAGTTGGTGAAGTTACATCTTCTTCTATTTCTAATGCTTTAGCAAATCCCTTGGTAAAAATTGTTTTACCAGTTCCTAAATCACCAATTAAGCATATCACCATATTTGGAAATTTTTCTGACTCAATGTTTTGAGCTAATTCAATTGTTTCTTCTTCTGAATATGTTGTAATTTTGTAATCCATTTCTATCACCTGTAATTTATTATATCAAAAAAAAAAAGTTATACAACTCATCAAATAAAAATTAGTCTTTATTTTACTATTTTTTAGACAAAAAAAAATCCTTGGCAACGTCCTATTTTAGCTCTCACTATCGTCGGCGCTGAGTGGCTTAACTTCTGTGTTCGGGATGGGAACAGGTGTACCTCACTCGCTATTGTTACCAAGAATATTTATTTGAGAAATAATTCC
>JAQXOT010000019.1 GCA_029099845.1 bacterium
TTTGATTGAATTATTGGCGGTAATTGTTATTATGGCTATTCTTTTAATGATTGCGATACCTTCAGTTAATGCGATTCTTTTTGATTCTAGATCTAAATTATATGCTCAAGATGCACTAAATTTTGTGCAGGCAGCAAAACAACTTGTAACAGATGGAACTTTTGTTATTGATGATTTTGATACTACCTATTATATTCATATTAATAATTTAAGCGATGAAGATATTTTGGCTAGCCCTTTTGCTGATTGGTCTGATGCATATGTTGCGGTTGTTCTTAATGAAGATGGTAGTAATCAATATTATTGGGTTAGTGCTGATAAGGCCGGTTGGCGAATTGATTTAACCGAGGATAAAGAAGTTGATAAAAAAGATGTTTATAATGGAAGTAAACGAGTTAATAATAGGCAACCAATTGGCTCAAGAAGGAAAATTATTATTATAGATAAGTATGGTTATAGGACAGAAGCTAGACCTAGACATGAAATTAGCAGAGAGGAAGCTAAAAAATGCTTTAGTTTTAAAGATCTTTCTGATACGGAAATAATGCTTACTTATTATAATAAAGAATGTGGAACTGATGTAGTGATTCCGGCTAAGATAGGTAATAGGACGGTAACACAAATTCATCAATATACTTTTAATAGTATGGGATTAACGTCAGCTTTTATTCCTGATACAGTTAAGTCTATTGGCTCTAGGGCATTTTCATATAACAATTTAACTTCAATTTACATTCCGGAAAGTGTTACTAAAATTGATTCGGATGCGTTTAAGAAAAATAAGCTTAGTAATTTAACGATTGAAGATGGGCTTAAGACCATTGGTAGTGGTGCTTTTCAAAATAATTCGTTAACTATTGCAGTTGTACCTGACTCTGTTACTTCTCTTGGTGCTTGTGCTTATTGTGATAATCCAATACCTAATCCATCATTCTTATATGTAAAAAGCGGAGATAGTTATGATTATTCTAGAGTCCGTGGATATATTGGAGATTTATCAGAGTTTCCAGATAAAGTATTTAGAATCCCTGCAGAAGCTAATGGTGTTCCTTTAAAAACAATTGAGACTTCAGCTTTTGCGAGAATGAGTATTAATGATTGGGAAGTAGTAATACCTAATACAGTAACGGAAATTAAGGGTTCAGCATTTTGGTATTCTTATATTGGAAAAGTTAATATTCCTGATGGGGTTGTTTCCATAGGTTCATCAGCATTTTATGGTAATCATTTGCAAGAGTTAAATATTCCAGCTAGTGTTACTTCAATTGGCGTATCAGCTTTTAATAATAATTGGGTTACTGATGAAAATAGGCGCTTTATTTATGCTAGATCTGCTGCGGGAATTGATTATAGTACTCTTATCGGTTATGCTGGTAAAGTTAGAAGTAATATTACTATCCCAAGTCAAATGAATGGTGTTCCTTTAAAAACGATTGCTAATAATACTTTTTTAGAGCTTGGAATGACGGGAACGATGAAGATTCCTGCTACAGTTAAGAAGATAGGAACGTATTCTTTTGCTCGTAATAATTTATCTTATGTAGATAATGGTGATGGTAAGCTTACTCCAGGGTATGTTTATTCTAGAAATTCTGATGGTAGTATCAATTATAATAGTATTGTCTCATATGGTGGAGCAAGAAAAAATGTTGTTATTCCTAGTAATATAACAAGAATTGAAAAAGCAGCATTTTATTATTCCTACACTAAGAGTATTACTTTACCTGAGGGATTAAAATATATTGGTGATCAGGCATTTGAAGGGTGCGATTTGTCAGAAATTACAATTCCTTCTACAGTTACTAATATTGGTTCTAGTGCACTAAAGAAGGAGGTATCTTGGGATAAGTTTAACTCTAAACTTACTAAGATAGTTAATAAAACTGGTCGAGCATTTAATTGGAAAACAATTACTGGTGGACCAAGTGATGCTAATTTTGTTTCTGGAACAGTAGAGAACTGGTATGGTGATATTGAAGTTGTTTCTGATTAAAAAGTAGTGAATAAGTAGTTGTAATAAGAAAAAAAATATGTTATATTAAACCTTGAAAGCAAGTGCGAAAGACGTAATATTAATGGATTGGTAGAGAGCTTATGGTTGGTGAAAATAAGTATGAAGTTATTATTAAGATCACTTTCAAGTGCGATTTATGGATAAGATAAGTACGGTAACGCGTTATAGTATTTGAGTGTATAATAGATTTATTATAAATTAAGGTGGTACCGCGAGTTTTTCGCCCTTATGGGTGGAGAACTTTTTTTATGGAGGGAGATTTTATGAAGTTTGAAAAGTTAGATAATGGCAAAGTAAGTGAAGTCGAAAGTAAAATATCTAGTGAATGGAAAAAAATGGACATTTTACAAAGATGTATTGATACTAGAAGTAATGGCGAAAAATGGGTTTTTTATGATGGCCCAATTTATGCTAATGCAAAGCCTGGTATTCATCATGTTTTTGCTAAGACTATTAAAGATGCATTTTGTAAATATAAAACAATGCAAGGATATAGAGTACTTAGAAAGATAGGTCTTGATACTCATGGTTTACCAATTGAAGTTAATGTTGAAAAAAAACTTGGCTTTAAGAATAAATCTGATATTGAAGTATTTGGTATTGAGAACTTTTGTCGTGAATGTAATAAAGAAACTGCCACTAATATAGATGAAGTTAAGAAGGTAACTGATATGATGGGACAATTTATTGATTGTGATCATCCTTATGTTACTTGTGATAATGAATTTATTGAGAGTGAGTGGTGGATAATTAAGGAGATGGATAAGAAAGGCTTAATTTACCATGGAAATAAAGTTTTGCCTTATTGTCCTAGATGTGGTACGGAGTTATCTTCTAATGAAGTGGCTCAAGGGTATCAACAAGATTCTGTTAATACCGTAATTGTTCCATTTAAAAAGTGCGATGAAGATGTTTATTTTCTTGTTTGGACTACTACTCCTTGGACATTAATGGCAAATGTCGCTTTGTGTGTTAATCCTACTTTGGAATACGTTTTAGTTGAATCTATGGGCTATAAGTTTATTTTAGCTAGTAGTTTATTAGAGAAAGTTTTGGGAGATGATGTTGAGGTTCTTGAAACTTATAAGGGTAGTGATTTAGTTGGTATTAAATATGAACAATTGATGCCATATGTAGAAGTTGAAGGTAAAGCTTTTGAAGTTGTAGCTGATAGTTATGTTACTGCTGAAGATGGTACTGGTATTGTTCATATTGCTCCTGCATTTGGTGCAGATGATAACAATGTTTGCAATGCTAATGGAATAGCTTTTGTTAATCCAGTTGGTAAAGATGGTTGTTATACGTGTGGACCATGGGAAGGTAGACTTGTTACTGATCCTTTGCTTGAAGTAGAAATTATTAAATGGTTAAAGGAAAATGATAAGTTATTTAAAAAGATAAAGTTAGTTCATGATTATCCACATTGTTGGAGATGTAAATCACCACTTATTTATTACGCTAAACCAGCATGGTATGTTAAAACAACGGCTGTTAAAGATGATATTATTGCTGCTAATTCTAAAATTAATTGGTACCCAGAATTCGTTGGAACGAAAAGATTTGCTAATTGGTTAGATAATATGGTTGATTGGGGAATTTCAAGAAACAGATATTGGGGTTGCCCAATGCCTATTTGGACTTGTGAATGTGGTCATAAAGAGGTTATTGGTTCTGTTGAAGAATTACAAGAGAAGGTACTTGAAGATGTTGTAGTTAAAGATATTGAATTACATAGACCTTATGTTGATGAGTTACATATTGCGTGTCCAGAATGTGGCAAAAAAATGAGTCGTGTAAAGGACGTAATGGATGTTTGGTTTGATAGTGGTTCTATGCCTTATGCTCAGTGGCATTATCCATTTGAAAATAAAGAATTATTTGAAGATCAATTTCCGGCTGACTTCATTGCTGAGGGTGTTGATCAAACTCGTGGATGGTTTTATGTATTATTAGTAATTTCTACTATAATTTCTGGTGAATCAAGTTTTAAAAATGTTGTAGTTAATGATATGATGCTAGATGCTCATGGTAAAAAGATGAGCAAATCAACTGGTAATATTATTGACCCAGTTAAGATAATGGAACAATATGGTGCTGATACAATAAGATTTTATATGGCTTATGTATCTCCAGTGTGGACACCATTAAAATTTAGCGAAGAAGGGGTTAAGGAAGTATATTCAAAATTTACCTCAACATTTAAAAATTCATATTCATTTTTTGAAATGTATGCTAATGCAGATAATATTGATCCAAGGGAATATAATATTCCAGTAGAAAATAGAGAGCTTATTGATCGCTGGTTATTATCTAAGTTAAATAAATTAATTAGGGATGTTAATTTAGCTTATCAAGAATTTGATTTAAATAAAGTGGCTCGACTTATTGTACCTTTTTTAAATGATGATTTATCTAATTGGTATATTAGAAGTAATAGAAGAAGATTTTGGGATAGTGAATTAACGGAAAGTAAAAAGGCTGTTTATTTAACTACATATGAAGTATTGGTTACTTTATGTAAATTGTGTGCTCCACTTACTCCATTTATGACGGAAGAAATTTATTGTAAATTAACGAAAGAAGAATCTGTTCATTTAGCTACTTTCCCAATTGAAAATACAGATTTAATTAATGATGTTATTGAAGAGAGAATGGATCTTGTTAGAGATATTTGCTCTCTTGGTAGATTTGCTAGAGAAGAGGCTAATATTAAGGTTAGACAGCCTATTAGTAGTTTGATTTTACCAAAAAGTGATCAAATAATTATTGGAGATTTACTTTCTGTAATTGAGGAAGAGTTAAATGTTAAGAATGTTATCTTTAAAGATGATATGACTGAGTATTTGGAATATGTTGTTAAACCTAATTTTAAAGTTCTTGGTAAGACGTTAGGACCTAAAATTAAGTTATTACAAGATGTGTTAAACAAACTTACGAGTCAAGAAATTGCGATGATTAATGATCAAGGCTTAACTATTAAATTAGATGGTGAAGATTTTACTTTGACTAGTGAAATGGTCCTTGTTTCCTTAAAACAAAAAGAAGGCTATGCTTCAAGTAGCAATAATCGTACTTGTGTGGTTCTTGATACTGAATTAACTGATGAATTAATTTTAGAAGGTTTAGCTAGAGAATTTGTTCGTAAAGTTCAAAGTTTAAGAAAAGATATGGATTTTGTGATTACAGATCATATCAAAGTATATTATAATGGTACAGATGCAATTGATAAAATGTTTGCTATGTATAAAGACTATATTATGGGTGAAATTCTTGGTGATGAATTAATTAAGGATATTAGTTTAACAGAAGAATGCTTACTTAATGATGAACAAGCCTATATTAAAATTGAAAGAATATAGATTTGACTACTTGACAGTAGTCATTTTCTTTGTAATTGAAATTAAAAAAGTTTAATAAAATAAAAAAATAATTATTTTTATTTGTTTTATTGCTGATTATTTTAAGATATAGTAAAATTATAAGTGTTTAAAGGGGTGATTTTTTGGATAATCCAGAGTTTATTGAACTTAGAAATAGATTTTTATTTGGGCTTTTTATTGCTATTATAGTTGTTATTTGTGGGATCCTTTTATTTTCAAAGAAGTTTGGTGATGGTAATTCTTCAACTTTAAAAGCAATATATAATAATAAAACATTTTTATTATTTATTGTTGATAGTAAGAATTGTACAGATTGTTTGGAATATAAAAAGTTGCTTGATAGTAGTGATGTAGATTATATTGAATACAATATTTATAAAGCTAAAGATTTAGAGGAAGTATGTTTTAGGTTACAAATTAAGCAAGATAATTTAAAAGCTCCTAGTTTGATATATATAGAAGATGGTAAAAAAGTAGGTAGTGTTTTAGGTATTTCAAGTGCTTTAGAAATGAATGGTTTCTTAGAAAATTATAAGTTTATTGAGGGGTGAAGTGCATGAGTAATTTAGTAGCTTTGATTACGGGGAGTAGTCGTGGAATAGGAAAAAGTATTGCAATTTTACTAGCAAAGAATTCAATTGATGTAGTGGTTAATTATTATTCTCATGAAAAAGAAGCATTAGATGTTGTAAATTATATAAAAGAAAATTATAACGTTAGAGCAATGGCTATTAAGTGTGATGTTTCTTTGGAAAATGAAGTTGCAGCAATGGTTGATAAAGTTATAAATTGTTTCGGTAAAATAGATATTTTAGTTAATAATGCTAGTATTTGTTCTGATAGTTTATTGCTTGATAAAAGTTCGTCAAGTTTTAGAAGGGTATTAGATGTTAATTTAATTGGGACATATCTTTGTAGTAAGTATGTTGGCAAAGTGATGCTTGAAAATAAAAGTGGTAAAATTATTAATATTGCTTCTACTAATGCTCTCGATACATATTATCCAGAAAGTTGTGATTATGATGCATCAAAGGCAGGGGTTATTTCTTTAACACACAATTTGGCTTTAGAGTTTGCGCCTTTTATTTGTGTTAATTGTGTTTGCCCAGGCTGGGTTAAGACTGATATGAATAAAGATTTATTAGATGAGCAAGTAAAAAGAGAAGAAACGAAAATATTATTAAAAAGGTTTGCTGAGCCAGAAGAAGTGGCACAAGTTGTTTTATTTTTGACGAGTTCTGGTGCTAGTTATATAAATGATTCAATCATTAGAGTTGATGGTGGTAAATATAATGGATAAGGTAAGGTGATTTTATGTATAATAGTTTAGGTATTTCTAATGAAGTAGTAAAATTGGTTGATAAGTGTGAGGAGGAATGTTTAGAAGAATTTAAGAAAATAGATGATGCTTGTACTTTTAATAGCCTAAAAGTGCTTAATAGTTTTCATAAAAATAAAGTTTCAGAGGCACATTTTGGAATGACGACTGGGTATGGTTATAATGATATTGGTCGTGATGTGATTGAGGAAGTCTTTAAGGATGTTTTGGGGGCAGAAAGTGCATTGGTAAGAAGTCAATTTATATCTGGTACTCATGCCTTGACGGTTTGCTTTCAAGCTTTATTAAGACCTGGTGATTTACTTTTAAGTATTTGTGGTAAACCATATGATACTTTGGATGAGGTTATTGGAATTAGAGAAAATTCTAGTTCTTTGAAAAGCTATGGGGTTAAATATGATCAAATTGATTTAGTTGATGATGATTTTGATTATGAAAAAGTAGAAGAATATATTAAAAATAATAAAGTTAAAGTTGTTGAAATACAAAGAAGTAAGGGGTATTCGACGAGAAAAAGTTTAGGCCTTGATAAGCTTGGAAAGGTAATTAAATTAATCAAAAATATAGATAAAGATGTTATTATTATGGTTGATAATTGCTATTGCGAGTTTGTCAGTGAAAGTGAGCCATTAAGTGTTGGAGCTGATGTAATAGTGGGGTCACTTATTAAAAACTTAGGTGGTGGTATTGCTCCTAATGGTGCTTATATTGCAGGAAGGTATGATTTGGTAGAATTATGTGCTGAGCGATTGACTGTTCCTGGTTGTGGAAAAGAAGTTGGACCTAGTTTAGGAATTAATAAGCAAATTTTACAAGGTTTGTTTATGGCTCCATCTGTTGTTGCATCAGCATTAAAGACTGCGGTTTTGACTAGTAGGGTGATGGAAGAGATTGGATATGATGTTGAACCTCGTTATAATGAGGAGAGAGTTGACATAGTACAAAATATTATTTTCCATAATCCAGAGAAACTTATTTTATTTACTAGAGGTATTCAGGAAGCTTCACCTATTGATTCTAATGCTGTTGTTGAGGCTTCTGATATGCCTGGTTATGATAGTAAAGTTATTATGGCTAGTGGAGCATTTACTCAAGGCTCTTCAATAGAATTATCTTGTGATGGGCCTGTTAGAGAACCATATATTGCCTATATGCAAGGGGCTTTGACTTACCCATATGGAAAGTTGGGACTAATGCATGCCGTTACAAAAATTTTAAATGATAAATAGGAGAAATATTATGAATAATTTATATACTTATACTGATTTTAGTGGGTTTGGCGAATTTGCTGCTATAATTTTATCTTTGTTTTTAGCAATATTTTTGGTTGCTTTAATTGTGATGTTAATTTTTAGTATTTTTAAGTGGAAAGTATATAAGAAGGCTGGTCAAAGTGGTTGGGCAGCACTTATTCCAATATATAGTGATTATGTTGGTTGCCAAATTTGTGGAATTAATACAATGTGGGTTTGGATTACTTTGGGAGCTTTAGTCATTTCTGTTTTAATTCCACCACTTTCCTTTGTTGCTACACTTTGTTCTTTATACTTTAGAATCATTTTTTCTGTTAGTATGGCAAGAAGTTTTGGCAGAAGTGATGCTTTTGCAGTAGGACTTATTTTTATTCCAATAGTTTTTTATGGAATTTTAGCTTCTAATAGTTCTACATATTTAGGAAAGAAGCCTATGCATGATTTTATTTTAGAAATGTTTGGTGGGAAAAATAATGATAATAATATAAATACTAATACTAATGAAACTAATAATAATTCATATGTTAATACAAATTCAACTAATACGGATAATACTTCCGCTAATAAAGAGCATCCTAAATATTGTTCTTTTTGTGGAACTGCACTTGATAGTAATACTAATTTTTGTCCAAATTGTGGTCATAAAATATAAGGATATTCTTAGAATATTCTTTTTTTTTTCGCGTATAATTTACTAGTTAAGGAGGAAGTCATGTTATGAGTAAGCAAAATTTATGGTTTTTAACATTGTTTAGTTTGATATTGGTTTTGAGTATTTATTATATTACAATGCCTAATGATTTATTGCTTTCTAATGAAAATACTGAGGTTGTAACTAATACTTCGGAAAATAATGAAATTGAAAAGGTTTCTTCTTTGGTAGCAATGAGAGTTAGTCTAGAAGAAGAGAGGCAAAATGAAATGGATGTTTTACAAGAACAATTAACTAGTGAAGAAGTAAGTGGGGAGGAAAAAAATAACGCTTATGAAAAGTTAAAGTATTTAAACGAATTGCAGGGAAAAGAAGAAAAGCATGAGAAGGCTATAAAAAAAGAATTTGGGCTTGATTGTTTTGTTAAAATTGATAACAGTAATATTAATATTGTTTGTGTATCTTTAAAGCATGATAGTACTTTAGCCAATAATATTATGAGATTAATTCAACAAGATTATAAAAATAAAATGTATATAACTGTTAAATTTCAAAAGAGTTAGACACTAATTCTTAATTTCTTCATAAAATATTTTAGGTGAAGAAAATGGCTAATAAAATTTTAACGGCAAGAGAGCAGAGCGTCTTTAGGCTTTTGATTACTAATAAGAGTACAAAAGAAATTGCTCAAGAGTTAAATATAAGTGAAAAAACTGTTCGTAATCATATTTCTAATGTAATACAAAAGCTTGGAGTTAATGGTAGAGCTTGTGCGGTTGTTGAGTTATTAAAATTAAAAGAATTGTCATTATAAAATCGTGCTAAATTAGTACGATTTTTCATATATTGATATAGGTGATATTTGGTGCTTAGGACAAAAGCTTTACGAAAAATATTTGTTACTACTCTTTCTTTGTTTATTTTACTTTTTGTGGTAACTATTACGAGTCGTGAGAATGTTAGTGTTTTAAAAACTAATTTAGAAATTGTTAATTTAGAAAATAATGTTCATAGTATTTATTTATTAAATGATAGGGGATTATTAGTTAGAAGTAAGATTTTATTAGAAGATTCCTCTGAAAAAGAAGAAATAGCGGCAATTATTGCTAATTTAACTATTGGTAATTCAAATGTTTTACCAGATGGATTAAAGGCTATTATTCCTAAAAACACAGTCATTAAGGAGATAATTGTTGGAAATAGGATTGTAACATTAAATTTTTCAAAGGAACTATTGAATGTTAGTGCAAGGGATGAAAAAAATATGGTGGCTTCTATTGTTTATAGTATTATGGATTTGGGAAATTATGAGGGAATTAGTATTTTAGTGGAAGGAGAAAATTTAACAAAATATCCTAATTCACTTGAAGAAATTCCACTTATTATTAATAAAAATATTGGTATTAATACTTTTTATGATATAACTTCAAGAGATGATATAAATAAAGTAGTTATTTATTATTTAGAAAATATTGATAATAATCTTTATTATGTTCCAGTAACTAAGTATTTAAATGATGATCGCGAAAAGATTAAGATTATTGTTGAGGAATTATCGTCTAGTTATATTTATGAGAGCAATCTAATGAGTTTTTTAAATAGTAATACAAGGTTATTAGAATATCATGAAGAAGATGGAGTTATGTATTTAAATTTTAATGATTATTTGTTTGATGGCAATGATAAAGTTTTAGAAGAAGTTATATATAGTTTGGCTTATTCAGTTTTTGATAATTATAATGTGGATATGGTAATGTTTGAAGTAAATAGTGAGGTTATTTATTATCTTAGTAGTGACGATTTACCATATTAATCTTTTTTTCTTAAAAAGCACTTGCATGATTGGTGCTTTTATTGTATAATCTTATTTGTCAGTTGTGATATGTCTGCGTAGCTCAGCTGGATAGAGCAATCGCCTTCTAAGCGATCGGTCAGGCGTTCAAGTCGCCTCGCGGACACCATTTATGAATTAAAGTTCTATATTTTAGAACTTTTTTTATGTTTTTAATAGTTTTTGTTTTATATTGATTTAGTTTTGGTATTATAAAAAGGTAATTGAAAGGTTTCAAAACGTGTAAATTTATTGTTTACATTTTTAAATTGTGATATACTTGGTTTGGAAGTGGGATTTATTCTAATATTTGCTCTCAAAATATAATATTTTTCTAAGGAACACTTCCTATATTTTTAACGTTAAGAAACAAAAAGTTTCTTTTTTTTTGAAAAAGTTTAATTATTTTGCGAATAATAAAGTAGGAGGTGGAAGGAAAAGACTTATGGAAGTAGTCTTACAAGATGGGGTTAAAGATTGTGGTGTTTGTTGCTTACTTTCAGTGACTAGGTATTATGGTGGAGAAATATCAAAAGAATTATTGATGGAGATGACGAATACTAACAAGTTGGGGGTATCGGCTTATAATTTGATAGCGGCGGCTGAGAAAATCGGATTTATAGCAACTGGTGTTATGGGTGACTTGTCAAAAATAGAAAAAAATAACTTACCTTGTTTAGCCCATGTAGTAATTAATAAGAGTTATAAGCACTTTGTTGTTATTTATGAGATTAATAATGCGACTAATAAAGTAGTTATAATGGATCCCGCAAAAGGTAAGCGAATTTTGTCTTTTGGGGAATTTAAGTTAATGTCTAGTTCAAATTATATATTTTTAAAGCCCATTAAGAAGTTACCATTAATGTCTCAAAAGAGAGTTATTAAAAAAACTATAAAGGAATTTATCGGAAAAGAAAGAAAAGTAATTATTTTAATAAGCATCTTATCAATAGTTTTATTTATTTTACAAATTATTACTTCTTTTCATTTTAAATATCTTTTAGAGTATGCTATTACATTTCATTTGACAAAACCAATATTTTTACTTAGCTGTTATTTACTGTTTATATATTTATTTAAAGAATTGGCTGAATTATATAGAAATATTTTAATAATGAAGTGTAGTAGTTTAATTGATTCTTTAATTACTTTTAAGACTTATAAGCATATTCTTCTGCTTCCTTATTTATATTATAAAAATAGAACAACGGGGGAGGTTATTTCAAGACTTAAGGATCTAAATTTAATTAAATCTTTTTTAATTGAGATTTGCTGTTTTTTTATTACTGATTTTATTAGTATAGTAATTTTTTCTTTATTACTCATTAATTTGAATCTAAAGTTATCTCTTTTCCTATTTGGTTTTTCTCTATTGTTATTTTTTATTGAACTTATTTTTAATAGATTTAATAAAAAGGAAATAAAAAAAGTGAAAAGTAATAGTGATCACATAAATTCTTATTTAGTGGAATCATTATCCAATATTGAAACTGTTAAAAATAGTCATTTGGAGAAAAGATTTTTTGATACGTTTTCTTTAAAGTATAAGAAATTATTAGAAAATAATTATAGTGTTATGCTTAATGAAGAAATTTTTTCCAAATTGAAAGCTTTTATTAATGATTTAGTATTATTAGTTGTTTTTGGGTATGGCAGTTATTTAGTAATAAAAAATAAAATGGGATTAGGTGATTTGATTGTTTATCAGTGTATTTTTAATTATTTTATGTGTAGTTTTAATAATTTGCTGAGAATTTTTGCATCTTTTACTAGCTTTAAATTGGCTTATAACCGAATAGAAGATATGTTTTTAATTGATAGGGAGAAATTTGAGGGAAGTTATTATTATTTATTATGGCATCCTAATGGGACTATTGCTTTTAAAAATTTAAATTATTCGGTTTATGACAAAAAATTATTTAGTAATTTGTGTTTAAATATTTCTTTAGGAGAAAAAGTTTTATTAACTGGTAAAAGTGGTAGTGGTAAAAGCACACTTATGAAGATACTCATGCGATATATTGAAGTTCCTTATGGGTATGTTACAATCAAAAATATTGATATTAATCATTATCATTTAGATGTTTTGCGAAAGAATATTGTTTATGTTAGTAATTTAGAGGCTTTATTTACTGATACGATTTATAATAATATTGTTTTAGGAAGAGAAGTTTCTAAAGAACAATTTTTAGAAATTGCAAATATTAGTGGGGTTAATGACTTTATTACTAGTGATTTGGGGTATGATCAATTACTAGAGGAAAATGGTAGTAATTTTAGTAATGGTGAAAGGCAAAGAATTATTTTGGCACGAGCACTTATAAAAAATAGTGATATTTATATTTTTGATGAGGCTTTTAGTCAAATTGATTCGTCAAAAACTTTTAGTATTATGAAAAAAGTATTTAATTATTTAAGGGGAAAAACAGTTATTGTTATTAGTCATAGATTTAGTGAACAAAAATTATTTGATCGAATCTTGAAATTAGAGGATGGGCAAGTTAGGGAAGTTAGCAAATTATGAAAAAAGAGACGGTATTTTTTTATTAATTATAATTTTTTTTATGTTGTTAATCATTTTATTGATTTATACGGTTTCTTTTAAAATTAGTAGTTATTATTTAATGAGAGGAGTGGTATTTAAAGATGATTTATTGGAATTGGTGGCCTCTGATGAGGAGTTAAAAAGAATATATAAGAATGGACAATTTTATATTGATGATAAGAAATATAAATATGTTATAGAGAATGTTATTAAGGATGCTTTTAGTAAAAATGAAGAAACCTATAATATTGTTTATCTTGCTTGTAAATTATCAAATGAGAAAGAAAAAGATGTAGTTGATTTGGTTTTTTTGGATGGAAAGTTTTATTTATTTAGAATATTTGAATTAATATGGAAAGGAGATTAAGTTGCAAGTATTAGCAGATGATGATTTAAAGGTAGTGACAGGTGGTTCAGTGTGGACTGGTATTGCTATTTCAGCGATAGTTGTTTTTTTATCTGGCGTTTTAGAAGGATTTACTAATCCAGGGAGGTGTAATAATTGAATATTATTGAAAAAGAGAATTTAAAGGAGTTATATGGTGGTACTACACTTACGGGTACTATATTTAATGGGGTTGTTGATTTAATTAAAATTTTATATGATTCTGGTAAAAGTACTGGGGAAGCAATAAGGAGATTGGTGGATGGTTCTTTATGTCCTTTAAAGTAATTTGGAGTAAGTATCAAAAAATTTTATTAATTGTGGCATTTATTCTTTTAATTCCAATACTAGCAATGTTATTTAAGGCTTTATATTGTTTTGGAGTTGAAATTGGCGAAAATTGGCGTATTTTGTATGAAAATGTCCTTTTTTCATAAAAAAAGTTGGAAAAATTGTTGAAAATACAAAAATCTTTTGTTATAATTCATTGTAGTTAAAAACGAAGGGAGGGATAATGATGGCGACTAAAGTAACTGTTAGAGGTAATCTTGACCAAGCTCTAAGAAAGTTTAAACAAAAGGTAGCAAGAGATGGTGTCCCTTCAGAATGTAGAAAAAGAGAAGCTTATGATAAACCAGGTGTTAGAAGAAGAGCTGCTAAAAAAGAAGGTATTAAGAATTCTCAAAAGAGAAATCGTGCAAATAATAGAGATTATTAATCTCTATTTTTTTTGCATTATTTTATTTTTGTGGTAAAATAAATAGTACTTTTGGAGGAGTTATGAGTAGTTTTATTGATAGGTGTTACAATGAGCAATCTGCTAATTCGTTTTTGAATTCGTGCAAAGTATTGATGAATAAGATAGATGCTGATAGAAAGTTTTATGATGAGGGTTTTAAGGATCAGCAATTTTTGATATTTAGTGGAATGCTTTCATATTATGGGTATTTTTATTTGGATGAAATTGTTAAGGCATTTAAAGAAACAGAATTTTTTTATGTTTCAATTGATTATGAGGATTTTAAGAGGGAAAATCCAGAGTTTGCGGTTGAGTTTGCAGAAAATCCAATTGCTTTAACTAGAAGAGCGGTAGCTTTAGAACTTTTACCCCCACGTTTAGTATCAGATAATACAATTTGGTTATTTGTTCAAAATGATTGTTCAGATATTGAGTGGTTGGAGATTGTAGCTCATGAAATAAATCATATAGTTAATTCAATTAATAAGTCATTAGCAGTAAGATGGTTTGATGTTATTGGTAGAACAGGGTGCTCTTTATATAGTAATAGGATTGATGCTAGAGGTGGACTTGTTTTTGAAGAATCAGTTAATGTCTTACAAACGGCAGAGATTATGAACCATATTTTGGGATTTTTAAATTTTGATATTCATGATGAAGAAATTAGAGGAGCTTTTGATAAATATAGAAACTACTTGGGAGAGAAAAGAAAGGGAATTGGCTATACTCGCTCAGTACCTTATATTAGAGAACTTTATCAGCAACCTAGTTTTAATGATATTTTAGTTTTATCTAGATTAAATGGTAATTTGGATGAATTAAAGGAACATTTTGAAGGGAAAACTTATGTTGGAGCCTATAATGATTTGTTAGAGGCTATGGATAAATTTTATTTTTGTACTACTTTAGAAGATGAAAAAATTGGTAAGGAAAAAGTTAAGGAATTGACTAAACGATATAATAATTTATATGAGGGAGATGATTTTAATGTTTAGTTCTTTAGATAATGTTAATGATACTGTTAATTATGCTAGGGGTGTTATTAAACAGATTGATCATATTAATGGTATGGATGATTCTTTGAGCGATATAAAAACGTTAATGTTTGCTGCTATGTTAGATTTTTATGGTATGAAGCATGTTGATGAGATTTATTTGGCTTTTTTAAGGACTGATTTTATTTTATGTGATGATTTATGCGATACTCTTTCTGAAAAATATGGTTTGTCTTATGATTATGTATTAAAATTAATTGAACATTGTCCGGGGACTTTTTATGCGGTTGATGCAGTGAAAGATTTAAAAACAAATAAATATAAATTTAAAAGAAGTATATATATTTCTGATAAAATTGGTACTAATACTTTAATTAGAAGTCTTACACATCAGGTTAATCATGTTATTAATTCTTTTAATAGACCAGTTTTAAAGAAAAATGGTGATTATGTATCAAGAATGGGAATTTCGGTTGAACATTTTGGTTCGAGAAGAACAGAAGTTTTAGGATTAGAAGAGGCAATTAATGATTTTCAGACGGAAGATATTTTAAAATGCATTAAACGTTTTAGTGATGATGAAATTACTGATTTAGGTGTTAAAAGATTACTTGATAGTTTTACGTTTGATGGATTACTTCAAAATGATAAAAATACTTTGTTTAGTGAAATTGTTGAACCACTTTATACTGAAAAATTATTTAATGAAAGCTTAATTAAGGGAAGATTTAGTGGTGATTTAGCTAGCATTAGAAATTGTTTTGATGCTGTAGTTGGGAATGGCTCTTTTGGTTGTTTGCTTGCTTTTTGTGATAAGTTGGAGAAATTAGATAATTCTTCTTCACAACTAGAATATGAAGAAGAGAAGGCTAAATGTTTGGTTAAAAGATATGTTGATAATTGCAAGTAGGGAAAGTTAAAATTGATTAATTTAATTAAATCTTTTATAATATTTACAAGGAGATGAAAATATGGTAGAAAAATTAAAAGCTGATATGATTGAGGCAATGAAGAATAAAGAAAAAGAAAGATTAACAGTTATTAGAATGGTTAAAGCAGCAATGGATCAGGAACATATAGATCGAAAAAGAGAAATTAATGATGAATTATTAATTGATGTTGTTAATAAACAGATAAAAATGAGAAGGGATTCTATTAGCGAGTTTGAAAAAGGAAATAGACTTGATTTAGTTGATAAGACACAAGAAGAAATCACTATATTAGAAAAATATTTACCAGAACAGTTAACTTTAGAAGAAGTAAATAAAATTATCGATGAAATTTTTGAGGAAGTTAAACCTATGGGCCAAAAAGATATGGGAAAAGTTATGAAAGAAGCTACAACTAAATTAAAAGGTAAGACTGATATGAAAATGGTGTCTGAAATAATTAAGAGTAGATTGAGCTAGAAATGTGGAAAAGCATTTCTTTTTTTTTATTTACATATACTTTTGTAGGTGATTAGAATGGTCGGATTTGAAAAGATAAGAAAGTATATAGTTGATGATGAATTTCGACTTATATTTTTTGATAATCAGATTTATATCATAAATTATGATAAAATTTTGGAATTAAGTGATGGAAATATTACTGTTAACTGGGAAAATAAATTATTTGTAATTAAAGGGGATGTTTTATCTCTTAAAAGGCTTTTAGATAGGGAAGTATTAATTTCTGGAAAGATAAAATCTATAGAGGTGTTCTATGATAAGTAAATATAAGGTAGTGGTGGAAGGTAAAAATCCTGATTATTTTATTACGCAGTTAATTAAAAATAATATCTGTATTTATAAATTGGAAAAAGAATATAAAAAATTAATAATAATTATTTCAGAAAATGATTTTAATAAATTAAAAGAAATAAAGACGAGTTATAAATATTATGTAATTGATAGTTATGGATTGGTAAAGGTTAGGTATTTGTTTAAAAAATATTACTTTTTTTTAATGTGTTTTGGTGGGGGAATTTTACTTATTCTTTTTCTTAGTCATTTTATTTTTTCGGTTGAGGTTCTTCATTCTAATTCTTATATTAGGGAAGTAGTTTATAATAATTTACGTGAAAATGGTATTTATAAATATAAGTTTAAAGTTAATTATGAAGAAAAAGAAAAAATAGTTGATCGAATATTGAAAAAAGAAGTTAATGATATTGAGTGGCTAGAAATAGAAGAAGTTGGTACTAAATATATTGTTAGGGTTTTGGAGAGAAAGAGAAATAAAGAAAAAGAAGTTTGCCAAGCACGAAATATAGTTGCAAAAAAGGATGCTATGATATTAGAGATACAAGGGGAAGTTGGGGAAATTGTAAAGAAAAAATATGATTATGTAAAAGCTGGAGATATTATAATTAGTGGTATTATTCATAATAAAGAAGATATAGTGGCGAAGAAATGTGCAAGTGGTAAGGTGTATGGCGAGGTATGGTATAAGGTTAATTTAGAAGTACCTAAAGAATATAAAGAGGAGAGGGTTACAGGGAGGGAAAAAAGACAGTTAGAGATTAATTTTTTAGGTAAGAGATATGCCTTTTTTAATGGTTTTAAGACTTATAAAAGAAAAAGTATTAGTTTACTGAGTTCTAATATTTTACCAGTTAGTATTGATTTTACTAAATATTTAGAAACTGATGTTTTAAGATATTCATATAATCTATCTAATATTGATGATATGGCGTTAGATATGGCTTCTTCTAAGCTTAAAAATAAGCTTAGTAAGGATGATGTTATACTTTCGAAAAAAGTTTTGAAAAAACAAGAAAAAAATAGTAAAATAATAGTAGAAGTGTTTATTAAAGTTAAAGAGGACATTACTGATAGTTTGGAGATTATTGATTCTAAGGAGTGATATATTTGTTTGAACCATTATCAAAGACAATTCAAGAAGTAGTTAATTTTACTTGGCCAATGATACTTATTTCTGTAGTAGTATTGGTCTCTCTTAGAGTGAGTTATTTTATTAAGTATAGAAAAGAGAAAAAGTTTGTTTTTTATAAAGAATTGTTGATGCTTAGTTTTGTAATTTATATAATGTGTTTGTTTCAAGTAGTTACTTTTCAGGATGATACTTGGTCAGCTAATAATTTTATTCCTTTTAGAGAGATAATGCGTTATAATGTTGGTAGTCGCTTATTTTTTAAAAATGTTATGGGGAACATAATTATGTTTTTACCATATGGCTTTTTTGCGAGCTACTTATTAAAAAATAAAAAAATTAGTGTTGCATTTATACTTACTGTTATAGCTTCTTTTTCAATTGAATTAGTGCAAATGATGATTGGGAGAGTTTTTGATGTTGATGATATAATTCTTAATGTTTGTGGTGGCTGTTTAGGCTTTTTAATTTATTATTTGATAGATAAGTTGTGGTATAAGTTACCTAAGGTGTTAAGAAGAGAATCTGTTTTAAATATTTTTTCGGTTATTATATTAGTTTTAGTTGTATTAGTTATAATAGGAATTTAGGAGGTTTTATGAATAATATTGAAATTTTTAATCAGGTTGATGAAGATATTTTAGAATTAGAGGAGGTTCGTAAGGTTTTATACAAGGCTATGGAGAAGGAAAAACTTGAGAATACGTCTTTTAATTTAATTATTGTTGATAATAATTATATTCATGCTCTTAATAATACTTATCGACATATTGATAGGGAAACAGATGTTATTACGTTTGCTTTAGAAGATGAGGATACTTTAGTTGTTGGTGGTAATCAGCGAATTCTTGGTGATATTTATATATCGATTGATAAGGCGAAAAGCCAGGCTAAAGAATATGGACATAGCCTTCTTAGAGAATTAGCTTTTTTGGCAGTACATGGCTTTTATCATTTGCTTGGTTATGATCATATGAATCCTAGTGATGAAGAAGTTATGTTCAAAAAGCAAGATGAAGTTTTGGATTCTTGTGGTATTTTTAGATAGGAAGTTAGTTACTTTTAGGAAGGAATTATTGATATGAAAGAAAAATTATTGGAATTACAAAAGAATAGTTATTCTCCTTATTCTAAATATGCTGTTAGTGCAATATTGGTGATGAATGATGGGCGAGAATTTTATGGTGTAAATGTTGAAAATGCTAGTTATGGAGCAGGAATTTGTGCTGAAAGATCTGCTATAGTTAGTGCGGTTAGTGCAGGATATAAAAGAGGCGATTTTAAGGAATTAAATGTGATGGTATCTAGTGGGGATATTGGAATGCCTTGTTTTATTTGTCGCCAAGTTATTATAGAATTTTTTGAGCCTGATGCTATAGTTAGATGTTTTTCTACTAGGGGTGATGTTGTTGAACATACAGTAGAAAAGTTATGCCCATATCCTTTTGATAGTGAGGATTTGAAATAATGAGATGCGGTTTTGTTAGTTTGGTGGGAAGACCAAATGTAGGAAAAAGTACACTACTTAATAGTATTTTAGGAATGAAATTGGCAATTACTTCAGATGTTAGTGGGACAACGAGAAATGTTATACAAGGTATTTATAATGATGATGATTCACAAATTATATTTGTCGATACACCTGGTATTCATAAACCTACTCACAAACTGGGTACACTTTTAAATAAAAAAGCTTATAACTCTACTGAGGGAGTAGATGTTATATTATTTTTGGTTGATATTTCAAAGGGAATTGGCAAAGGCGATTTATTTGTTTTAGATAAAATAAAAAATAATGGGATACCAGTATTTTTAGTATTAAATAAAATTGATCAAGTAAAAAATAAAGAAGTTTTATTAGGTGAAATTGATAAAATAAAAGAATTGTATGATTTTGCAGAAATTATTCCTATTTCAGCAAGAAAAAATGATAATATTGATGTAGTTATTGATTGTATAAAAAAAAGATTGCCTGAGAGTGATGCCATTTATTCAAAAGATGAACTAACCAATGTTTCAACGCGATTTATTATGGCAGAGTTTGTTAGAGAAAAAATTATGGAATTAACTCATGATGAAATTCCGCATACTGTTACTTGTTACGTAGAAAATTATGAAGAAGATGAAAAAGTTGTTCATATTCAAGTCTTGATTGTTGTAGATCGAGATAATTTGAAAAAGATAATTATTGGTAAAAATGGTTCAATGTTAAAGGAAATTGGATCTAAAGCACGAGTAGAAATGGAAGAATTTTTAGGTAAAAAAGTGTATTTAGAAACCTATGTTAAAACTTTAAAAAATTGGCGTGATCAGGAAAAGTATTTTTTAGAATTAGGTTTAAAAGATGAAGATGAATAATTATTTATAGGTTTTTGGTATAAGAACTTTTATAAAACATCACTATATTATTAGAGGTGATTTTATGATAGAAATCTTATGGGATTTATTTATGAAAACTGGTGATATAAAGTATTATAATCTTTTACAAAAAATTAAGAAGATGTGATATTAATGAAAATAGAAAGCTTTGATGGACTTGTTTTAAGTGAAACTAATTATGGTGAGTCAAGTAAAATTTTAAATGTTTTAACAAAAGAATATGGTTTAATTGGAATTATGTCTAAAGGCTGTAGAAACGTTAAAAGCAAGTTGCGTGGTGTTAGTAGGAAACTAATATATGGTAAGTTCCACGCTTATTATAAAGAAAATGGCTTATCTGTACTTATTGGAGTTGATTTAATTAATTCTTTTACTAATATCATTATGGATTTAGAAAAAGTTAGTTATGCAGCTTTTATGATTGATTTAGTTTTGCAAGTAGTTAGGCAAAATAATGATTCAAATATTTTTGATTTAATTTTAGCCTCATTAGAAAAATTAGAAGAGGGCTTTAGCCCTATTTCTTTAACAAATATTTTGGAGTTAAAATTACTTGATTATTTGGGAGTTAGCCCATGTATAGATTCTTGTAGTAATTGTGGTAGTGATAAGGCAATTGTTACTATTTCGGCAGATATGGGTGGTTATATATGTAAAAATTGTTATCATAACGAGGGACTAGTTAGTGAAAAAACAATTAAGATGGTTAGAATGTTTTATTATGTTGATATAAAAAATATTTCTAAGTTAGAGGTATCTAGTGAAGTTAATAAAGAAATCGAATTGTTTTTGGAACAGTATTATGATCGCTATACTGGCATTTATTTAAAAAGTAAAGATTTTGTAAAAAAAATAAATATGTTGAACGGGGTATAGGAAATACTTTCTTAGTAGATAGGTTTTTTTTATCAAGTGTTTTTAACTTGTTTTTTGATAGCCTTGACAAGTTTTAGAAACGCTAGTATATTATAACTATAAGTGTGATGACCGGTCGTGGAAAGCCGTGAGCAGTATATATTAGAGATGATTCTTCTAGAATAAATAAGGTGGAACCGCGGAATTTATTTCGTCCTTATGGGTATTCTGGAAGTTTTTCTTTTTTTGGAGGCTTTGTATGAAGATAGAGGGATTAAAAATATTAGATTCAAATTTTTATCATCAAATAATTATTGGTGATAGAAAAATGATAGTTCAAAGATATGATAGACATGGAGTGTTAGACACTAAAGATGATGGACCAGTTAGGGTTAAATCTACTGATGCAATTTCTAAGAGAATAAAAGGAAAAGATGATGATGAAGTTAAAGCGCTGGTATTAGATTATTTTTTAAGTTATAATAAAATTAGTGCAATATTGGAAGATGCAAGTATCCAATGGAATTTTTATCCTTTGTTAGTTGATAGTTCTTTGGGTAAAAAACTAATATTTAAAGATAATTTGAGTAAAGATCTTTGTGATAAGGTTCGTTCTAAATATTGCTTTGATCGCTTGGAATTTTTAGTGAATTTGGATTCTTGCAGTGATTTTACATTTAATACTGGTATGGGGAACTCTTATTATAAAATGGCTCAAGATAGCGATAATAAAGCTATTTTTGGATTGAGTACTTATTATGATGATAAAAAAAGATTACAAGTAAGAAAAGAAGAACTTGATTTTTTGGCTAAAGCGATTGATATAATTATGGAAGGTAACATTATTGATGTTGTAGGGACTTGTTCTAATGATAGAATGGGATTTAGTGGTGAGTTTGTGATTTTAGATAAAGAACGTGAGGATAAAGTTATTCATATATCTAAAGAATTAGTAACATTTGCTTCTCCTTTTGTTGGCAAACATAATTTAAATGTTTTTTCGCAAAGAAGAGAGGAAGAAAAAAATGAAGGAAAAGTTTATCAAATGAAAATGGAGGAATTTTAAATGGAAAAATTAACGATGGAAAAATTAGTAGCATATTGCAAACAATATGGTTTTATATTTCAAGGAAGTGAAATTTACGGAGGATTAGCTAATACTTGGGATTATGGCCCATTAGGGGCAAGACTTAAAAATAATATTAAGGATTCTTGGAGAAAAAGATTTATTCAGGAAAGAAGTAATGCTTATGAAGTTGATGCGGCTATTTTAATGCACCCTAGGGTTTGGGAAGCAAGTGGTCATGTTGCTAGTTTTTCAGATCCTTTAATAGATTGTAAGGGTTGCAAAATGCGTCATAGAGCAGATAATTTGATAGATGATTTTGATCCTTCGGCACATGCTGATGGTATGAGTCAAGAAGAAATGCTTAATTATATCAAAGAGCATAAAGTCCCTTGCCCAAAATGTGGGAAAAGTGATTTTACTGATATAAGACAGTTTAATTTGATGTTTGAAACACATAGAGGTGTTACTGAAGATGGAAAAAATAAAGTATATCTTCGTCCGGAAAATGCACAAGGAGAATATGTTAATTTTTTGAATGTTCAAAGAAGTATGCGTGCAAAGTTACCATTTAGTATTGGACAAATTGGTAAGGCATTTAGAAATGAAATAACTCCAGGAAATTTTACATTTAGAACAATCGAATTTGAACAAATGGAATATCAAACTTTTTGTAAAGAAGGAAATGATAGTGAGTTATATGCATATTTTAAAGAATATGCTAGAAAGTATTTTATGGATTTAGGTTTGCCGGCAGAAAAATTAAGATATCATGATCATGAAAAATTGGCACATTACGCCAAAGAAGCCTGTGATATTGAATATAAATTTAATTTTGGTTGGGGTGAAATTAACGGAACACATAATAGAACAAATTATGATTTAGGACGTCATCAAGAGTATTCAAATGTTTCTCAAGAATATTTAGATCCAGAAACTAATGAAAAATATATTCCGTATATAATTGAATCTACAGTAGGATGTGATAGAACTGTTTTGGCAGTGCTTGATAATGCTTATGATGCTGAGGAACTTGAAAATGGTGAAGTTCGTGAAGTTATGAGATTTACTCCATACCTTGCTCCATATAAGGTTGCTGTTTTACCACTTAGTAAAAAATATCATGCTGAAAAAGCAAAAGAAATTTTTGAAATGTTAAATAAAGAATTTATGACTACTTATGATGAAACGGCCTCTATTGGTAAACGTTATCGTAGACAAGACGCAATTGGAACGCCATTTTGTATTACAATAGATGATGAGACTTTAAATAATGGAACAGTTACTTTAAGAGATAGGGATACTATGGAACAAATTGTCTTAAAAGTTGAAGATGTTAGTGATTATGTTTTAAAAAGAATAAAGTTTTAAAGGGAGAGTTAAATTATGAAATTTGAAAATGTTGTTGCTTTTCCAGAGGAAATGGAAGCTTATATGATAGTTAGAAATAAACTTGGCCTTACGGAGGAAGAATATTTAGGTTTATCACTTATTGAAAGAAGAGAATTAGCAGTTGCTTATCGAACAGCAAAACGTTTGGGACTTATGAATTTAGATGAGTTACGTGATGGCTATAAAGATACAGCAATGTTTGATGAGGATGGGGCTTTTGATTTAGCTTCAGCGACGATGATTATTAAAACAAAACTTGGCGTATTAAGCTTAGCTAAAACAAAGCTAGGAATAAAAGATTCAATGGATGATTTTATTTTAAAAGGTGATAAAGAAACAAGCAGTATAGCGGAAAAAGTTAGAGAAGCTTATGCCGTTTCTGACTGCCGAGTTGTTCCTCACTTAAGCTATTTAGTAGAAGAAGAAAGTAATACTAATATATTTTCTGCTGTTAATAACAAGTTTGAGTTTAATTAAACATTTTCATTTTTATATTGGAAGCTATGCTTCCTTTTTTATTAAAGTTTTAACTTTGCAAATAAAATTAGATTAATTATTGCTTCTTAAATATTTAGGTTTTGTTTATTTAATAGTTATTGCTAAAAGAACTAGGTGGCTTCTAGCACTTTTATCCTTGGGGAAAGTATTAATTTTAATTTTATAGTTTATTAAAAAATTATTTTTTTAGTTGATTTTAAATAAATAAAAATAATTGTTGACATTTTTTGGTGATGTGCATATAATATTACTAGTCGAGAGAAAAAGGAAAGAGATTTATGTCCACCTGATCAACGAATAGTGATGGGTTAAATGCCAAGATAGATAGTTTATTTGTTGTGGTTTTTAGGTGGATATAAAGTTTATATCCGCTTTTCTTGTTTTATGGAGGTGTTGGATATCGCAAACAATAAGAATAACTTGTTGATTAATGAACAAATTAGAGCTAAAGAAGTATTGGTAATTGGGCCAAATGGAGAACAAGTTGGAGTTAAGTCACTTCAGGATGCTATGACACTTGCATCTTATGCGGCTTTAGACTTGGTACTTATTAGTCCTAATGCTAATCCACCGGTTTGCAAAGTAATGGATTATAATAAATATCGTTACGAGAAGCAAAAGAAGGAAAAGGAAGCATTAAAAAAGCAAAAAGCTAATATGTCTGAACTTAAGGAGTATCGTTTATCACCAGTTATTGATGTAGGAGATTTTGAGACCAAACTTAGAAACGCAACCAAGTATTTAGAAAAAGGTGATCGAATTAAACTTACAGTACGTTTTAAAGGACGTCAATTAGCTCATACTGAGTTAGGTAAGGAAGTACTTGATCGCTTTGCGACAAGAGTTGCAGATTATGCGGATATAGAACAAAAGCCTAAGTTAGAAGGTAAGACAATGACTATGTTGTTAGTACCAAAGAAAGATAAATAGTAGGAGGAATTTAATATGCCAAAAATTAAGACACATAAAGGAACAGCAAAAGTTTTAACAAAACGTAAAAATGATTGCAAGATTGGAAAACCAGGAAGTCGTCATAATACTGGTTCAAAACCAACAGCAGTTAATAGAAAGAATAGAAAAGGATCAAGTTTAAGTAAGGCTGATCAAAATAGATTAAAAAATTTAATCTAATGAGCATAGAAGGAGGAAATAGACATGGCAAGAGTAAAAAATGGAGCAGTTACAAAAGCTCGTCATAAAAAAGTATTAAAAGAAGCTAAAGGTTACTTTGGTAGTAAACATAGACTTTATAAAACAGCAAAAGAACAATTAATGCATTCTGGTCAATATGCATTTAGAGACAGAAAGCAAAAGAAGAGAGATTTTAGAAAATTATGGATTACAAGAATTAATGCAGCATGCCGTCAAAATGATATTAGTTATTCAAGATTTATTGAAGGATTAAATAAGGCTGGTGTTGAAGTAAACCGTAAAATGTTATCTGAAATAGCAATTAATGATCCAAAAATGTTTGCAGAATTTGTAAAAGTTGCTAAAGATGGTAAAGCTGGTAAGATTACTAAGGCTACAGAAGTAGCTGGAAAAGAGGTAACTATTGCTAGCAAAACAGCAAAGAGTGAAAAAGTAGTTTCTAAAGAAAACAAAGAAGAAAAGAAAGTTGATTATTCAAAAATGACAGTTCAAGAATTAAAACAAGTAGCTTTAGAAAAGAAAATTGATGTTGCTGGAATGAAAAAAGCAGAAATAGTTGCAGCATTAACTAAATAAGCATATTAGTGGATTTACTTATCTAGTGCCAGAAATGGTGATTATGTATTAGAAACTAATAGAAGATAAAAACGAAGGAGAAAATTATGACTATTGTATCAATGAATTATTTATTAGAAGCTGGTGTTCATTTCGGACATCAAAAGAGAAGATGGAATCCAAAAATGAAGGAATACATCTATACTACAAGAGATGATATTTATATTATCGATTTACAAAAGACAGTTAAGAAATTAGAGGAAGCTTATGAAGCAATGAAAGAAATAGCTTCTAATGGTGGAAAAGTTTTATTTGTAGGAACTAAAAAGCAAGCTCAAGAAGCTGCAGAAGAAAGTGCTACTAGAACTAATATGTACTTTGTAAATGAAAGATGGTTAGGTGGAACATTAACTAACTTTAAGACTATTCGTTCAAGAATTAAGAGAATGGAAGAAATTGAAAAAATGGAACAAGATGGTATTTTCGATATGCTTCCAAAAAAAGACGTTATTCAAATTAAAAAGGAATATGATAAGCTAAATAAAAACTTAAGAGGAATTAGAGAAATGAAGAAAATGCCTCAGGCATTAGTAATCGTTGATCCTCGTAAAGAAGAAATTGCAATTAAGGAAGCTCATATTTTAGGAATCCCAGTATTTGGTATCGTAGATACAAACTGTGATCCAGATGTTGTTGATTATGTAATACCAGGAAATGATGATGCTGTACGTTCAGTTAAATTATTGATTGGTGTATTAACTAATGCAATTGCAGAAGCTAATGGAAATGAAATTATTGATTTTATTAGTGAAGATGATAAAGCAAAAAATGAGAAAAAAGTAGCTAAAAAAGAAGAAGTTGCTGAAGTAAAAGAAACAGTAAAAGAAGAAGTAGTAGAAGAAACTATGGCTTCAACTAGTTTAGAAGATTTAACTTTAGCTGAATTAAAAGCTATGGCAAAGGAACAAGAAATTAAAGGTTATTCTACTATGAAAAAATCTGAATTAGTAGATGCTTTAACTAAATAGTTTGGCTTTAATTAAGGAGGGTAGGTGGTTTTTACCTTCCTTTTATTTTTTTCTATTTTATTATTTCAAAAAATACGATATAATATTTTTGTTGTTTAAAGGAGGACATGTATGTTTAGTGCAAAAGATGTAAAAGAATTAAGAGAAAAAACAGGGGCTGGAATGCTTGATTGTAAAAAGGCTTTAGAAGCTTGTGAGGGTAATCTTGACAAAGCATGTGATTGGTTAAGAGAAAAAGGTATTGCTAAAGCTGCTAAAAAGGAAAGTAGAATAGCTGCTGAAGGATTATGTCAAATTAAAGTTGAAGGCAATAATGCTGTTATGTTGGAAGTAAATTCAGAAACAGATTTCGTTGCAAAGAATGCTGAATTTGTAAATTTTGTTGATTTCTTAGCTGCACAAATTTTAGCTAATGATGTTAAGAGTGTTGATGAGGCATTAACTATTTCAGTCGATGGTGAAACAATTAATGATAAATTAGTTGCGTTAGTTGCTAAAATTGGTGAAAAAATTAGTTTTAGACGTTTTGAGAAGTTTACTAAAAACGATGATGAAGTATTTGGTACTTATAAGCATATGGGTGGAAAAATTGGTGTTGTTGTAGTTGTAAAGGGTGCAAATAGTGAGGTTGCTAAAGATGTTGCAATGCAAGCTGCTGCTATGAACCCAACTGCATTAAGACGTGATGAAGTTCCAGCTGATGTTGTTGAAAGAGAATCTCATATTATTAAGGAACAAGTTATGGCTGAAGGAAAACCAGAAGAAATAGCTGAAAAAATGGTTGTTGGAAGATTAAATAAGTTTTATAAAGAAGTTTGTTTAGAAGAACAAGCATTTATTAAGGATTCTTCTTTATCAGTACTTGATTATGTTAAAAATAATGGTGGAGAAATTTGCTCAATGACAAGATTTGAAGTAGGCGAAGGAATCGAAAAACGTCAAGATGACTTTGCTAGCGAAGTTATGAGTCAAATTCAAAATTCTTAAGTTATTAGTTAAGACTACATTTTATGTAGTCTTTTTTAGATAAAATTACTTGCGATATTTTTAAATAAATTTTATAATAATTGTAATTAGTATGTTTTTATTACTTTACCATAATTTTTAATAGAGGTATTTATGAAAAAAGTTGTATTATTAGTAGTAATTAGTATATTTTTTATTACTGGTTGTTCAGTAAAAAGAACTGAGGATGTTACTGACGGGGAAATATTTGCATCAGAATATGCGGTTAATAAGGATAATGTATTTAAATATGCAACGATTGAGGAAGTTTTAAGTTTATTTAAAGATGGTACTGGGGTTATTTTATTTGGTAATTCTGATCAAGATGAATGTTATTCTGTTGTAAAAATGTTTATGGATTTAGTTTCTGAAAATAATATTTCAGAGGTTTATTACTATGATCCTACTATGATTAGAGATGATGGTAGTAAGGAGTATGATGAACTTCTTAATTTACTGGGAGATAATTTAACTATTACTGATGATGATTTAGAATTAATGATTCCTTCTGTATATTTTGTAAGAGATGGTGAAATTGTTGGTTATAATGATGAAGCTGTTTTGATGCTTGATATTGCTGATGAGGTGGAACTTGATGATTTTTTGAAAGTCTTAGAGGATAAATATTTTAAATTAATTAAAAAGTATGTTGATGGAGAGTCAGAGGATGTTGATTAAAAGAAGGCTAATTTTTATTTAAAATATATATTTTGCTTTCATTTATAAATTATTTATAATATAATACAATTTAAGGAGAGATTTTATTAATGGATAGTGATATGATTATGTTAGAGCTTAATGAAAAGATGGATAAGGCAATTGAGACTTTGGAAAAAAGATTTACAACAGTTAGAGCTGGGAGAGCTAATCCTTCTAGTTTGGATGGGATAATGGTTGAATATTATGGAAGTATGACACCATTAAAACAACTTGCAACTATTTCAGTTCCTGAGGCTAGACAGTTATTAATTAAACCATTTGACAAGGGCTGTTTAAAGGGAATAGAAAAAGCTATTTTAGCATCTAATTTAGGCTATAATCCTGGTAATGATGGAGAAACGATTAGAATTGTTATTCCTGAATTAACGGAAGAAAGAAGAAGAGAACTTGTAAAACAAGTTAAGGCATTAGCTGAAGAGACTAAAGTAGCAATTAGAAATATTCGTCGTGAAGCATTAGAAGATTTAGAAAAGCAAGAAATGTCAGAAGATGTAGAAAAGCAGCTAGAAAAAGAAGTTCAAGATGTTGTTAATGAATATAATAAAAAAGTTGAAACTAAATTAAAAGAAAAAGAGCAAGAATTGCTTACAGTTTAGTCTAGTTTTTTAAAATAGTTATTTAAATAGAACAAATTTGTATTTTTTATGTTATAATTGTCGTTATATCGATGTTGATTGGGAAGTAGTAGTAAATGATTTTGTTTAAGAGAGCTTATGGGTGGTGTAAATAAGTACAAATAGTTTATGAATTCGTCTCAGGAGTTCTTATTAATAGTAAGCGTTTATCTTGCGTTAAAAGATTTAGAGAGTATAGTAATAACTATAAATTAAGGTGGTACCGCGAGCTTTTCGTCCTTATATTTATAGTTATTTTTTTCTGATATTAAGATAATTTATAAAAGTTAATAAAGGAGGTAAATTAATATGAAAATTGAAGAAATTAGAAAATTAATAGAAGAAGATAAGAATAAGGTAGCTGATTTAAAAGCTTTAAATGATTTAAAAGTAAAATATTTGGGTAAAAAAGGACTTATTTCAGAACTAAATCAAGAAATTAAGAATATTCCTAATGAAGAAAAGAGGGAGTTTGGTCAAAAGGTTAATGAACTTAGGGATTTATTTAATAATTTTTATTTAGAAAAAAAGAATGAATTTGAAACGGCTTTATTAAATGAAAAATTGAGTACAGAAGCCATTGATATTAGTCTACCAGCTGTAGAAGTTGTTAGTGGTGCTCCTAATATTTTGGAAAAGCTAATAGAAGAAGTTGAAGAAGTGTTTATGTCAATGGGGTATGATGTTGTAGATGGCCCAGAGATTGAGGAAGATAGATATAATTTTGAAATGCTAAATATTCCTAAAGGCCATCCTGCAAGAGATGCTCAAGATACATTCTATTTAGAAGGAGAAGAAATTTTATTACGTAGTCAGACTTCCCCAGTTCAAGTTAGAACTATGTTAGAGGGAAATGGTGTTACTCCAATTAGAATGATTTGCCCTGGTAAAACATATAGACGTGATGATGATGATGCAACTCATTCACATCAATTTATGCAAATTGAGGGTTTATTAGTAGATAAGGATATTAGTTTAAGTGATTTAAAAGGAACAATCGATGAGGTTGTTAAAAAATTATTTGGTAGTGATGTTGAAACACGGTTTAGACCAAGTTATTATCAGTTTACAGAACCTAGTGTTGAGGTTGATATTAGTTGTTTTAATTGTCATGGTAATGGCTGCAATATTTGTAAGAAAACAGGCTGGTTAACTGTTGCGGGAGCAGGAATTGTTCATCCTAATGTCTTAAGAATGAGTGGATATGATCCTGAAAAATGGACTGGTTTTGCTTTTGGCTTTGGTGCTGAGAGATTAGCTATGCTTAAGTATGATATTCATGATTTAAGAGTTTTCTATAATACTGATTTAAGAGAAAGTAGAAATTTTGACCGAAAGGAGTCTTTATAAAATGATTAGTTTAGAGTGGGTAAAAGATTATATTGATATTAGTGATCAAGATTTAGAAGCTTTGGCAGTTAAGATTACTAAGGCTGGAATTAATGTTGAAAAGGTTATTACTAATCATATTAATAATTTAGTAATTGGAGAAGTTGTTTCTTGCATTCCACATCCGGATAGTGATCATATGCATGTTTGTATGGTTAATGTTGGTTCTGAGGAACTTCAACAAATTGTTTGTGGAGCAGCAAATGTTCGTGAGGGAATTAAGGTTATAGTAGCGCTTCCTGGTGCTATACTACCAGGGGATTTTGTTATTAAAAAAAGTAAAATTCGTGGTGTTGAATCTAATGGAATGATTTGTGCACTATTTGAACTTGGTCTTGAAGAAAAGACGGAGGAAAACTACGCAAGAGGAATTGAAGAATTAGGAGCTGATGCACAGGTTGGAGAAGATCCTATTTCTTATTTGGGTTTAGATGATACTTTGTATGAGCTTGATATTCATAAGCATCGTAATAATGATTGCTATTATCATATTGGTTTTGCTTATGAGATTGGAGCAATTTTAAATAGAAAAGTTACTTTGCCAGCACTTGACTTTCATGAGACAAATGATTCGATAGATAACCATTTTAAACTTGCTGTTGAAACAAAAAAATGTCCATATTATTTAGCTAGAATGGTAACTGATGTTAAGATTGGTGAGAGTCCAGATTTTATTAAAAGAAGATTAATTGCTGCTGGAATGCGTCCAATTAATAATGTGGTTGATATTTCTAATTATGTTATGCTTGAATTTGGGCAACCTTTACACTTCTTTGATAAAGATAAGTTAGGTGATTTAATTGTAGTTAGAGATGCAACTGACTTAGAAAAAGTAGTTACTTTAGATGGTAAAGAAAGAACCCTTACTAGTAAAGATATTGTTATTACTGATGGGGAAAAGCCTGTATGTATCGCGGGAGTTATGGGTGGAGAAAATACTGAAGTTGACGCCAATACAACTAATATTTTGATTGAAGCAGCAATATTTGATGCAGTTAGTATTAGATATACGGCGAATAATTTAGATCTTAAGAGCGAGGCTTCTATTAGATATGGTAAAGGGCTAAGTTATGAATATACAGAAATGGCAATTAAAAGAGCTTGTCATTTACTAGAAAAGTATGCTGGTGCTAAAGTATTGTCTGGTGTAGTAAAATATGATGTTTTAGATAAAACTCCTAAAAAAGTAGAATTTTTCCCAGAAGATGTTAATAAGATGCTTGGAATTACTATTAGTGAAGAGGATATGAAAGTTGAGCTTTCACGATTAGAATTTGATTATGAATTAGTAAATGGTAAATTTATTGTTACTATTCCTTCTAGAAGATTAGATATTGATCCTAATGTCAATGATATCGCTGAAGAAATAGGTAGACTTTATGGCTATCATAATCTTGTAAGTACTATTCCTACTGTTCCTATTAGACGTGGAGAATATGTTGGTGATGTTAAATATCGTAAAATTTTATCTAAAAGGCTTCGCAGTCTTGGATTAAATGAAGTAAAAACATATACTTTAGTTTCTAAAGAAATGGCTAATTTGTATGATGATGGGCGTGAAAATGCTATTTTACCTAATCCAATGAGTAGCGATAAAAGTGTTATTAGGACAACACTTATTCCTTCATTATTAAATGTTTATGATTATAATAAAAAGCGTAAAGTAAAAGATATTTGTTTGTATGAAATTGCTAAAACTTATGATAAAAAATATAATGAAGTAAGTTTAGTTACGGGATTAGTTTCTGGTAATTATGTTAACAATGGTTGGTCTAAACCAGTTAAATATGATTTTTATGTTTTAAAAGGTATTGTTGAAAATATTTTAAATTATATGGGATTTAAGAATAGGTATAGTTTTGAAGTTAGTAAAGCATCAATACTTCATCCAGGAGTTAGTGCTGATATCTTACTTGATAGACAAAAAATTGGTATTATGGGAAGAATACACCCAAATGTTTCTAAGGATGAAATTTATGTTTTTGAATTTTCAATGAATGCTTTAATAACTAAAATTAAACCATTAAAATATAAAGAAGCACCAAAGTATCCAGGAATGGAAAAGGATATGGCCTTTATTTTAGATAAGGATATTCCAGCAGGAGAAGTAGTAAATACTATAAAGAAAGCTGGTGGCAGATTACTTGATACAGTAACTGTATTTGATGTTTATATGGGTGATAATGTTGATAGTAATAAGAAATCACTTGCATTTAATGTTAAATTTGTTGATCCTTTACGTACTTTAACAGAAGAAGAAGTTATGAAATCATTTAATCAAATAGTAGAAAAAGTAGTAAGTACACATAATGCCATATTACGTGATAAGTAGATATAAAAAAGCCTCTAGATTATTTCTTCTAGAGGCTTTAATTAGTATTAAGACCTTTTTCAACACGTTTTTTGATGATTTCAATTAATTCGTTTTTTAGCTCTTGATCAGCATTTTCCCAAATAATTTCTAAAAAAACGCCGAGTCCTGGCAATGTTACTTCATCTTGTGATGCAACAGATTCATCAATGGCTCTTTTTAAAGTATCATAGTCATCTCCTTTAAAATTATTTATAATATGTTCTCTAATGTTCATATCCATAATTTGCCTCCTTAATTATATATTGTTTAGTTTTATTATGTTTTATTCATTTTTAGATGACTTTTCTTTTTTTTATTTCTATTGTACAATATTGGTGGTGATAAACTTGAAGTTAAATGTCGATTCTAAATATTATGAGATAGTTGTAGAGCGAAAAAGTGGTAATAGGAATACTTATATTAGAGTGAAGCCTGATATGACTATTTTAGTTACAACTAATAAATTTACTAGTAATAAAGCAATTGAAAAATTAATTACCGATAATTATTCTAAAATTGCAAAGATGATTAATGTCCAAGAAAAAAAGAAAGATAATAATGAAGGATTTAATTATTTAGGTAAGCAATATGATATAGTTTATGTTGAATATTGTGATATATCATTTGGAAATGAAAAGGTTTTTTTAAATAAGAAATTGGATGTTGATAAATGGTATAAGGAGCAAGCTAAAAAAATATTTTTAGAGCATTTAAATAAAGTCTATGAAAGGTTTTCACGAAAGATTCCATATCCTGATTTAAAAATTAGAAAGATGACTAGCAGATGGGGTGTTTGTAATACTAAGACTAAGACAATTACTTTAAATTTAGAATTGATTAAAAGGGATACTAAGTATTTAGATTACGTTATTGTACATGAATTATCACATTTGATACATGCGAATCATTCAAGTGCTTTTTGGGGTTTAGTAGAGGAAAATATGCCTGAATATAAGGAATATCGAAAGGAGATGAAGGAATTTTGATGGTAATAACTAGTTTAGATAATGATAAAGTAAAAAAATATAGAAAATTACAAAAGAAAAAATATCGTGATGAGTATGGAGAGTATATAGTAGAGGGACTACATTTAATATTAGAAGCCTATAAAACTGGAGTTTTAGAAGAACTTATTTTAGAAGAGGGTGTTGATTTACCTGTCGCGGGACCTTATACTTACTTTTCTAAAGAAATTATGAGTAAAATATCAACAATGGATACGCCTAGTAGTATTATGGGCTTGTGTCGTAAAATTAAAAGTGATGAGGTTAAAGGAAATAAAATATTGATTTTAGATGGAATTCAAGATCCTGGTAATTTGGGAACTATAATTAGGAGTGCGGTAGCTTTTAATGTTGATACAATTGTATTAAGTGAGAATACGGTTGATTTATATAATCCTAAAGTTTTGCGGGCAACACAGGGGATGTTCTTTCACATAAATATTATTAATTGTTTAGCTTTTGAAGTTATTTCAATGTTACAAAATATTGATATTCCAGTATATGGAACTAGTGTATTAAATGGTGTTGATGTTAGGACGCTTACAAAAGATGATAAAGATGCATTCGCTTTGGTTGTTGGAAATGAAGGTAGTGGTGTAAGATCAGATATTTTAGCGGTTTGTGATAAAAATCTTTATATACAGATGAATAAAAACGTGGAAAGTTTGAATGTAGCAATTGCTGCTAGTATATTACTTTATGAATTGGGGAGATAATAATGAGAGAAATTTATATTGGTAGAATTGTATCAACTCATGGGATTAAGGGAGAAATAAAAATAATTAGTGATTTTGAATATAATGATAAGGTTTTTGTAGTTGGGAAAAGATTAATTATTGATCATAAGCAATATGAGATTAAGAGTTATCGCAAGCATAAGCAGTTTGACATGGTTACTTTGGATGATTATAAGGACATTAATGAAGTGTTATTTTTAATGAAAAAGAAGGTTTACATGTTAGAGGATGAGATAGAGCTTGGTAATTTAGTTTTGGATCAGGATTTATTGAATTATTCTGTCTTGACGGTAGATGGAAAGTGTGGAATAATAAAAGAAATATTTTTTGGAAGTCCTAATAATAAATTATTACGAGTTATGTTTGACAAGGAAATTATTATTCCATTTAATTCTCCTATGATTAAAGAAATTTCCAAGGAGAGAAAAGAAGTAGTTGTAGAACTTATTGAAGGGATGTAGAATTAATGATGAAGATTGATATATTGACACTTTTTCCTAATATGTATAAAGGTGTTTTTGATGAGTCAATTTTAAAAAGGGCTATTGATAATAAAAAAGTCCAAATAAGTATCCATAATTTTCGAGATTATTCTTTGGATTTGCATCATAAAGTTGATGATACACCTTATGGTGGTGGAAATGGAATGGTTTTAACTTGTCAGCCAATCTTCGATTGCGTAAAAAAATTAAGAACTGATAAAACTAAGGTAATTTTATTAACACCGGATGGAGTTTTATATAAACAGAAGATGGCTTATGATTTGGCTAAGGAAGAACATATAATTTTTATTTGTGGTCATTATGAAGGCTTTGATGAGAGAATTAGAAGTATTTGTGATTTAGAAATTAGTATTGGAGATTATATTCTTACTGGTGGAGAACTGGCTAGTATGGTTTTGGTAGATTCAATTGTGCGATTAATTCCGGGAGTGATTGAGGAAGGTTCCCATTTAAATGATTCTTTTAATGGCAATTTGCTGGATTATCCAACATATACTAAACCTAGAGTATATGAAGGCATGGAAGTACCCGAGGTATTATTATCTGGGGATCATAAAAAAATAGAACAATATCGTTATCAAGAAAGTTTGAAAAGAACTAAGGAAAGAAGACCGGATCTTTTGGATTAAGTGGGTGATAATATGTATCTTATTAGGCGGGAGAAGAAAAACAAGAAGAAAATATATACTTTAAATGTTTGTGAATTAGAAAAATTGAGTAGTTTTCTAATGCCTGCTAGAGCTAATGGTTTTACTATTTGTGGTCAAAGAATTACTGATGTTAGAATTTTTGATGTTATTTTAGCTAGACCTATGGTTACTAAAGTGGTTAGTAAAAAATATAAAAAGTTAATTTCTTTAGTGACAGAATTATTAATTAGTGATGATGATACTGGTGATTCTTATATGTTGGCATTGACCGAAATGGAAAAGTTTCGTCAAGAGATTAAGAATAAATACCGAGTATTTTTAGAGCAGAAAGAACTAAACTTTATGGCTAAACAGCTTAGTGTTTTGAAAAAACAAGCTAAAAATCAGTTACTTGATGTACAAAATAGTATGGTAATTAGTAATACGTCTTCCAAAAATAGGTAAAATAATAGTTTTTCATTGCAAAAAGTTTTGGAGTGTGGTATACTCTTGGTTGTCAGTTGAGATGATCCGCTTTTCATATTGGGAATATGATCATTTTTAAATATACTTAGAGAGAGGAGAACTTATATGGCAAATATTCTTGACAAGATTAATGAAAAACAAATTAATCCTAATGTGCCTGATTTCCGTGTTGGAGATACAGTAAGAGTTGACGTTAAAATTATCGAAGGAAAAAGAGAGCGTATTCAAGCTTTTGAAGGTGTTGTAGTTGCTCGCCGTGGTGGTTCAGTTTCTGAGACATTTACAGTACGTAAGGTATCAAGTGGTGTTGGAGTTGAAAGAACTTTCCCAGTAAATTCACCTAAACTAGCAGCTATTACAGTTGTTCGTAAAGGTAAAGTTAGACGTGCTAAACTTAATTTCCTTAAAGATAGAGTTGGCGGATACCGTATTAAAGAAAGAGATTAAAAAAATGAGGCCAAGTGCCTTATTTTTTGTTATATGAGGAGAAAATATGGAAAAGAAAAAAAGTGGGATTATTATGGAATATATACCTTATATTATCGTTATTGTTATTGCTGTTGTAATAAAGTTTTTTGTGGTTACCCCGATTAGAGTTAATGGCGAATCAATGATGAATACTTTGCATGATGGGGATATCATGGTTTTAAATGAAATTAGTTATAAGTTTTCTAGTATTAAAAGGTTTGATATAGTTGTTATTAAACATGATGATGAATACTTAATTAAAAGAGTTATTGGTCTTCCTGGTGAAGAAATTGAATATATTGATGGAAAATTATATGTAGATGGTGAGGAAATTGAAGAAACTTTTAACCATGAAATAACGGCAGATGTTTTAAAGATAAAAGTTCCTGATAATGAATATTATGTTTTGGGGGATAATCGGATTAATTCAACAGATAGTAGAGTTATTGGGACTATTCCAATTAAGAATATAAAAGGAACGACCAGTTTAACTATTTTTCCTTTTTCACGGTTTGGTAGAAAAAATTAAAAGTTTGATTAGTTAAAAAGCTTGTTTTGAAATTTCAAAATTAGCTTTTTTAATTGTAGAAAATTAGTTTAATCTGTGTTATTATGAGATTAATTATTAGCTAAAAGAGTTAGATGAAATTATAATAGATAAAATAAGCTTTATAATTTTTATTGACAATATAGATATGGTGCTTTTATTTGAGCAAATAAAAAGGATGGTGGGTTAGAGTGCTTGATAATATTTTAAAAAGTTGTCAATATGTGGAACGCAATTTTAGGTATGTAAAAATAAATTATCGTAATTTGGATGAAGTCATTAAAAAAATTAATGTTAAAAATTTAAAGTACTGGCTACAAAATAATCCTTATAATTTGTTTGATTTAGATATTTCTTTGATTATTAATTTTATGTTAATATTTGAAGCTATTGATTATTCTTTTTTTGGAGAAGTTAAGTGGAAAATAGATACTGAGTTTGGTGTTAAGGATGGTTCTGATGCGCTTTTTTTGGTTTTATTAAATTATGTGAAAAAAAATAATTCAACTGATTTTAGTGAACTTACTTTTTTGTCTTTTAAAGAATTGTTTAAGGGAAATGGTGAATTACCTTTACTTGAAGAAAGATATAATACAGTAGTAGAAGTTAGCAAAATTGTTAATGAAAAAATGAATGGTAATTTTTATGAGTATATCTATGATGTGAAAAGTGATATAGAATTATTTGAAATTATTATTACTAATTTTCCATCTTTTACTGATGAACGCTGGTATGATGGAAAGAAAATTTATTTTTATAAATTGGCTCAGTTATTAGTATCAGATATATTACATTTAAGACAGATAATAGAGAAAATTGATGTTGATTATTCTCATTTGGTTGGTTGTGCTGATTATAAAATTCCACAGACCATGCGAGCATTAGAGATTATTGAGTATAATGATGATTTGGCTAAATTAGTAGATAACAAGAAAGAACTTGAAGCCTCTTCTAGATATGAAGTAGAAATAAGAGCTAGTGTGATTGTAGTTATTAATTATATAAAAGAAAAATTACCTGAGGCAAAAGCGATTGATATAAATGATTATTTTTTTCTTCTGGCAAGAGATGTAAAAGATATTGCTAGACCATATCATTTGTGTCGAAATGTAAATTACTAGAGCAAACGAGAAATTTGTAAATAGGACTAATAATAAATGTGATTTGTGGTAATGAGAGGTAGAAATGGAAAAAACTGATTATATAATAAAAGTTAATAAATATTTTTCTAATGATATAACTAGGAGAAGGTTTATTGAGCAAATTGAAGAATTTTTTAATTATGATGAGGAAAATCAACATAGTTATGAAATTGATGACGATGTAGTTTTAACTAAAAATTGTTATTTGCATGGATCTAGAATTAAACTAGATAAATTAAAAGAAATTGCAAAAGTGGGAATTATTTCAATAGATTTTCTTGAAGAGGCTAACTATAGCAAAAAGAAACCTTTTGTAGTTGAATTTTTTAATGTAGAAAAAGATATGTTGTTGAAGGAATTTTTGGATGTTAGATGTGGGGTAACTATTGAATTTATGGAAAGTGATGGAAAGATTAAAAATAAGGTTATTTCCAGTATAAGAGATATTGAAAATAAAATTAAGATAGAAAGAAATTTTAGAGATTATATTATCTTTCAAAATCAAGAGCAAATGTTTATTCCAAATAACTATATAGATAATGGTAGTAATTTTGCTTTTATAATTAGAAACGACAGTGAAAATAAAGCCAGGCTTTTAGTAAATGATATATTTGATATTAATTTTGATCAAAATATTTTAAAAGATATTGTTCCTCAATGGTTTTATGAGAAATATTTAAAGGAGAGAAATTTTGATAATAATGAAACAGGTAGGGAAAAGGCAATATTATTTGGAATTCCTTCAAAAATGATAGAAGGTATTATTGTTAGCCGGGAAATTGAAAAAAATATAGATGATTTGAAATTTATAAAAAGTTGTTTTAGAAATTGCTATATATGTAATGTAGATGGAAAAGTTATACTAAAGTAAAAAGTAATAGATAATAGCTTTTTATTTAGTGAGCGGTAAAAAATAAGAAAATTATGATATATAATGTAGTTGGAGTGTGATTTATATGCATCTAATGAAATTACAAGAAAAATATTTTGATTATATAAAATATGGAACAAAGCAGTATGAAGTGCGATTAAATGATGAAAAAAGGAAAAAAATCAAAAAAGGTGATTTGATTGAATTTTCAAAGGAACCATTACAAGAAGAAAAAATGATTTATGAGGTAGAGGATTTAATATATTTTAAAAATTTTGAAGATGTAGTTAGAAAAATAGATATTAAATTATTAGCTTCAGAAGATGAATCTATACAGAACTTTTTAGATTCTTTAAATCAATTTTATAAAAAAGAAGAGCAAGATAAATATGGGGTTGTTGTGATAAAATTACGAAAGAATTTTGATTTTGTGATTGAAAAAAATTACTTATCAACAATTAGTAGTAATGATAATATATTTAAAAGAGTAAAAGATAATTATGCTAATTTTTCAGAATGGTATTTAAAGTTGTGTAATGAAAATGAAGAATGCTATTTTACAAAAAAAGATAACAAAGTAACTTCAATATTAATTTTAAAAATAAATGAGAATGATTCACAGCAAATATATGAAAAGAATGTTTTAAAAATTAGAACGTTAGATGTATTAGATAATAGTAAAGGGATAGGAAAATTTTATTTAAAGATTGTTAATGATATTGCATTAGCAAATAATATTAATATGGTTTATGTTACTTGTAAAAAAAATAATGATCAATTTATTAAATTTATTAAAAATAATAAATTTAAGTTAGATAAAGAAATAGCTGATGAAATGGTATTTATTAAGGAGATATTATGAGTACAATTTTAATGTCGATAAAACCGGAATATGTTAAGAAGATATTTGCAGGTGAAAAAAAATACGAATATAGAAAGATAAAATGTAAAAATAGTCCTAATAAAATAATAGTTTATGCTTCTTTTCCAATAAAAAAAATAGTTGGGGAATTAATTATTGAGGAAGTATTATATGATAAAAAAGATGTAATTTGGGAGAAAACTAATATGTATGGTGGAATTTCTCAGAAAAAGTATGATGAGTATTTTAAAAATAAAGAGTATGCGGTTGCGTATAAAATAAAAGAATATATTAAATATGATCCTGTAAGAGAATTAAAAGATTATGATGTATTGAGTGCACCACAATCTTATATTTATATAAATAATAGAATTGATCTAGAAAATGAAAAGGTTGATAATTGAAAATTATGAGAATGAAGAAGGTTTTTATTAATCTAAATAATAAGCCTGTGAAAAGCTGTTTTAAATTGGTTATAATATAAAGTAAAATAATATTTTTTATGAAAATAATTCGTAATGTAGTGGCAGGTGATATTATATGGAAATGCAAGATTTGAAAGTAGAATATGATAAATTACAATTGAAATATGGTGCTAGAGAACTTGATCCTATATATAATGGTGGTTGTGAAGAAAATCCTGATATTTGTTTTGTTTTTATGAATCCTACCGGTAAAAATATTGCGAGTAATAAATCTTGGAGTGGGAGAAAATCTCCGTGGCTTGGAACTAAAAATATATGGAAATTGTTTTATGAAGTTAATTTGTTAAGTGAAGATACATTTAGTAAAATTCAAGGAAAAAAACCAAAAGATTGGGATTATGCATTTTGTGATTACCTTTATGAAGAAATAGAAAATAATAAAATATTTATTACTAATTTAGGAAAATGTACTCAAGTTGATGCAAGACCATTATCTGATGAAGTATTAAAAAAATATCTTTATTTATTATTTAGAGAAATAGATATTATTAAACCAAAAGTAATTGTTACATTTGGAAATCAAGTAAGTTCTATTATTTTAAATAAAAAAATTTCAGTATCTGAAAATAGGAAAGTATGTCATAATATAGAAATAAATAAGAATAAATATAAAGTTTATCCAGTTTATTATCCGGTTGGTAATGGAATCTTTAATATCGATAAGTCAATAGAAGATATAAAATGGATAATTGAAAATGAGATAAATGATAAAACTGAGATGATATTGTGAAATATATTTTACAATATGGTAAATCAAATTATTATAAAAAAATAGATTCGATAGTTGATAAGAAGATAAAAGGAATTTTTATTAAATGTTGTTGGTAAATAATTGTAAGGAGAAGGAAAGATGAAAGACGAATTTATAAACAAATTGGATGCTGATGAAAGAATATTATTTTATGGCTCTTCAGATGTTAGTAAAACTAGTAAACAATATAGTCGATTTTTATTAGGCTTTATTGTATTGTTATTGTTTTGGATATTAATTATAATGATTATACAAAGTGAGGGAATATTAGACTTTAAAATTTTTGCAATTTTTCTTGTTTTGTGTTTATTAACAATTTGTTTAGTTTATGGATTAATTTATAATGTATTCAATATAAAAAGCAAAATAATGAATATTTTGTTACAAATAAAAGAATAGCTTTATATGATCCTAAAAATGGATTAAGATTAGAAATATATCTGATATTGAACATATTGGAATTACAAGAGAAAAAGGTAATTATGGCGATATATTTTTTAGTTTCTATGCTAATAATTTAATTGAGCAAATGAAAAATGGAATGAGTTTTGAGGGTGTAAAAAATCCTAGGGATATTGTTTTTACAATTTGTGATATGAATAATAAAATTCATATTTATGATGATATACCAACAATAAATGGTAAAAAAATTAAGACAAAGAGATAAGTAGTGATAAAAGTGAATAATGAACGCGATAAAGGTTTTGATAAGATAGTATGGTAATGGAAGAATACTCATAAGTTCAAAAAAGTATTGATTTTTTTTTTTGTTTTTGGTACTGAATAAGCCTAAAAAATAGGGCGATAATAAGTATGATAAACTCTCACAATTAACATTATTTAAAAAAGAATTAAATGGGAAAAGTAATTAGTTGAAGTGTGATTTTATAAAAATTAAATTAGATAACTTTGAATAATAATTAATTATAAAAGTGTTAAAGGGAATAAGAACTGAATTATTAAATCAAAAGAAAAAATATTTTTTTGTATAATATACATATGAAGGGTGATGTGAATATGAAAAAAGAATATATAGAAAATGATTTAGAAAATCCAAAATATTTATTTCATGGAAGTCCTAAGTTATTAGAAACAATAGAACAAAGACAGTCTCATGATTCAAATGGTAATAAAGATAATGAGGATTTTGCTGTATTTTTAACTTCTTCTTTTATAATTGCTTCTGCATATGCTTTTAAAGATAAAATAAAAGAAGAAAGTTATGATTTGAATTGGAATTTTGATTTTGGAATAAATAATAGTGGAGAAATATATATTGATATGGACAATGTTAGAATAAACGATGATTTAATTGGGTATATATATGTATTTCCATTTAATGATTCTTATGAACATAATAATAAGTCAATACAATATAAGTGTTATGAAAATATTATACCAATCGATGTAATTGAAGTTAGATTAAAAGAATTTAAGAGTTTTTATAATATAACAAATGAAGAACATAAAATAATGTAAAAAGTATTTATAAATTGTAATGGTGATTTAATGAAAACTTTAGAAAGTAGCAGAAATGGTAAATAATTTGAGGGTAAGAAGTAGGGATAGCATTTAAGGAATAAGAAAAAGCATTAGATAAAGATTCAGTTGTTTTTAAAATGAAAGTAACAGTTGGTGACTGAAAAAATTTAATATAGAACAATTGGATAGAAGAATATTAAGTGAGTTAATAGAAAATATCTATGTTTTAGAAAAAAATAAAATAGAGATAAAGTTTAAAAATAACTAAGAAAGGAGGAATTTATATGAATAATAAATTAGAAACTATTTCGAATTTGTTTGAAGGAAAAGAAATAAGAAGTCATTGGAATAGCGAAGAAGAAGAATATTATTTTAGTGTTGTTGATGTAATTAATGCATTAACCGATAGTAAGAATCCTAACGATTATTGGTATAGATTAAAAACAAGAATGTCAAATGAAGAAAAAAGTGAAGTATCGACAAAATGTCGACAGTTGAAATTGAAGTCTAAAGATGGAAAATATCGTGAAACAGATGTATTGGATACTAAAGGGATATTAAGATTAATTGAATCCGTACCTAGTCCTAAAGCCGAACCATTTAAATTATGGCTTGCTAATTTAGGAAGTGAAAGGATAGATGAAGTATTTGATCCAGAAATAGCAGTAAACAGGGCAGTTGAATATTACCGAAATAAAGGTTATACTGATGAGTGGATAAAAGCAAGATTAACTGGTATAGTTGATAGATTTAAACTAACTGATGTATGGAAAGAAGGCGGAATAAAGAAACCGATAGAATATGCACTTTTAACTAATGAAATATACAAAGGTTGGTCTGGAATGAAAGCAAGTGAATATAAAAAATATAAAGGAATTAGAAAAGAATCATTAAGAGATAATATGACAGATATTGAGGTTGCATTAACGAATATTGGAGAAATTGCTGCAAGAGATATTGCAATTACTGAAAAACCGCAAGGGCTTGAAGAAAATTTAAAAGTTGCAAAACGTGGTGGTGGAGTTGCTAAAGGTGCAAGAGATTTGTACGAAAAAGAAACAAAAAAATCGGCAATATCTAATAAAAATTCATTAAATTATAAATATGTAGATGAGGTAAAAGAAATAGAAAGTAAAGGAAGTGGTAGTAATGAGTAATGAAGAAAAAAGTTTTTCTAAGACGTCGATTAACTGGTATCCTGGGCATATGGCTAAAACAAAGAGGGAGATTGCTGAAAAATTAAATTTAATAGATATTGTGTATGAAGTAATAGATGCTAGAATGCCTTTATCTTCTAAAATTGTTGATATTGATGATTTAATTAAAGATAAGCCTAGAATTATGGTTATGACTAAGTATGATCTTTGTGATAAAAAAGAAACTGATAAAATTATTAAGTATTATGAGAACTTGGGTTATAAAGTTATTCCAGTTGATTTAATGAATAATATTGATGTGAAGAAGGTTATTGATGTTACTAGTGAGGTAATGAATGTTATTAATGCTAAAAGAGTTAATAGAGGTTTAAAGCCAAGGGCTGGACGTGTATTAATTGTTGGAATACCTAATGTTGGAAAATCAACGCTTATTAATAGGCTTGTAGGAAAGAAAGTTGCTGGGGTTGCTAATACGCCTGGGTTTACGAAAAGTCTTAGCTGGATAAGAATTAATAAAGATTTAGAATTGCTAGATTCTCCAGGTATATTGTGGCCCAAATTAGAAAATCAAGAAGCAGCACATATTCTTGCTAGTTTATCAACAATAAAAGAAGAAATTCTTAATATTGATGATATTGCATGCTTTATTTTAAGAAAGATGTATGAGCTATATCCAGAAAAATTGGAGGAAAGATATGGCATTACAGAATTAGACGATGACTTAGTTGAAGCTTATGATGTGATTGCTAAAAAAAGAGGAGCTTTGGGTCGTGGTGGTATTGCTGACTATGAAAAGGTTTCTAATATTATAGTTAAAGATTTAAAAAATGGTTATTTTGGAAATATTACATTTGACAGACTAAAATAATAGACAAGTTTGATATTACTTAATTTATTGAGAAGTATCATAAATTAAGGGCTATATGAATGTTGATTAGTTTGAAACTATGATAGAAAGACTCAAATTATTAATCTTGATTATATCTATGGGTATAAAAGATTTAATAATGTAATTTATAAAAACTATAAAAAAATTAAGATGAATTTACGTGTAAAATTACTCGTAAATTTTCTTTTTTATTTAATTTTTTATGTTAAGATAATGTTGGAGTGTGTAAATATGGAACAATTAGATAATTATATGTATGAAAGAAAGTTAAGGGAAGAGGGTATTTCTTTTATTGCTGGTGTTGATGAGGTTGGAAGGGGGCCTTTAGTAGGGGCTGTTGTTGCGGCTTGTGTTGTTTTGCCGGAAGAATTTCATTTAGATGGCTTGACTGATTCTAAGAAACTTTCTGAAAAGAAAAGAAATTTTTTCTTTGATGAAATTAAAAAACAAGCTCTTGGGGTAGGTGTTGGTGTAATTGATGAGAAAAAAATAGATGAAGTTAATATATATGAGGCTACTAAATTAGCAATGAAGATGGCTATTGATGAATGCAAAAAAAATTGTAAAATAGAGCATATATTGATTGATGCGATGCCATTGGAACTTGATATTCCGACTACTTCAATTATTAAAGGAGATTTAAAAAGTATAACTATTAGTGCAGCTTCTGTTATCGCTAAGGTTACAAGGGATAGGATGTTAGATGAGTTAGATGAAAAATTTCCGATGTATGATTTTAAAAAAAATAAGGGGTATCCAACTAAGAAACATTTAGCGGCTATTGAAGAATTTGGCATACTTCCAGAACATAGAAGAAGTTATGGACCTGTAAAAAAATATATAGAGAATCATAAAATATAGAAAAATTTTTTGTTTTTATGAGTAATATATAAATAGATGTGGTGTTGACAAATAAAGTTAATACTAGTATAAATATTTTAGCAAGGGATGTGTGTTATGGCAAAAAATTTAGTAATTGTGGAAAGTCCTAGTAAAAGTAAGACTATTGAAAAGTATTTAGGTAGTGATTATAAAGTAGTTTCATCTAAAGGGCATATAAGAGATTTATCTACAACTGGTAAGTATGGATTGGGTGTTGATATAGATAATGGTTTTATACCTAATTATGTACCTATAAAGGGAAAATCTGGGGTAATTAAGGAATTAAAAAAAGATGTTAAAGAAAGCGATATGGTTTATTTAGCAAGCGACCCAGACCGTGAGGGAGAAGCTATTGCGTGGCATTTAAAAGATGCTTTAGGTATTAAAGATAAAAATTATAAACGAGTTTTATTTAATGAAATTACTAAAGATAAGGTAGTTGAAGCAATTAATAATCCAACGGTTATTGATGAAAATTTGGTTCATAGTCAGGAAACTAGGAGAATTTTGGATCGCATAATTGGGTTTAGATTATCTAAGTTGTTACAAAGTAAAATTGGGGCTAAAAGTGCTGGAAGAGTACAAAGTGTAGCTTTAAAATTAATTGTTGATCGTGAAAGAGAAATTATGGCTTTTACACCAGAAGAGTATTGGTCAATTACGGCTAAATTTTTAGAATTTGATGCAGAAATTTTTAAATATAAAGATAATGATATTGAATTAAAATGTAAGGATGATGCTGATAAAGTACTTGAAGAATTGGGTACTGATTATATAGTTGAGAGTATAGATAAAAAGAAGAAAAACAAGAAGAGTAAACCTCCTTTTATAACTTCAACATTACAACAGGAAGCTTCTACAAAATTAGGTTTTTCTGCTAAGAAAACAATGAGTTTAGCCCAAAAGTTATATGAGGGTGTTGATTTGGGAGAAGAAACTGTTGGACTTATTTCTTATATGAGAACGGATTCTACACGTTTATCAGATGATTTTGTGAAACCAGCAATGGTATATATTAAGGAAAATTATGGGGAAGAGTATGTTGGCTATGTTAAAACAGCTAAAAAGAGTGATAATGTTCAAGATGCTCATGAAGCAATTAGACCAACAAGTATATTTAGGGAACCTAATAAAATTAAACAGTATTTATCAAATGATGAATTTAAACTATATAGTATGATTTATAAAAGGGCACTGGCTTCTTTGATGAGTGATGCTAGTGTTAATCAAACTGTAGTAATATTAAATAATAATGATTATAAATTTAAAACAACCGGGCAATTATTAATTTTTGATGGTTATTTAAAAGTATATAAAGACTATGAAACAAGTGAGGATAAAATTTTACCTGAATTTAATAGTTTAGATGTTTTAGAGGCTAGAGAGTTATTACCAGAGCAGCATTTTACTACACCACCAGCTAGATATACTGAGGCTAAATTAATTAAAGAAATGGAAGAGTTAGGAATCGGGAGACCATCTACTTATGCTAAAACAATTGATACAATTAAGGAAAGGGATTATGTTGAGTTAGTAGAAAAGAAATTTAAGCCTACTGATATGGGAATAGAAACTACTGATAAATTACAGGAATTCTTTGGAGATCTAATTAATGTTGAATATACGCGTGAGATGGAAAATGATTTGGATTTGATTGCTGATGGAAAGTTAGTTTGGAACGAGGTTTTGGCATCTTTTTATAAGTTGTTTGAGCCAAGAGTAAAAGAGGCTTTTCTTGATATGGAAAAAAAGGCCCCAACTGAAACTGGCGAGGCTTGCCCTAATTGTGGTAGCACGTTAGTAGTTAGAAATGGGCGTTATGGAGAATTTGTTGCTTGTTCTAATTATCCAACTTGTAAGTATGTAAAAAAAGATGAGCCCCTTGTTGTTGAAATTATGGATTGCCCAGTTTGTGATGGTAAGATTGTTGAGAAAACGACACGTAAGGGGAAGACTTTTTATGGATGTAATAATTATCCAACTTGTAAATTTGCTTTGTGGGATAAACCTACTGGTGAAATTTGTCCTGAATGTGGAAAAGTTTTAGTAGAAAAAAATGGCAAAATAAAGTGTAGTGAATGTAGTTATGAAAAATAATAGATAAGTTATATTAAGGGAAGCGTGGAAAATGGGATTAAATTTATGGTTAGATGATTATCGAAATATTGAAAAATATTATTCAAGAAGGTTTGATGCTCGTGGAGTTAGTGGTCAAATGATGATTGGTGATAGTGTAGATATTGAGCCACTATGTTTAAATATTGATGGAGTTAGTAAGTATGATTTTACTTTAGATGAAATTGATAGCTTTACTTGTGGATTTAAAAATTTTGAAGAAGTTAAAGAATATTTAACTAATAGTGGTTATGGTAATCCTAATTGTGAAGCTAGTGATTTATATATTGCTAAAAGTAGTGATACAATTGGAAAATATCAAGTTATTTATGATAATCCTTTATTAAAAAAATGTGCTTTAGTTATTCAGGATAAAAGGAAAAGACATTTACCAGAATTTTTGGATAAGACTCCAGAGATGAAGGAATATGTTCAAAAAATAGCTAGATATGCCACGGCTAAAAGTACTAGTCAATCAATAAGATGTTTTAGTTTATTACCACCTCATGTAAGGGCAACACTTCAATATTATAGTGAAAGTATTAATGAAAAACAAACAGCTAGGGCGAGTAAGTGTTTTGATAATCTTTTTAAGTATTGTATGAATTATAAAACTTTGCGAGCATTTATAATTTGGGAAGAGCAGTATTTGAGACTTAAGGGAGAGCAAAATAAGAAAAGGGCATTAGAAAGAAAAGACTTACAGGAGGAAAAAAAACAGGTACAGCGAAGTATGCAGTATGAAGAAAAACTACGAAGAATGCCACTTGATAGACCTGTTTTAAGCGCAATTGATGAAATGCGTGATGAAGATGGTAATATTGATTTTGATCGAGTTTACGGGCAATTTGATTTAGATGATATTTATTCTAATCCTGATATGTTATTACAAGCTGTTGGTATTTTACCACCTGAGGTACCAGATACAAAAGATGAAAAAAGGAATCTTAGAAAATGATTCAGCAATTAGATAAGTATATTGATTATTTAAGATATGAGAAAAATTATTCGGATTATACCATTAATAGTTATAAAAGTGATATTTTAGAGTATTTTGATTATCTTAAGAAAGAAAATTTGGAGTATGATAAGATTGAATATGGAGATTTAAGATTTTATTTAATGTATTTAAAAGATGGTAAAGATGATCTTAATTCTTCTATTGATCGGAAGCTTAGCTCTTTACGTGGTTTTTATAATTATTTAGCTTTAAATGGAATTGTATCTAATAATGTTTTTTCTTTAATATCTGGTCTTAAGAAAGATAAAAAGTTACCTAGATATTTTGAGTATAATGAATTGGAAGAACTTTTTAATGTTCCAGATCTTCGAATGCCACTAGGACAAAGGGATCGCTTAATTTTAGAGATGCTTTATGGTACTGGGGTTCGTGTTGGGGAGCTTGTTAATATAAAGCTTGGAGATATTGATTTATCAAGAAAAATGATACTGATACTTGGAAAAGGAAATAAGGAACGAGAAGTTACATATGGAGATTACTGTGAAGAAGCTCTACGTTTGTATTTAAGTGATGGATATCAAAAAATTAATAAATATAATGAATCTTATTTATTTTTAAATAATAATGGACATCAAGTGAGTGAACGTGGAGTTAGATATGTACTTGATCAAATAATAAAGAAGACTAGCATTAATAAATCTATTTCGCCACATGTTTTGCGTCATTCTTTTGCGACGCATTTGCTAAATGAAGGCTGTGATTTACTTACAGTTCAAAAGCTATTAGGGCATGAGAGCATTAGTGCAACACAAATATATACACATGTGTCTTCAGATCGATTAAAAGAGGTTTACTATAAGAGTTTTCCACGAGCAAAAAAGGATGATTAAGTTATTCTTTTTTATTTTGAGTAAAAAATAAACATTATATTATTGAAAAATAAAGAAATTTTATTATTTCACTTTAACTTTCCTTTATTTTTAGCTATAATAAGTGTAGTTGTCGGAGGATGTGGTTTTTAGGATGGACTATAAGTTTTCAAGTAAGGAAGAACTTTATAAGAGAGTAGGTCCTGCTTTGCGAGCGAAAAAAGCTAATCTTGAAAGAGAGGGATATACATATATTACAGAAGTTGATATATGGAATTATTTGATACAAGAGAAGTGGATAAAATCGCAAAATTTGATGCTTTGTGATATTGTTGATGATATTTTGAAAGCAGATAATGGCTTGATTGATGCTTATTTGAAAAAAAAATTAACTAGTGCTAAAAGAATACAATATTTCGATAAAGATTTAGAAATTTTATGAGGTGATTTACATGAAAAAAACTAAAGATAAAAAGGAAAAAAGGAAAGTATTATTTACTGCTATTATTTTAACTTTGTTTATTGTGGTAGTTGGCTTTTTATTTGTTCCTTTATTTGGTAATTTGAAATTTGGTTTAGATTTACAAGGTGGCTTTGAAATTCTTTATAAAGTTGAATCAATTGATGGATCAAATATGACTAAGGATAAATTGATGGCAACTTATAAGACTTTGAGCAAAAGAATTGATAGTTTAGGTGTAAGCGAGCCAGAAATTATTTTAGAAGGTGATGATAAAATAAGAGTAAAGCTTGCTGGTGTTACGGATCCTGAACAAGCTCGTTCTCAGTTGTCGACTGTTGCGACATTATCTTTTAGAGATTCAGAAGATAATTTATTGATGACTAGTGATGTTTTAAAGGCTGGTGGTGCTAAAGTAAGTGCTGATTCTTCTGGAAATCCGGCTGTATTATTATCAGTAAAAGATAAAGATAAATTCTATGAAGTTACCAATGCTGTTAAAGATTATGATACAAATATGATTGTTATTTGGTTAGATTATAATGAAATGACAGACAGTTTTGCTAAAGAAGGTAACAAATGTGGTACTAGTGAGAGCAATTGTTTAAGTGCAGCTACTGTTTCACAGGGCTTTGCTAGTGATGTTATTATTCAAGGTAATTTTACTGATGAAGAAGTAAGCAATTTGGTTGATTTAATTAATAGTGGTTCACTTCCTAGTAAGTTAACAGAAATTTCTTCTAAAACTGTTGGTGCATCATTTGGTGATGATACTTTAAGCAAAACACTTATTGCCGGAATTGTTGGTATTGCTTTAATTGGAATAGTATTAATTGCTATTTATCATTTTGCAGGCTTTATTTCAACTATTTCCATTATTTTATATACATTTTTAGTATTTTTAGTTTTCTGGGTAGTTGGTGGGGTTTTAACATTGCCAGGAATTGCAGCTTTAGTATTAGGAATTGGTATGGCTGTTGATTCTAATGTGATTACTTTTGCTAGAATTAAGGAAGAATTATATAAAGGTAAAAGTTTACCACTAGCCTTTAAAGAAGGTACTAAAAGTAGTTTTAGAGCAATTTTAGATTCAAATTTAACGACCTTAATAGTTGCTATTATTATGTTTATATTTGGTGAATCTAGTATTAAAGGGTTCGCAACTATGACAATTATTACAGTAGTTGTAACAATGTTTACAATGGTATTTATAACTAGGTGGTTAATGAAATTGTTTGTAAAGACAAATTTCTTTAATGATAAGAGTAATTTATTTATTGCAGTTAAGAAAGAAGATATTCCTAATGTTTCTAAAAATGAAACTATAAAGAAAAGACCTTTGTCTAATGTTAATTTTTTAAAGAATCGTAAGATTTTCTTTTCTGCTTCAGTATTGGTAATATTAATTGGAGCAGTAACAATTTTCTTTTGTGGACTTAATTTAGGTATAGATTATAAAGCCGGAACAGATATTACTATATCTACGGAAGAAAAATTAACGGAAGAAAAACTTAAAGCTGATTTAAAAGAATTAAGCCTTGAGAGTACAAATATTGAAATAACTGATAATGAGGCTATTATTAGAATTGATGATGCTTTAGATGGTGAAAATGTAAAAGAAGTAAATAGTTATTTTGAAGCTAAATATGCAGCAAAAGTTAATATTGGAGTTGTATCTAATATAGTAAAAAAAGAGTTAGTAAAGAATGCAATTATTTCTATATTAGTAGCATTGATTGGCATTATTATTTATGTTTCACTTCGTTTTAAATTTAGCTATGCCGTTAGTGGTGTTATTGCTTTAATCCACGATGTTGCAATTATGTTTTCATTATTTGGAATTTTCCAATTAGAGGTTTCATCAATGTTTATAGCAGCTTTATTGGCTATTATTGGTTATTCAATAAATGATACGATTGTTACATTTGATAGAATTAGAGAAAATTTAGCTAAAGAGGATAAAGTTACTGAAGATAAATTAGAAGAAGTGGCAAATAGAAGTATTCAGGAAACTTTTAGTCGTACTATTTATACTTCACTTACAACATTAATTCCTGTTGTAGCACTTATATTTTTAGGCTCAAAAGAAATTCTAACTTTTAACTTAGCAATGTTATTTGGTTTAATTTCAGGAACTTATTCATCTATATTTATTTCTGTTGCTATTTTTGTAGCTATTGAGAAAAAAAGTTTAGGTAAGAAAAAAGTAAAAAAAGTTTATACTGATGAGTTTGAGGAAAAGAAAATTAAGGGTATTAACTGTTAACGAGGGGAGGAATTCCTACGTCAAAGGGTAAAGATAATATCAGTTTTGCTGATGTTTTAGAAAAAGTAAAAGGTTATATAGAAGATGAGAAGCAAATTGAAGTCATTAAGAAGGCTTATGAGTTTGCTTCTCTTAAACATAGTGGACAATTTCGAAAAAGTGGTGAACCTTATATTGTTCATCCTTTGAATGTTGCGGCTATTTTAACAACAATCTATGCTGATTATGAAACTATATCTGCGGGACTTTTACATGATGTTTTAGAAGACTGTGATTGTACTGATGAGGAAATGGAAGATATTTTTGGTCGAGAAATTACTAAACTTGTTCAAGGAGTTACAAAACTTAGTAAAATTCATTTTTCAACTGAAAATGAATATTTAATAGATTATTATAAAAAAATTATTGTAGGAATGAGTGAAGATGTTAGAGTAATTATTATTAAATTAGCTGATCGACTTCATAATATGCGAACTTTGTGGGCTATTCCTGAAGATCGACAAAAAGTAAAAGCTCGTGAGGCTTTAGAAATTTTAGCACCGATTGCTCATCATTTAGGTATTCATAAAATAAAAAGCGAATTAGAAGATTTGTCACTTCGTTATTTGAAACCAGATGTATTTTATGATATTGCGGAAAAGTTAAATAAAACAAAGCTTGAGCGTGATAAAACAGTTTATGACATGCAAAAAGAGGTAAGTAGTTTACTTAATGAGCATCATATTAACCATGAAATAAAGGGAAGAGCTAAGAGTATTTATAGTATTTATAATAAGCTTGATAAAGGTAAAAAATTTAGTGATATATATGATTTATTGGCACTTCGTATTTTAGTTAATACAGAGCAAGAATGTTATTTGGCACTAGGAATTATCCATTCAAAATTTAGGCCATTGCCAAAAAGATTTAAAGACTATATTGCAATGCCTAAACCTAATATGTATCAGTCTTTGCATACCACAGTATTTGGAATTGATGGTTATTTATTTGAAATTCAAATTCGTACTTATGATATGGATGAAGTGGCAGAAAATGGTATTGCTTCACATTGGGCTTATAAGGAAAATGGTGGTTCCAAAACTACGGCTAATTTGCAGACAACAACGGAGCAAAAGTTACAATTCTTTAAGTCAATTATAGATTTAAGTAAAGATAAGATGAGTAGCGAAGATTTTGTTAATAGTGTTAAAGATGAAGTATTAAATAATAATATATATGTTTTTACACCTAAGGGTGATGTAATAGAATTGCCTAAAGGGGCAACTCCTCTTGATTTTGCTTATAAAATACATACAAAAGTAGGAGAAACAACAGTTGGAGCGATTGTTAATAATAATATAGTTCCACTTAACTATGAATTAAAAGATAATGATATTGTTAAAATTAATACTAATAAGAATTCCACTCCATCTAAGGAATGGATTAATATGGTTAAGGCTACTCAAACTAAAAATAAGATTCGTAGTTTTTTTACTAAAAATGAAAGAGAAATTTATATTGAACGTGGTAAATATAGTTTGGAAAAAGAGTTGCGAAAAAGGAAAATTGTTTTCAGTGAATTCTTTAGTGATGAGAATGTTAAGCAAATATGTGAAAATTTCAAACTTGATGATTTGGAGGATATTTATTTAGTTGCAGGTAACGGAAGGATTGCTGTTAATGCAATAATTAATTTTATTGATAAAACTGAGGAATCACCGGCACCAAAAACAGTTAAAATTTCTTCTAGTAGTACGGATGCCGATATTATTGTTAGTGGCATTGATAAGATAAAAGTTAATTTGGCTAATTGCTGTAATCCAATTTATGGGGATGAAATTGTTGGTTATATTACTAAAGGTAATGGTATAAGCGTTCATAGAATGAACTGTCATAATTTATCAATGCTTGAAGATAGAACTCTTGAAGTATCTTGGAATTCGAATGTTAATAAACGTTATTTAACTTCACTTTTAATTTATACAAATAGTAGTGAAAATAATATGCTAAATTTAATGCAGTCAATATCTATGCTTAATGTCAGTGTTGATGAAATTAAGACTATAACGCGTGGTGAAAATTGTATATATGAAGTTAGTTGCTATGTTACAGGAATAGAGCAACTTAATAAAGTTTTTACTGCAATAAATAAAAATGTATTTGTAGATAAAGTTGAAAGGATAATGAGATGAGAGTTTTGGTTCAAAGAAGTGGCCCAGCTTCAGTTAAAGTTTTAGATGAAGTAATTGGTAAAATAGATTATGGTTTGGTTTTATTAGTTGGTTTTACTGATGGTGATACAAGAGAAAAGGTAGAGTATTTGGCGAGAAAAGTTGTAAATTTGCGAATATTTCCTGATGATGAGGGGATTATGAATAAAAGTCTTCTTGATGTTTCGGGAAGTGTTCTTTCTATTTCTCAGTTTACTTTATATGCTAATTGTAGTAAAGGAAATAGACCAAGCTATATTGAAGCTATGAAAAATGATGAGGCCATTAAATTTTATGAGATGTTTAATGAAGAACTTAGAAAGTATGTAAATGTCGAAGTTGGTAAATTTGGGGCTGATATGGATGTTAGTATTACTAATATAGGTCCTACTACTATTTGGTTAGAAAAATAATTTAGTAATAGTAAATTTATTTGATTGCTTATTTTTAAGTTTTGATTTATAATAAATGTAACTTCTTGGGAAAGAGTAGATTTTAATGTTTTTTTAGAGAGAATATGGTTGGTGAGAATATTCATTATATTAGTGTCGAAGACATCCTAGTTTATAGAAGCGTGTTACTACGATAAAGGTTTAAAGAGTAAAAAAAGAGGTGGCACCACGGAGCAATTCGTCCTTTGTTGAGGCCATCTTTTTATTTTTTGGAGGTATTATGGATATAGGAGAGAGGCTCCACATTTATAAAGGTATATTGGGGAATAAAAATAATTCGGTTGAAATGAGATTTGTGCTTGTTAAGGCTTTTCGTGATAATAATTATGGCGAAAATCTTTATAGAGGATTTAGATTTGATAATGAAGCACTAGCTAATTTAGAGGACGGAGAAGTATGTGAAGACTTGACAACTACTTATAGTGATGTCAGCGATAGTTTTCGAGAATCTATTTTTGTTAGGTTAGTAGATAGTAAGTATTTTTGTGATGTGCTTGATAATTATTGTGTTTGTACTTTAGTTCCAGAAAATAATTATGAGGTTTATCATGGATGTGTTGGAGTTTCGAAGATTGAGCCGAAAGAGTTAGTTAAATTTAAGAGTTCTGATAGGAGGAGATAATATGATACAAAGACAAAAAGGCTGTAATGATATTTTTGGCAGGGAAGCAAAAATTTGGAAATATGTAGAAAGCGTTGTTGATGCAACGATGGAAAAATATAATTATAATTACATTAGAACACCAATATTTGAAGCAACAGAATTATTTCATAGAGGTATTGGTGAAGGAACTGATATTGTTTCTAAAGAAACATATGATTTTGTTGATAGAGGTGGAAGAAAGATAACACTACGACCAGAAGGTACAGCTGGAGTTGTTAGAAGTTATATTGAAAATAAGATGTATGGAAATCCTAATCAACCAGTTAAAGTTTATTATAATGGGACAATGTATCGTTATGAGAGACCACAATCTGGTAGAGATAGGGAACTTACACAGTTTGGTGTTGAAGTTTTGGGAAGCGATGATCCATTAACTGATGCAGAAGTTATTTCTTTAGCAGTTAATATCTATAAAATGCTAGGTTTGAAGGAGATTAAAGTTAATATTAATTCTTTAGGTGATAATGAATCTAGAAATAATTATCGTGAGGCTTTAGTTGAATATTTTAAACCACATATTGGTGAATTATGTGAAGATTGTCAGATGAGATTTGAAAAAAATCCTTTGCGTATTTTAGATTGTAAAGTTGATGCTGATAATGAAATTTTAAAGAATGCTCCTAAAACAATTGATTATTTAAATGAAGAATCTAAAAAAAGGTTTGACGAAGTAAAAGATTATTTGGATATAATGCAAATTGAATATGAAGTTAATCCTAATATAGTAAGAGGTCTTGATTATTATAATCATACAGTATTTGAAATAGAGGCTAAAGTTAAGGGCTTTGGTTCAAATAATGTTATTGGTGCTGGTGGAAGATATAATGGTCTTTGTGATCAGTTGGATGGGCCACAAACTTCATGTGTTGGTTTTGCTTCAGGAATAGGAAGAATTGTTATGGCTCTTGAACTTGAAGAAGTAAAAATACCGATAGTTGAAGATATTGATTTATTTTTAATGTATGTTAATGATGATGAAAAAAAATATGCAGCTTATTTAGCTCAAGAATTACGTTTGGCTGGTTTTATTGTTGAAACGGAATATAATAATCGTAGTTTAAAGGGACAATTTAAACAAGCTGATCGATTAAATGCTAAATATATTGCAGTGCTTAATAGTGAAGATTTAGATAATAATGAGATTAAAATTAAAAATAATAAAACTAAAGAAGAAGATATTATTAGTTTGGATGCTTTGATTTATTATCTAGATGAAAAAATTAATGCTTCTCTTGATGAGTTTGATGATTATTGTGATTGTTGCGATGATGATTATTGTGGAGATGATTGTCACTGTGGAGATGATTGTCATTGTGGAGATGATTGTCATTGTGGAGATAAGACACATGATTTTTGCAGTCATGATGAAGAAAAATAGGAGGTATATATGAAAACAATTAATAATGGCAGTTTAAATATTAATAATGTTTCTGATGTTGTTGAACTTTATGGTTGGGTTCAAAAGAAACGCGATCTTGGTGGAGTTGTGTTTATTGATTTAAGAGATAGAAGTGGAATTGTTCAGGTTGTTGTTAGAGATGGTTCTAGTTTTTATGATTTGGCTGCATCCTTAAAAAGTGAGTCAGTATTAAGAGTAGAGGGAATTGTTCGGGAAAGAGAAAGCAAAAATCTTAATATTCCAACAGGTGAGATTGAAATTGAAGTTAGTAATTTAGAATTATTAAATTCAAGTAAGGATCTTCCTTTTGAAATAAGTGATGATACAACAGCCTTAGAAGATACTAGATTAAAATATCGTTATCTTGATCTTCGTCGTAGTAGTGTTTCTAATAATTTAATAGTTAGACATAAAATTACTATGGCAATTAGAAACTTTTTGGATAAGGAAGGTTTCTTGGAAGTAGAAACGCCTATTTTATGTAAGTCAACGCCAGAAGGAGCTAGAGATTATTTAGTACCTAGTAGAGTAAATAAGGGAAAGTTTTATGCTTTACCACAATCTCCTCAAATATTTAAACAACTTTTAATGGTTGGTGGAATTGAAAAATATTTTCAAATTGCTCGTTGTTTTAGAGATGAAGATTTAAGAGCTGATCGCCAGCCAGAATTTACGCAAGTTGATTTGGAAATGAGTTTTGTTGATCAAGAAGATGTAATGACTTTGACAGAAAGGTTAATTGCTTATCTTTTTAAAGAAATTAAAGGGATTGAGATTAAATTACCACTTAAGAGAATGCTATATGATGATGCTATAGATAAATATGGCTCTGATAAGCCAGATTTAAGATTTGGTCTTGAAATAAATGATATTACTGAGATATTTAAAAATACTACTTTTACGGTATTTAAGAATGTAATCGAAAATGATGGTGTGATAAATTGTCTTGTTCTTAAGAATAAGGCTAGTGAATATTCTCGCAAAAGTTTGGATCAATTAACAGAATTTGTCAAAACATATAAGGCTAGTGGACTTGCTTATTTAAAGTTTGGTGAAGAAATTTCTGGTAGTATTGCAAAGGTTTTAACTGATATAGAAATTAATGCTTTAAAAGAGCAATTATCTTTAGTGGATAATGATTTAGTGTTAATTGTTGCGGATAATAAAAAGAGTATTGTTAAAACATCTCTTGGAGCTTTACGCTCTAAATTAGCAAGGGATCTTAATTTAATTAATAAAGATGATTACAAATTATTGTGGGTAACTAAGTTTCCTTCATTTGAATATAGTGAAGAAGAAGGAAGGTATGTAGCTTGTCATCATCCATTTACGGCTCCACTTGACAGTGATGTTGATAAGTTGATAAATGATAAAGCTCATTGTTATTCTAAGGCTTATGATATTGTAATAAATGGTTATGAAGCTGGTGGTGGTTCTATTCGTATTCATAATGAAGAAGTTCAAAATAAAATGTTTGAAGCTTTAGAATTATCAGAGGATGATATAAAAAATAAATTTGGTTTCTTTGTTGAAGCATTAAAGTATGGAACTCCACCACATGGTGGTTTGGCACTTGGTCTTGACAGATTAACAATGCTATTTACGGGAACAGAAAATATTAGAGATGTTATTGCTTTCCCAAAGACAGCCTCTGCTTCATGTTTAATGAGTGAATGTCCAAATGTGGTTGCTGATAAGCAATTAGATGATCTTAATATTTCGATAAAAGAATAGTTGCTTAAATGCAACTTTTTCTTTATTGGTATATGATTTTTTTACACTTTATGATATACTTGGTAATAATAAGTAATTGGTGATAACATGGAAAAAAATAGTAAGGTTATTAATGATGAATTGATGGATAAGAAAAATGCTGGTCTAAAAGAAAAAAAAGTTGATTACAAAAAAAAGAAACGCCATAAAAAGAAATTGACACAGGCTGATATTAAGAAATATTCAATGAATGAATTAGACCATGTTATTTTAAAAATAAAAGCTAATGAGGCTAAGTATACAATTATTTTGGTTTTCTTTATATTACTGATATTTTTCCTTTTGTCATATATAATTTTTTCTTCTGTGCAGGAGAGAGTTAGTCATAATACTTTGAAAAATGGCAGTTTATATATTGGTTTTAAAGAAAATAAGAATGGACTAGGGGATATAATTGATTTAGTTGATGCTTCAACTTATAGTAGTGGTGATCAAGTATCTGATACCTATCAGGTTACGATTACTAACGATTCATCTTCTAAAAGAAAATATCAAGTTTTGATAGTTGATGATGATGAGATGATTGAAATGGATAATTGTAAAGAGATATTTTTACCACGAAGTTTTTTAAGATATAATGTTAATAATGGTTTAGACAAGGCTTTTGATAGTGATGAAGATAATCGTATTATTTATGGAGAGTTAGATGGAAAAGGATCAATTACTTATACAATAAAAGTGTGGGTTAGTGATACATATTTAGATAATCCGCATTATCATGGGAAAATTGTTGTTAAACAAGTTAATGAAGAAGAACAAAATGTTAGTAACTTAGAAGACTAAGATTAAGCATTTTGTTTTTTTATTCGTCTTTAAAAAAATTAAGAATAATTTGATTAGTTAAATATGGATATTCAAGGTATGGGAAATGATGCGCATAAGGATAAATTATGATGGCTGAATTTTTTAAAAGTTGGTTAATTTTTTGACCATCTTTTAGTGGTGTTGCTTCATCTAATTTTCCCCATAACAATAAACATTCGGTATTTATATATTTAAAGTATTGAGTTAAATCTTCATTAACAATATTTTTGAATGTTTGGTGCATACCTTGGGGTAAGTTTTGGTAGTCGTTTGAGGCAAAAGTATTTAATAGCTTTTGTTGATATTTTTCTTTTTTCTTAGAAAATCTTATTAGTTTTTTTAAGAATTTGTATAATTTTTCTTTTATATGGGCAATAAATTTTTTCTTTGGTTTTATACCGGCTATATCAATTAAAACCATTTTAGTGACTGGTATTTTATAATAGCCGGTGATGATAGCTGCGATTCTGCCACCAAAAGAGTGGGCGATTATTATAGGATTGCTGATTTTTAATTTTTTCATAAAATTTATTATTATTTCGGCATAGTTATAAATTGTTAAGTCACTTGGTGGTATTTTACTATTACCAAAGCCTGGATAGTCAATAATATAAATTGTATAGTCATTTTTAAAAAAGTTGATGATGTTAGTAAAAGTGGAGCGAGTATTTCCCCAACCTGGTAGTATTAAAATAGTTTTATCTGAAATAGTACCATGTTTTTCATAATAGATTGACATGGATTTAGTATTAAAATACATATACATTCACCTATGATAGTGTATGTTCTATTGTCAATTTAGTGAAAAAACTTGTTTTATGCATTTTACCTGTGTTATAATTAAGTTGTCAGAAAGATGCGAGACCGACACTTTTAAAACCGACTAAAATAACGATACGGGAGTCTTGATCAGTTATCGGTGTTGAAGGCTTATATTTATATAGGAATCCTAATGATAACGTACGGACACCCACCTAGTCTTCTTGACTGGTTTTATCGTTTGTTAGGACGCTCTAGTCTGACCTTTTTTATTGTCTAAATTTTAAGGATATGCTATAATATAGGACTATATGAGGTGATTTGATGTTAGTGTTGCCGATAGTTAATAAAAATAGAATTCTTAATGTTAAAGTATCTTTAAAGGGTATTACGAAAGTGCGAGAAGAAGCAAGTAATGATGATTTTTTGGAAAGTGATATTATTGTTAATGGTCGTTCTTTTATTAATTCTCATTTTTGTAATAGTGCCTCTTTTAATCCTATTGTTGATTTTATTAGGGCAAATTTGGTTTCACAAAGTAAAAATTATTCTGTGGTGACAAAAAAAGCAAGCAATGGTGCTGGCTTTGATGTTTATAAAGTGGATATTCCTCCCGCTAAAGTTAGTGATGTATTTGATAGACTTTATGAAAAGGCTGTTTTGGATATTAGTAAAGAAACTCCAGGTATTTTAAAAAGTAAATATTTGTCATTTAAAAATATTGGATTAGCAGATGTTTTTTCTGATGAAAATGTACAAAGGGTACGAAAAATAGTTGCCAATGTTTATGATCAAAGTTATTGGACGGGAATGTTTGAAGAAGAAGGATTAACAGAGATGTTTCAAATTTTAGATTTAATAAATATTTTGGATTTTACTATTGTAAGTGGATCTTCTATTTCGGAAGAATCTTTATTAGCAATTAGGGATTCTTTTGATAAAATTAATTCTAAAGATACTAAAAGTCTTAATAATTATTATAATATGGCTATAGATAATCAGGATATTTATGGGAAAATGTCATATGTTAGTATGATGGTATTTGGGAGACCATTAAATCTAATTAAATCTGGTAATCAAAAAAAGACAACACAATTAGTTAAGTCTAGTGAAAGGGTGGATGAGAAAATTGCCTAAGTTTTCAAGATTAAGTAAAGTTATTGGCTCTGATATGCTTAATGAATTAAGTAAAAAGACAGTTTTAGTTTTAGGCTGTGGTGGTGTTGGTGGTTATGTTTGTGAAGCTTTAGTGCGAAGTAATATTGGGCGAATTATTATTGTTGATTTTGACGTAGTTGATGAAAGTAATATAAATAGGCAGATTATTGCTTTAGAATCAACTATTGGTCAGAAAAAGGTTGATGTTTTAGAAAGACGACTAAAGGATATAAATAGTTATTGTCAAGTTGTTAAAATAGATAAATTTATAGATGAAGTGAATTTAGCAGAGCTATTTAATTTTGAAATTGATTATTTTGTTGATGCGTGTGATTGCGTTAAGACTAAAAAGGCTGTTATTGATGAGTGCCTTACGCGGAAAGTTAAATTTATTTCGTGTATGGGGACAGGAAATAAACTTGATCCTAGTAAATTAGAAATTGTTGATATTAGAAAGACAAATAATGATCCTTTAGCACGAATTATTCGAAAATATGTTAAAGATAAAAAAATTACGAGCAAAGTAATGGTATTATCATCAACAGAAGTTCCGGTTAAGACTGGTGATTCTGTGCCAGGCTCTAGTGCTTTTGTTCCGGCTGTAGCTGGCTTAACTATTGCGGGATATATAGTTAGAAGTTTTATAAAAAAATAAAAAGCGTGTTTTACGCTTTTTTTTTAAAATTTTCTATATAAGCCAATGGCTTTACCCAGAATGGTTACTTCTTTTAAAATAATTGGTTCCATTGTATCATTTTCTGGTTGAAGTCTAAAGTAGCCGTTTTCTTTATAGAAGGTTTTTACAGTAGCTTCATTATCTTTATTCATTGCTACTACAGTATCACCATTATGAGCAGTATTTTGTCTTTCAACAATTAAAATATCACCATCAAAAATTCCTACATTAATCATTGATTCACCGCTGACTTTTAGAGTAAATATTTCTTTTTTAGAATTGACTAGATTGGCTGGTAAAGCAAAATATTCATCTGGAGTTTCTATAGCTTCTATCGGTGAACCGGCGGTTACTTTACCAAGTAGAGGTACTTCAATAACGTTTTCGTCTTTTTCCAAATACTCATTAGGAACTAGAACTTCGATAGTTCTATTTTTGCTATTTCCTTTTTTTATGTAGCCTTTTTCTTCCAACTTAGTTAAGTGAAAGTGGATAGTAGCAGGGGAATTTAAGTTGGCTTTAGCTCCAATTTCACGAACAGTTGGTGGATAGCCATTTTTGGCAATTAGTTTTTTGATTACTTGTAATATATATTCCTGTCTAGTAGTAAGTTTTTCCAATTAAATCACTCCTTAATTTGAGTTTAGCACTGTTAATGTAAAATGTCAAACAAATGTTTCAATCTTTATTGACACGAACAAGTGTTTGAGATAAAATTAAATTGTAATTTGGAAGGAGTGAAACATATGACAGTTGTTAAAGAAAATATTAAGAAAGCGTTAATTATATTAGCTATTTATTCAATTATTACATTGTGTTTATTTATGGCATCAGAGAGGATACAAAGGCTTGAAGTTATGGGATATATTTCGATGCAACAAATATATAAGTAATGTTAGTTAAAGCTAAAAATTTATGGTATACTAGTTTTGGTGATTAGATTGAAAAAAATAGTTTTAGTAGATGGTAATAATTTGATGTTTCGTAGTTTTTATGCTACGGCATATCAAGGTGTTATAATGAAAAATTCTAAAGGGTTTCCAACTAATGCATTGTATGGCTTTATTAATATGATGAATAAGATCATTAAAGAAGAAGAACCTTCTTATATTATGGTGGCTTTTGATAAGGGAAAAACTTTTAGACATGATAAATATGAAAGTTATAAGGCTGGAAGACAAGAGATGCCCGATGAATTACGGGTACAGTTTCCAAAAGCTAAAGAAGTGCTTCAAACAATGGGGATTAAATATTATGAAACAGATAATTATGAGGCCGACGATATTATTGGAACTCTTGCAAAAATAGTTGATAATGAAGATATGTTTGTTGCTACTATAGTAAGTAGTGATAAAGACTTATTACAGTTAATTAGCGATGAGGTTAGTGTTAAGCTTTTAAAACAAACTGGTTATATTATGATGGACAAAAATGAATTTAAAAATACCTATCAAGTTGATCCGATTAATATGATAGATTTAAAAGCACTTATGGGAGATTCTAGCGATAATATTCCAGGAGTTAAGGGGATTGGAGAAAAAACTGCAATTAGTTTAATTTCTAAATATGGTAGTTTAGATGGAGTATATAATGCTATTGAAAATATAAGTGGCAAGACAAAAGAAAAATTATTAGCTGATAAAGACAATGCTTATATGAGCTATGATTTAGCAACTATATATAGAGATGTTCCACTTGATTTTGAATTAGAAGATTGCAAGTATATTCCTACTAATAATAAAGAGTATATTAAATTATTAGAAGAATTTGAATTTTATTCATTACTAAAGAAAGTTTCAGTGGTCGAAGAAAATAGTGATGTTGATAAAAAGAAAATAAATACTAATCTTGTCATAAAAAATATGGAAGAATTTCAGGGTAAGGATTTTGCTTTTTATTTGGAAACTAGAGGAAGTATTTATAGTAAGAGTGAAATTTTAGGAATTGGTATTTATGATGGTGATAATGGTTACTTTATTAAAAAAGATGATATTGTTAAGTATAAAGAATTATTTGAGAGTAACATTTTAAAATGTACTTATGATTTAAAGAAAGCCTTGGTGGTTTTAAATAAATTAGGAATTGAGTTTAAAAATGTTTCTTTTGATACTATGATTGCTACATATTTATTAGACTATGTTGTGAAAGATGATATTAGTTTTGTGGCAAGAGCTTTTGATGTGGAATTACCTATGTATGAGGAATTATATGGTACAGATAAAAGACCGCTTGATGTTAGTGATGAAGTACTTGCTTCGGTTTGTGTGCAAAAGGCTAAGTTTATATATGAAACAAAAAGTAGATTATTAAAAGAACTAGAAGATAGCTTAGAACTTGATTTATTTAATAATATAGAGATGCCATTAGTTTATGTTTTAGCAGATATGGAAATTACGGGAATTAAAGTTGATACAGAGTATTTAAAGACGATTGAGACTGATTTGAAGAGTCAACTTGATTTATTGGAAGAAAAAATTTATGAAGATGCTGGTAGTAGATTTAATATTATGTCTCCAGCACAACTTGGTAAGGTTTTATTTGAAGATTTAGCTATACCTTATCCTAAGAAAGTGAAAGATAATAAATATTCAACTAGTAAAGATATTTTAGATAAGATAAGATTTGTTCATCCGATTGTTGATAAGATATTAGAGTATAGAACTTTAGCTAAATTATATACTAATTATGCGGTTGGTTTAAGAGAAGAAGTTCGGGAGGATGGACGTATTCATACAATATTTACACAAACTTTGACTCGAACGGGGAGACTTTCTAGTATTAGCCCTAATTTGCAAAATATTCCAGCTAGGGCTGAGTATTCGCGATTGATTAGGAAGGCTTTTGTTGCAGATAGTAATTCTAAAATATTGGCGGGAGATTATTCACAAGTAGAACTTAGAATTTTTGCTCATATGTCTGGAGCAACTAATCTGATTAATGCTTTCGTTAATGATGAAGATATTCATGCGAGGACGGCAGCAGATATTTTTAAAGTTAATATTGATGATGTTACTAAAGATATGAGAAGAACGGCCAAGGCAGTTAACTTTGGAATTTTATATGGTATTAGTAGTTTTGGTTTATCAGAAGATTTGGGAATTGATGTTTCGACTGCTAAAAAATTTATTGATAAGTATTTAGAAACTTATCCTGGTATTAGGGATTTTCAGGAAAAGGAAAAAGCTGATGCTTATAAATATGGTTATGTTAGGACGCTAATGAATAGGAAAAGGGTAATTGAAGAATTAAAAAATAAAAATTATATGATCCGTAGTAGTGGTGAAAGAATGGCTTTAAATACACCTATTCAAGGAAGTGCTGCGGATATTTTAAAGAAGGCAATGGTAGAAATATTTGCTGAGTTTAAAAAACGAAATTTAAAGAGTAAAATGCTAATTCAAGTGCACGATGAGTTGGTGTTTAATGTTTTGATAGATGAACTTGATGAGGTTGAGGATATTGTTAAAAATATTATGGAGAATACTTATAAGTTAGATGTTCCATTAAAGGTAGATATAGAAGTGGGAGATAATTGGTATGAAGCTAAATAAAGGAGTGATATTATGCCAGAAAAGCCAGAAGTAGTAACTGTTGTTAATAGTTTGAGGGAAAAGATAATTGGTAAGAAGATTACGGGCTGTAATATTTATTGGGATAATATAATTGCTTATCCTACTAGTTCTAAGTTTAAGGAAGAAATTATAGGTGAAGTTATTAATGATATTGAATCCCGAGGAAAGTTTATTGTTATTACACTTAATAAATATACTTTGCTTATCCATTTACGGATGGAAGGAAAGTTTATGTTTCGGGAAAAAAATGATGTAGTAAGCAAACATGAGCATGTGGAGTTTATTTTAGATGATGCAATAAGTTTTAGATTTCATGACGTTAGAAAATTTGGGAAAATGTATTTGTTTTTAAAAGAGGAAGTTAATTTAGTTAAACCTCTTTCTCAGCTTGGATTAGAGTATTATGATTCGGCGTTAACCAAAGAATATTTATATAATAAAATTCATAATAAAAATACACCAATTAAAACGGTTTTACTTGATCAAAGTATTATAGCAGGAATTGGAAATATTTATGATGATGAAATTTTATTTATGAGTGGTATTTTACCAACTAGAAAAGCTTGTGATGTGACAATTGATGAGTGTTTTTTGATTATTAATAACACTAAAGATATTTTAGAAAGGGCAATCAAAAAGGGTGGAACAACGATCAAGAGTTTTACTTCTAGTGAAGGGGTTCATGGCCTTTTTCAAAATGAATTATTAGTACATGGAAAAGAATGTGGAATGTGCCCTAAGTGTCATAGTGAAATCGAAAAGATTAAAGTTGGTGGCCGAGGGACTTATTTTTGCCCTCATTGTCAAAAATAAAAGGACTTTTTTAAGTCTTTTTTCTTTTGAAAAAGTATTGACATAATTGATTATAGGTTTTATTATAGTGAGCTAATTCAGGGGGATACTTAATTTAGTTTTTTTAACAAGGCGAAATTTGTCATAATAAGTTCTCCTGAAAAAGGAATTTTCTTTATTACTTTTACCATAATAGTAATAAAGAAAGGAGGAGAATATGATAAAACAATTTAAAAATATTATGTTGATGGTTGTTGGCATTGGAATATGGTTCTTATTTAGTTTGAATGTATCTGCAAGTGAATATAAAATTACTTCAGATATGAGCCAAGAAGAAATAGATACTATTCTTGCTGGAATAACTTCAGAGGATATAGTTACTATTGATAGTGGTGATTATAGTACTGTTAAAAATGATAAAAATTATCATAAAATTATAACAGTTTCTAAAGATAATTCTACATTTTCTATAAATGGTACATATACGGAATTACAGTTTATTATTCAAGCAAAGGGAGCACATATTATTGCTAATGATGCTATTATTGTTGGAAATGCTAGTACAAAGCAAAATCCTAGTGCAGCAATATTTGTTGAACAAGGAGATGTTACTTTGGATGGCAATTTAATATTATCTGATCATAATCATGCTATTCGTTTGGGTTATACTAATGCACCTACTACAGTATCTAGTAAATTCGTTTTAAGCGAATATGCTAGTTTGACTGTTAAGGATAATGTTATTACAAATAGTAGTAATTATTATGGAAAAGGTTATGATGATCCTGATTCTTTAGTTTATAACTCACCAGTTGATCAAGGTCAAGGAAATGGTACTAGTGGTTCTGGTATTGATATTCGAGGTAAAGGTTATACTAATTTTACAATGATGGAAAATTCTAAATTCTATGCTCTTGGCAATGCTAGAGCTGGTATTTTTTCTATTAATGTTACTAACTTTACTTATGATATGTTACCTAATTCTTATGCTTTATTTCAAAATAATGCTCAAGGAATTTGTATGAATACTGATTTTTCTGGTAGTGTTAATATTAATTTGGATGCTGCTAGAATGGATGTTTTAGATAATAAAAGTAATGGTATTACAGGACAAAGTTTACCTTATGTTTTAAATTTAAAGAATAATTCTGAGGTTACTTTAAATAATAATGCAATTGCTATTAATAATTTTTATATTATAATGGATAAATCTAAGTTGACAGCAGTTAATAATAGAGCTCATGGTATTACTAATGTGGCAATTGATGCTACCGATAGTATTATTGATATTTCTAATAATGCATTTCTTGGACTTAACATCACTAAGTATAATGATGAGAAAACAAGCACTGATATTTTAAGAAGTACAATAACGGCTAATAATAATGGTGGTGCAGGAATTCGTTTTTATATTAATAGTGGAGTGACTAATATTACTGATTCAACAATAATTACAAATGGAAATGGTTATGGAGAAGAAATATATGGCTTTTCTGTAAAACCAAATGATTCAGCTTATTGGGCTGGGGTTGTTGCTAAAGGAGATCTTTATGCATTAAATTCTGTGATGATGAGTGATGGTGTTAGTGGCTACGCTTTATATGATACCAAAGATGGTAGTGCAACATTTCATGTTTTAGAGAATGCTGTTCTTACTTTAAATGGTGAAGAATCTAAAGACGTATTTGATGATTATAATAGTTCTATGGGTAATACTGGACATACTGTTGTAGTTGGTGGAAGTTTACAAGCAGATACTGACAATATTTCTAAGTCTGATAAGTTAAGTAGTCTTTATGAAAATGAACAAAATCCAACTATTCCAAGTGTTTCAGGTGATAAAGATGATGTACAATTTTCTGTACCAATAAACGAGGATTATACCGCTTTAACTCAATTTACTTTAAATCAAGATATAAATAAAGTTGTTGGTGGGGAAGGAAGCCATACATTTACTTATTTTGATCCTAATACTTTAAGACAGTATGATTATACATTTAGATATAATACGTTAGGAGAAGATTTAGATGAAGATGTGGCTGGTAAGGCTTATGTTTGGACTCCTGTTTCTGTACTAAAATATGATGCTACTGAAGGAGTAATTAATTATTTAGGAACAGCAGGTAAGGTTTCATTTGGTTCTTCTGTAACGGACGGAAAGACTGGGCTTGCTACTAGATATACGCAAGATGTTACGATTTTTGGTAATTGTATGAATTTAGCAGAAAAGACTTTGGCAAGTGCAGAAAGGGAAGACTATGTATTTTTAGGATGGTATATAGCTGATGATAATTTATTGGCTTTAGAATATGCAAACAGTAATAATTTTGAAGAACTTTATAAATTATTAAATACAGAATTTACTGTTAATACTAAGTTAGCAGTTGATAATATACCAGTTGATGAGCTTATAGTTTATGCTAAATGGGGAGAAAAAAATATTGGTTCAACAGAACCAGAAATTATTCCACCCAAAACAAATGTTGAGTATAATCAAAATCTTAAATTAATTTTAATGATAATGATTAATTTAAGTAATTTATCTTTGATTAGTTATGCTATAAAAAGATATTAATAAATAAGAATAGAGGTTCTTTTAGGAATCAGGGTGGTTTGGTGATGAAAAAGAGTAAAATTTTAAAGATTGTTATTAGTCTTTTGGTTTTCTTTGTATTAGTTTTAACGTTTTTTCTAAATTCAAATAGTAATTTAGAAATTACTGAGAAAGAGGCTAAAGATGAGATAATAAAGAAGTATCAAACATTGGAGTCTAATACTTTATTAGAAAATAGTTCTGTTGTTTTGGATTATCAAAAAATGTTTAATAATTCTTCAATAGTAGGAGAATTATATATACCTAATACTGAACTTAAAGTTCCAGTTGCTCAAGGGGAAGATAATGATTATTATCTTAATCATTTACTTGATAAATCTTATAATACTTTAGGAAGCGTTTTTTTAGACTATCGAAATAACGTTGATGATAAAAAAATTATAATTTATGGTCATAATTCACAAGACATTACAACTGAGTTTCATATGTTAGAAAATTATTTGGATTATGATTATTATAAGCGTTATTCAGATATATATTTTGAAACTATTAATAATAAGTATCATTATAAAATATTTTCTGTTTATATTGCGACTAATGATTATCAACATGTTAATTTAAAATTGTTTGAAGCTTCTTATCAAAAACATTTGGATTGGTTATTACAGCAATCAATATATGATACTGGTGTTTTAGTTAATAGGGATGATGATATTTTAATTTTACAAACGTGTTATTTTGAACCAAAAGATTCGTTTTTGATTATAGCAGCTAAAAAGATTTAGTATAAAAAAGGGCATTTTAAAATTAATGCTCTTTTTTTATAGTTTTAGAGTTATTTTCTTGATTAATTTCTATACAAAATCTTTGTTTTGTAGTATACTTGTTGTGGTTAACGGAGGAGTGATTGCAATATATGAAAAAAACAAAAATTATATGTAGTATTGGACCAGCTTCAACAAATGTTGATGTAATGGAAAAAATGGTAAAGGCTGGGATGAATGTAGCAAGAGTTAATTTTACACATGCAACTTTGGAAGAAAGATTGGCAGTAATTAATTCTGTTACGGAAGTTAGAAAAAGAACAGGTGCTAATGTGGCAATTTTATGGGATACTAAAGGCCCTGAATTTAGATCTGGTGTATTAGAAAATGGTAAAGTTGAATTAGTTGAAGGAAAGACAATTAAAGTAGTTAAAGATAGTATTGTTGGAAATTCAGAGATGATTAGTGTTAATCATCCCGATGCATTAAATAGTCTTAATGTCGGAGATTTATTATTATTAGAAAATGATAAGATGCGCTTAGAAGTTATTGATAAGACTAATGATTACTTAAATTGTAAGATAATTGTTGGTGGAGTATTAGGTGATAGAAAAAGTATCAGTGCTCCAGGCGTTAAATTAGATATTCCATATGTAAGTGATTTAGATAGGGAAGATATTGAATTTGCTTGTAATCATGGTGGGGAATATTTAGCTATTTCTTTTGTTTCTTGTAAAGAAGATGTTTTAGAGATTAAGGAATTATTGAAAAAATATAATCGCGAAGATTTACAAATTATTTGTAAAATTGAAAGTGATTTAGGTATTACTAATTTAAAAGAAATTTTAGAGGTTAGTGATGGTGTAATGGTAGCTAGAGGAGATTTGGGAACAGAAATTTCTTATGCTAAATTGCCAATAATTCAAAAAAATATTATTAAAACATGTCGTAGTATGGGAAAATTATGTATTGTAGCAACAGAAATGCTTGAAACGATGATGGAAAATTCTCGTCCAAAAAGAGCTGAAACTAGTGATATCGCTAATGCTGTTTTAGATGGTACCGATGCGGTTATGCTAAGTGGTGAAACAACGGTTGGTAAACATCCAGTTGAAACGGTAGAAGCTATGGCTAGAATTTGTGAGGAAACAGAACGATATGCAGAATTTAATTATATTGATGAGTCTCGTGTATATTCTATTCCTCAAGCAATTGCAGAAAATGTAGTAGAGAGTTCTAATAGATTGAATGCTAAATTAATTTGTGCAGCTACTATTACTGGAACAACGGCAAAACTAATTAGTAATTTTAAACCAAAGGCACCTATTTTAGCTTTATGTCCAAATGATGCGTCTTGCTATAGACTAGCTTTGAATTGGGGCGTTTACACTAAAACTATTCCTATGTTTGAATCAACAGATGCAGTTTTAATGGCTAGCGTTGATGAGGCAAAGAAATTTATTGATCTTGAAAAAGATGATAGAATTGTTTTAACAGGTGGGTTCCCAACTACTGGTGGTTCACAAACTAATTTAATGAAAATAGAAGAAATTAAATAATAAAATGTTTAGATAAAAAAAGAAAATTAGTTAATTAATCTAATTTTCTTTTTTTATTATGATAGGCTACTTTTCTTTTAGATGCCAGTATTGTTGATATAGTTTTTGAACACCATTTTCTAAAAAGAAGTAGTGAAATATGTAAGGAACAAATAAAATTAATAGGCAGGCGAATAGTATTAAACAAGAAATAGAAGAGTTTAATATTCCGGCAATAAAGAAAAGTATAGCCATAATACCTACAAAAATGGTTACTAGTAAATGAATTAGACGCTCATGTTGGAAGAAAGATATTTGTGTTAAGTGATCTCTTAAGAGTTCTTCTTTATTTTTTATTTGTTTTTCATTTAATATATTATCGATTTTAGTTAGATAATCTTTTAAATTTTCATGCATATAGTTTTACATCCTTTCTGATAAACCTTCATTGATAAACTCTTCGTCCATTAATAGTTCGTGGATTTCTTCTTCTTTGGTGTCAAGGAAAACTTCTTCAATACGGTCAACACGACATTTTTCTGATTTGATGATGGCATCAACTTTATCGATAGCTTCTTCTAAATTATCATTGATAACAACATAATTATATTTTGAAACTTCATTTATTTCTTTATAGGCAGCATGGAAACGTTCAATGATTTTTTCATTGGAATCGGTTCCACGTTTTTTTAATCTTTTTACTAGAACTTTTAAAGATGGTGGCATTATGAAAATAAAAATGGCCTCAGGAATTAATTTTTTAATGTTAGAAGCTCCTTCAATTTCAATTTCTAAGATGACATCTATTCCTTGTTCAAGTTTTTCTTTAATTGGACCTTTAGGCGTTCCATAATAATTTCCTACATAGTTTGTATATTCTAAGAATACGTTTTCTTTTATTTCTTTTTCAAATTCTTCTTTAGAAACAAAATTATATGTTACTCCAGGAATATCGTTTTCACGAATATTTCTAGAAGTGGTAGATACCGACAACCAAATATTTTTATTCTTTTTTAATAAGCCATTAATAACACTACCTTTGCCACTACCACTTGGTGCAGAAATTACAATTACTTGTCCAGTTTTCTTTTGTTTAATCATAGTTTTCTCCTTTATTTATTAAGTTTTCATATTCTTTATTTATTAATGCAATTTGTTTTTCTTTGTCTAAATTTAAACTATATATTTTTGTTGTTTCAATTTCAAATTCTAGCATTGGATCTTTGTTGCGACTAATTTTACTTATTAGAGGTATATCTAGTTCTTTTTTTATACTGTTTAGATATTGTTGTCCCATTTTAGAAAAGCCTAATAATCTAATATAAGTTATTTCTTGAAATTGTTCTTTTTTTTCTTTAGTGAAATTACATAATATATGAAGTAGCATACGAGATAATTTATTGTAAGTATAGCGTTTACTTTTGATACGATTTATTAAATCTTGATAGGAGGTTGCTTGAGTTATTTCTTTTTTTAATTTTTTGTCAAGGCCTTCTTCAACAGTACTATAGATTGATAAGTCTGGTTCGGTAATTATTTTGTATTTTAGTAGGGGAAAGTAGTCTTCTATGGTGTGAAGATCTTTTAAATATTCTAGAGCAAATTTTGGGACTTGATTTTCAATATTTAGTCCATCAATAAGTGCTTTTCTAATCGCAGTAGCGCTTGAAATATCATCATTTAATTCTTCATCGTGATAACTATTAGTTCTTTTAATTGTTTCTGGGATAATTTTGTAATTATTTTTTTTGATTGTTTTTATGTAGCTGATTCCTAATAAATCGTTTGGTGTTGATATTTCTTTTTGAGTTAAATCTTTTACAGCTAGGGCTAAAGCAGTGGGATAATTTTTTCCAAGTTTAGAATATATTTTAACTAATTTGTCAAAATCCGGATGATTTATTTGGGCATCAGCGATAATTTCTAAATCTTTGATGTTATCACATTCACTACCAAAAATTACCTTGTTTACTTTTAGTTTTTCTAAAAGAGTAATACTACCATAACTAAAATAGTCAGCACTTTGGGTTGCGAAAGGGAAAGGCAATTCAATTACTAAATCAATGCCAGCTTTTAGGGCAATTTGTGTCTTTTTCCATTTGTCTATTATGGAAACATCACCACGCTCAGTAAAGTTACCAGACATTACTAAAATAATGACGCTATCCTTATATTTTTCTTTAATTTTTTTTAAATGATAGAGATGTCCATTGTGAAATGGATTATATTCGGCTATAATACCAATGCTTTCCATATTATTCCTTCCTTTTGTCATATTTTAACATATTATTTTATTAAAAACTAGCTGATTTATTTTATTTTAATGTAATCGATAGATGGTAATTATAAAAATAGAATAATTAATAAAGTACTTTTCTAATTTATTGATTTCGATTAATGTCTTTTATTTACTTTATTTTTAGTATGGGTTATAATTTAATTGAATAATATTATTGTAAAGATGTAGTTTAACTTAAATTTAGAATATATATTAGATAGTTAATAGTTGATGGGGTGATGTAATGAGGGCAATTATTGTAGCTGGTGGTACTGGTGGACATATATATCCAGCTTTAGCTATTGTAAATAAAATTAAGGAAAGAGAACCTGAGTCTTCTATTTTATATATTGGTACAGTTGATAGAATGGAAAAAGATATTGTTCCTAAACTTGGTATTAAATATGTGGGAATAGAAATGACTGGATTAGATAGAAAAAATTTATTGAAGAATGTTTCGGTAATGAAAAAATATTTTATGGCGGTTTTAAAGGCCAAAAAGATAATTAAAGAATTTAATCCTGATGTTGTTATTGGAGCTGGAGGGTATATAACTGCACCAGTTTTATATGCGGCACATTCTTTACATGTTAAAACTGTTATTCATGAACAAAATTCTATACCTGGCGTTGCGAATAAGTTTTTAGGCAAAATTGTTGATCGAGTATTTTTATCTTTACCAGGTAGTTTAAAATATTTTGATCAAAAAAAAGCGGTGTATACGGGAAATCCACGAAGTGAGGAAATATCACTAGTTAAAAAAGCCAAAAAAGAAACACTTGGCTTTTTACCAGATAAAAAGTTAGTGGTTGTTGTTATGGGATCTCTTGGCTCTACTACGATGACGAAGAAACTAAAAGAATTAATTGATGGTTTTAAAAATAAAAATTATCAAGTGGTTATTATTACTGGTAAAAAATATTTTGATGATTATAAGGACGTTAGTGTCCCTAAAAATGTTAAACTTGTACCATTTCTAGAAAATTTTATTAATGTTTTAAAAGATACTGATTTGATAGTTTCAAGGGCTGGAGCTTCGACGATTGCGGAAATTACGACAATTGGACTTCCAGCAATATTAGTACCATCACCATATGTTACACATAATCATCAGTATATGAATGCTTTAGAGTTAGAAGAGGTTGGAGCATGTAAGATTGTGACAGAAGAAGAATTTTCTAAAGAAAAAGTTATTATGGAAATAGATAATTTACTTAATGATACTGATGGTTATAGAAAAATGCAAAATAATAGTAAAAAGTTGGGTATTAGTGATTCGGCAACGAGAATATATAATGAAATTAGAAAGCTAATTGGGTGAAGATTGATGGATGAAGTAATTAAGAGAATAGAAAAAGCTAATATTGGAAAGATTGACTGCAATGTTTCTTTGAGTAAACATACGACGTATAGGGTTGGGGGAATTGCTAAGGCAATTGTTTATCCTAAAGATGTTAAGTGTTTGGTTAGTTTGTTAAAAATACTTAATGAGGAAAAGATTAAATATAAAGTTATGGGTAATGGTTCAAATTTATTATTTAGTGATAATATTTATGATGGGGTAATTATTAAATTAAATGAATTTGATAAAGTAGAATTTTTAAGTCATAATAAAATAAAGGTTGGTGCGGGATTTCCTTTGATGAAGTTGGCACTTCTTGCAGCTCGTAAGGGACTTACTGGTCTTGAATTTGCTTCTGGTATTCCCGGAACGATTGGTGGAGCGGTTTTTATGAATGCGGGAGCATATAAAAGCGATATGGGTTATATTGTGCAGCAGGTTAAAGTATTAACTCCTGAGTTTCGCATAATTACTTTAGAAAATAAAGAGATGGATTTTCATTATCGTAGTTCTTATTTACAAAAAAATCCTGGTTTTATTTGTTTAGAGGTTATTTTAAAACTAACTCGTGGTAATAAGGATGCAATTGAGGCGGTTATAAAAGAAAGAAGAGAAAGAAGAGTACTTTCTCAGCCTTTGGAATTTCCATCAGCTGGTTCTGTTTTTAGAAATCCAGATGGTGATTTTGCGGGGAGATTAATTGAAGAATTAGGCTATAAAGGTCATAAAAATGGTGGGGCTATGGTTAGTGAAAAACATGCTAATTTTATTATTAATTATGATCATGCGACTAGTAGTGATATTAAACAGTTAATTGATGAAGTTCATGATAAAGTTTTAGAAAAGTATAATATTGATATGAAAATAGAACAAGAATTTGTTAATTGGGAGTAGGATATGGCAAAAAAAATAGTCAAAAAAAAGAAGCTTAAATTAATTCCTTTTTTGATAGTACTTTTAATTTTAGGGGGACTATTTTTTGGTGTATATACATTAATTAATACAAAAACAAAGAATATTATTGTTAAAAATACTAATTATTTAAATGATGATTATATTTTAGAATTGGCAGATGTTTTGGATTATCCTAGTTTTTATACTTTAAACATTAAAAAAATGGAAAAAAAATTAGAAAGTTCTCCTTATATAAAAAAAGCTAAAATAAAGAGAAAATTTTATAATGTTTTACTTATTGATATTTCTGAAAATGTGCCATTATATATTGATAATTCTTCAAATAAGGTTGTTTTTGCTGATGGAATAGAAGTTACTAGTGATATGGTGCTTGATTTGTTTAGAGTGCCAAGAATTATGAACTATATTCCTAGTGATAAGGTTGATGATTTTATTAAAGAAATGGGAAATGTTAAAAAGGATATTTTGGGGAAAATTTCAGATATAGAATATGTGCCTAATGAGTATGATAAGGATAGATTTCTTTTATATATGGATGATGGAAATATGGTTTATTTAACCCTTACTAAGTTTGAGATGATTAATTATTATAATGAAGTATTGGGTCAATTAGAGGAACATAAGGGTATTTTATATTTAGATAGTGGTAATCATTTTGAAATAAAGGAGTAGTTTATGAAAGAGAAATTTAGAAAAATAAGACCTTATATTAAATATTTTCTAATCTTCTTTTTCTTCTTATTTTGGAATTTAATAGTTCAACCAGTTAATTTAGATGAGATATGGAATTATGGTTTTGTTAATAATATTTACCGAGGATTAGTTCCTTATCGGGATTTTAATATGGTGATTACACCATTTTTTCCGATGTTGATGGCAATACCATTTTATATTTTTGGATCCAATATGCTAATTTTTAATATAGAGCAAGCTTTTATTTTAACTGTTATATTTTATATTATTTATGATTATTTAAAAGAAAAAAGTTATTTATTTATACTGGTTATGATATGTCCATTATCAATATCTTTTCCAAGTTATAATATGTTTTTATTATTATTGTTTTTCCTTTTAATAAAGTTAGAAGATAGCAATGCTAATGATTATTTGATGGGTGTTTTATTGGCTTGCTTTATTTTGACAAAGCAAACTGTTGGAGTAATGATGGCACTTGTAACTTTATATTATTTTGATAAACCTAAGAAAATATTTAAACGTTTGATTGGAATGATAATTCCAGGAATTTTCTTTATTATTTATTTAGTTATAACCGGTAGTATTCGTCAATTTTTTGATTTGTGTTTATTTGGTTTGTTTGACTTTGCTACAACGAATGGTCGTGGTATTAATATTTATTTTTTACTTGGATTAGTAATGATTGGCATTATTATTTATTTAATAAGGAAAGATAAAAAGAATATAAAAAATTATTATTTTTTAGCGTTTTTCAGTATACTTATACCATTATTTGATCTTTATCATTTTAAAATAGTAGTTTTAGCATTTTTATTTGTTTTTTTAATACAAAGAAATGTAAAAATATATCTTAATATAGAAATGTTTACATTTTTTGTATGTTGTTTTCTTATAGTTATTAACTTATGGTATCGAGTTGATGGAAAAGTTGTATATCCTAATAATATTAACCATTTTGAGCATCGTTATTTAACTAATAAATATATTAGTTATTCTAATCGTATTAATGAATTGTTTCATAAATATAGTGATCGAGAAGTGGTGTTTTTAAGTGCTGATGGCTATTATTTTAAAATAATTAATGATTTAGATGTTTCTTATTTAGATTTAATTAATATGGGAAATTGGGGGTATAATGGTAGTAAAAAATTATTAGATGAAATTAAAAGTAAAGATAATTTTGTTGCTTTTGTTGATAAAAATGAGTTTAGTGCTAATACACAAACGGAAAAGAAGGCGTTAGAATATGTAATTAATAATGGTAAATTTTTAGAAAAAGAAGGGAGCTATTATATATATGAAGTTGTTAAATAAAGTTTTAATCTTTTTAAAAAATAATTTTAGATATATTTTAGTTTTTCTTTTAGCTATAGCAATTTATGAATTTTTTGGTTTTGGAATGAATTATGGTGATCCTATATCTAATTATGGGTTTAGTTATGCAATAGCTAATGGACAAGTACCTTATTTAGAATTTAATACGGTTTCTACACCATTGTTTGCTTTTTATGCATCGATTGTTCTTAGGTTTTGGAATAATTATTTAATGTTTTTAATTGAACAAGCTATTTTAGTTACAATTACTTTTTATTTTTTATATAAGTTATATGATAAGAAAAGTTATTTAGTTTTAGCCATTTTAATTGGTTTAAATTTTTATGGAATATTAGCTACTTATAATTTTATGTGTTTTTCAATGCTTGTTATTATACTTTATTTAGAAGAAAAACATAGTGATAAGGATTATCTAATTGGTTTTTTTATAGGTTTAGCAATTCTTTCTAAACATACGGTAGGTTGCTTTTTTATTATTCCAACTTTAATTAAATATTTTTCTAATTGGAGAAAGATTTTAAAAAGAGCTTTAGGGTGTTTAGTACCATGTAGTTTATTTTTAATATATTTGTTAGTTAAAGGAGCAATGGGAGCATTTATTGATTTATGCTTTTTAGGTTTATTTGATTTTTCTTCATCAAATAATAATTATTTTAATAATATTTTCTTTTTATGTTGTTTATTTTTAATTTTAGCTATTTATCTTATCTATAAAAATTGGCAAGATATTAAAAATTATTATTTAATATTAACTTTTTTCTTCTGTATACCAATATTTGATTTAGCACATTTTGTTTTCTTTTGTGCTTCTGTTATGATGATGATGCTACCTTATTTACGTTGGAAAAATAAATATAATATCGTGACTTTTTTGCTAATTAGCTTTTTATCATTAATTAGTTCTTTAATGGTAATTTTAGATTTAGATATTATTTTTTCTTCAAAGTTTGAACATTTTGAATATACTTTGTTAACTAAAAAAATATATAAAAATAATTTGAAAGTAAATGAATTTTTAGATAGTTATTCTGGAGCGATAGTTTTATCTTATTATACTATGCAATATGATATTATTAAAAATAATAAATTGGATTATTATGATGTTTTGATGAATGGAAATTTTGGTTATGATGGGATTAATAAAATGATAAAAAGACTTTCTTTAGAGGATAGTAATATTTTTATTGTATCGATGAGTGATTATAATGATGATTATTCATATTCTCAGTTTAGTAAAGATATTGTTGATTATGTTATATTAAATGGGAAATTAATTGAATCAAAGTATGGCTATAATGTTTATTATATTGAATAATTTAATAAAAACTTGGACAATTAAAAAAATTATAGTATAATTAATTTTAAGAATAGGAGTTTTTGGCTATGGATAATGTTTATACTGGAATTGAGTTAGGTACAAATAGTGTTAAAGTAGTGGTTGTTTCTAAGCATGATGGAACTTATCATACGCTAGCTTCTGTTAGTAGTAAGTCTAATGGTATTAGAAATGGACAGATTGAAGATACTAAGTTAGCTGTTGCTTCTGTTAGAAAGGCAATGAAACAAATTAATGATATGCTGGGCTTTAAGATTGTTAAGGTAATTGCATCGATTCCGCCAACTGGTTGTATGATGGATATAGTGGTTGGCTCTTGTGATGTAATAGATTATGATGCTATTACTGGGGAAGATGTTAGATGTGTTTTAAAAGATGCATTGACAGGACATATTGGTGAAGAATACGAAGTAATTACAGCAAGTCCAATTAGTTTTAAGGTTGATGAAGTTGAAAATATTAAAGATCCTAAAGGTATGCCTGGCAAAGTTTTAGAGGCTAAGGTAGTTGTTAGTACTTTACCAAAGGAACCTTTATATAGAATTTTAGAAGTATTAAAACTTAGTGGTTTGGAAACTATTGATATTGCTTTTTCTTCAACGGGAGATTATTATACAATTAAGAATGATAAATATGATAATGAGGTAGGGGCAATTATTGATATTGGTGAGCTTTCTACTAATGTATCAGTATTTAATCGAGGAATTCAAATTAAAAACTCTCTTATTCCAATTGGTAGTTTTAATGTTGATAAGGATTTAGCGTATATTTTTAAGATTTCTCTTGATGAGGCAAGAAAATTAAAAGAAAACTTTGCTGTTAGTGTTGCTAGTTATGCTGATAGTAATGATATTGTTTCTTGCAAAACAAATACGGGAGAAGTTAAAGAAATTTCACAAGTTGGGGTTTCAAAAGTAGTACAATCAAGAGTTGATGAGATATTAAAACTTGCTAAAAATGAAATAAATAACTTAACAAAAAGAGAAATACGTTATATAATTGTAACAGGTGGTTTGAGTGAGTTGGCCGGTTTTCAATATATTGTTGAAAATGTATTTGAATTAAGGGCTAAAGTATGTAATATTTCAGTTATGGGAATTAGACATAATAAATATAGTAGTGCTTTTGGAGTAACAAAGTATTTTGATGATAAATTAGCTCTTAGAGGTAAAAATTTGACAATGATCAGTGATTCTGATCGAGATAGTTTAATCACTACTGATAGAAAAGTAGCGACTAACAATAATATAGTAAATAAAGTGTTTGGACATTTTTTTGATAATTAAGGAGGACTAGGTATGTTAGGCGGATTAGAAATGGATATGGTAACAACGATAAAAGTCATCGGTTTAGGTGGTGGCGGAGGAAACGCTATTAATCGCATGGTTGAATCAGGTGTTAAGGGTGTTGAATTTATTGCGGCTAATACTGATAAGCAGGCATTAAATCAATCTAAGGCAGATGTTAAGATTCAGATGGGAATTTCTTTAACTGATGGGCAAGGTGCTGGAGCTGATCCTAGTATTGGAAAAGAAGCAGCTATTGAGTCTAAAAAGGAAATAGAGGAAGCCTTAACTGGTGCTGATATGATTTTTATTGCATGTGGTATGGGAGGTGGAACCGGTACTGGTTCAGCTGCTGTTGTTGCAGAAATTGCTCAAGGTTTGGGAGCTTTAACAGTTGCAATAGTAACAAAACCTTTCTCATTCGAAGGCCCACGAAGAATGAAGCAGGCTCTTGCAGGAATTGAAGAGTTAAAAAAACATGTTGATACACTTATTATCATTCCTAATGATAGATTAAGAGAAATTATTGATAAATCAACACCAATGGCTGAAGCTTTTAAAGAAGTTGATAACGTATTGCGTCGAGGAGTACAATGTATTTCCGATTTGATTGCAGTAGTTGGACTTATTAACTTGGATTTTGCTGATGTTAAGGCGGTTATGGAAAATAGTGGTCAAGCAATTATTGGAATTGGTATTGGAATGGGCGAAGATAGGGCGATTGATGCTGCAAGACAAGCTGTTTCATCACCACTTCTTGAAACTTCTATTGAAGGAGCAACTGATGCAATTATTAATATTACCGGTGGCGTTAATTTGACATTGTTTGAAGCAGAACAAGCTGCTGAAGTAGTTAGAGCTGCAGCTAATACGGATATTAATACAATCTTTGGTTCAGTAATTAATGAAAACTTATCTGATGAGGTTATTGTTACAGTTATTGCTACAGGCTTTGAAAAAAATAAAAAAGCTCAGCAACAAGCTAGTGAACAACCTCAACCAGTATTTAGTAATGTTGCACCAAATAGACGTGTTGCTACACCTTTAAAAGAAGATTATCGCGTACCAGAGGTTTTACAGGAAGAAGTTCCTACTGGTGATGGTGATTATGATATTCCGCCATTTTTAAGAGATAGAAATTATTAGAGACTTTTGTCTCTTTTTTTGTAAAAAAAAGACTCAAGATTTGTTCTTGAGTCAATTAGAATTTTTGAGCTTTATATTTTTTTTGTACACCATCAATTATTTGAGCTAATAAATTTAAAGCAATTTGTTCTGTTTGTCTGTTCTTATCACGTAGAGGGTTAAATTCAACTAAGTCATAGGAAACGACTTTATCTAAATGCTTTAAAATTAATTTATTAATTGTTAGAGCATCTTCTTCGGAAAGTCCATCAAATTCTGGTACTGATACACCTGGAGCAACTTCTGGATCAAGTAAATCTAAATCAAAACTTACGTGGACTCCTTTGGTTCTTTCAGAGGCTATTTTAAAAGCTTCTTCAACAACGACTTCTAGCCCTTTTTCTTTGATGTCTTGATCAGTAAAGACTGTAATACCTGAATATTTTAGATTATCTTTTTCCCAATCGTCGATACTTCTAGCACCGACTACGACAGCTTTAGAAGTTTGTATGATATTTCCTTTATGAAAATAACGTAGTTCATGATTTTTATAGCCTGTAATAGCGGCTAGAGTTAAGCCATGAATGTTACCACTAACGGTAGTATCAAAAGTATTATAATCTGTATGAGCATCAAACCAAATAATTCCAATGTTATCATGAATTTTAGCACTAGCAAGGGCACTAGCTGCGGCAACAGAATGATCTCCTCCAATTAAGATAGGAAAATAATCTGCTTTCATTTTATCTAAAATCATATTGTAAAGTTTTGTATTGTAATTATCAATTTCATATTCATTTTTTCGTCGATCTGATAGATTACGACTTTTTAAAATACTTTCATTTTGAAGAAGAAGCATTTCTTCTCCTTGATAAAAGCTCTTTATATCATTCATTAATTGAACTGGGCCTAAATGAGCTCCATCAATGTGAACTCCTAAATCACTTCCGGCACCAATTACGACAGTTTTCATATTATTATCACCTTATATAATTTTATCATATATTTTTTTATTAGCAAGTAAATCATTTTTAGTTATTTATATTTTTAATAAATTAATGTATAATTAGTCTAGGTGATAAAGATGAAGAAATTAAATGAATTGTATCCAGATGTTAATTTCGATACTATGATTAAATCTATTAAGATAAATTCGAAAGAAGTTACAAAGGGAGATTTATTTGTTTGTACAATGGGTGTGACAGCGGATAGGCATGATTTTATTGATGAGGCTATTGAAAATGGAGCATCAGCAATTATTGTTAGTCGTGATGTGCCACCAAAGGGTGTACCTATTATTAAAGTCCCTGATACAAATAGAGAATTTCCGTTTTTGTGTCAGAAATTTTATGATTATCCTGATACAAAGATGACGATGATTGGGGTTACTGGTACGGATGGTAAGACAAGTACTTCAACGATTATTCAAACTTTAATTGGTAGTAATTTGTGTGGGTATATTGGTACTAATGGAAGAAGCTGTGCTGCTTTTACAGGAGATAATCCTAATACTACACCAGATGCTGATAAGTTGTATGCTTATTTAGATGAATTTGTGAAGTTTGGTTGTAAATATACGGCTATGGAAGCTAGTAGTGAGGCTTTTTTTAGAGGCAGATTACAGTCCGTTATGTATGATTTAAGTGTTTATACTAATATTACTAGTGAACATTTAAATATTCATGGTAGTTTTGAAAATTATGTACAGTGTAAGTTACAGCTTTTTAGGCAAACTAAAGCAGATGGATATTGTATATTAAATGCTGATGATCAACTATATGAAACAGTAAAAGCAGCTTGCAATGGAAAAGTACTAACTTATGGTTCTTCAGATAGTTGTGATTTACAAATTGTTAGCTTTAAGATTTTTTCAACTAAAACAGTAATTAATTTTAAATATCGTGGTGAGACGTTTGAAGTTTCAAGTCCTTTACTTGGTGATTTTAATGTGTATAATTTAGCAGCAGGAATGCTTAGCTGTTTGGCTTTAGGCTTTAAGTTGGAAGATTTAGAGAAAAATATTCCACGTATTAAAGTTGACGGCCGTTTAGATATGTTAAATACTAATACTCCTTATTATGTAATGGTTGATTATGCTCATACACCTAATGGAATTTCTAAATTATTAAATTTTGTACATACACTTGATGTTAATAGATCAATTGTAGTTATTGGGGCAGCTGGAGAAAGAGATTATCAGAAACGACCAATTATGGGGAAAACGGTTTGTGATAATGCTTCATATGCTATTTTTACTTATGAAGATCCAAGAAGTGAAGACCCAAAAGATATTATTGATATGATGGTTAAAGATATTAAGGATACTTATACTAATTTTGAAATTGTAATTGATCGAAGGGAAGCAATTCAACGAGCTATTGATTTGGCAAAACCTAAAGATATTGTATTAATTTTAGGAAAAGGTAATGAAACTTATCAAAAATTAAAAGATGGAAAAATTGATTTTAATGATGTTGAAGAAGCATATCAAGCTGTAGCAAATAGAAATATTAGAGAAGGTGTTAATTCATAACACTTTTTTTATTTTAGAAATTTATTAATAAATAATATTTTAGTTTATATATTTTTTTAGTCTTTTATAATACATGAGTTTATTTAAAATAAATATAATATAGGGAAAGGAGAATGTGTATGGGTTATGGCGGTTGTTGCTGCGGATATAATAATGCTAATAATTATTCTTGGCTTTGGATTGTTTTAATAGTATTTATTATTTTATTTTTATTTAGAGGTAGTGATGGTAATAATTGCCGATATAATTAATTAACTAATTTTTATTAATTTATGGTTAATTATTTACGTAATGTTTATTTAGAAAAAAGCTAACTTATTGCTTTTTTCTTTTCTTTTGTTTATATTTAAAAGAGGTGAAGTATATGCTAAAAAAAATTATTAAATTATCTTTAGTTATAGTGTGGATGTTTTTAATTTTTTCTTTTTCTAGTGATACAGGTAAAGCTTCTACTAAAAAAAGTGATGGTGTTATTATTAGTACAGTGCAGTTTTTTAAGGGAAGAGAGTTAACTGCTAAAGAAAAGGAAAAATATATTAATTTTTTGGTAGTGCCGGTTCGAAAAGGTGCCCATTTTTTAGTATATTTTATTTTGGCAATATTAATAATCAGTTTTTTGAATGAGTTTATGGATATTAATAAGAAATGCTTATTTTTGGCTCTTTTTTTAGCTTTTTTATATGCTTGTAGTGATGAGATTCATCAATTGATGGTAGCTGGTAGGAGTGGACAGGTAAGTGATGTTTTATTGGATACGTTTTCAGCTGGTTGTGGTATTATATGTTATAGATTGTTTTATAAGAAAAGAAGGGAGAAAAGCAAATGAGTAAAAAAACTACTTTAATGAAAAATACCGTTATTATATTTTGTGGTAAGGTATGTACTCAATTAATTTCATTTTTTTTATTACCACTTTATACGGGATATTTATCGACTAATGATTATGGAATTGTTGATTTAATTACTACTTACATTACTTTATTAGTACCAATTATCACTTTAGAGTTAGAAATGAGTATTTTTAGGTATTTAGTTGATAGTAGAGGGAATAACCGGGAAACTAAAAAACTTATGAGTAATAATTTTTTTATATTACTTGTAGCACTTAGTTCTTTTTTAGTTATTTATTGCATTGCTTTACTTTTCTTTGATTTTGATTTTAAATGGTTAATTTTAGTAGATATAATTATTTGTACTTTATCGGGAAATTTTTTGCAGGTAGCACGAGGAATGGGAAAAACCTTGGATTACTCAATTAGCTGCCTTATTACAGGAGCTTTTACTATTGTTTCTAATATATTTTTAATTGCGGTATTAGGCTTAGGAGCTAGGGGAATGATTATTTCCATGATGCTTGCTAATGGTTTGGGTGCATTATATTTATTTGTTAGGCTTAAGCTATATAAACTAGTTGATTTTAAATTAGTAGATAAAAGCTTGATTAAAGAAATGTATCGTTATTCTATTCCTTTAGTTCCAAATGGGATTAGTTGGTGGATTGTAAACGTTTCAGATCGGAGTATTATTTCTTGGGTTTTAGGTACAGCTTCTAACGGGTTATATGCGGTTAGTAATAAATTCCCAACAATCCTTTCTAGCTTACTTGGCATATTTAATTTAAGTTGGAGTGAGAGTGCAGCTTTACATATAAATAGTCCTGATCGTGATGAGTTCTTTTCAGATATTTGTAATACGGTAGTTAAACTTTTTACTTCTTTAGGAGTTGGAATGATTGCTTGTCTACCATTTGTTTTTCCATTACTTATAAATAAACAGTATAATGATGCTTATTATCAAATTCCAATTCTTATATTAGGTGCAATATTTAATGTTGTTATTTGTTTATATAGTGCAATATATATTGCTAAAAAAATGACAAAGCAAGTAGCTTATGTATCTATTATTGGGGCTGTTATTAATATATTAATTAATTTATTATTTATAAAGCATATTGGTTTATATGCAGCTAGTATTTCAACAGCAATATCATATTTCGTAATGATGATATATCGACATATTGATCTAAAAAAATATGTTAATATTAAATACGAAAAAGGTTTAGTTTTAAAGACTATTTTAATTTATACTTTAGCAATTATTTTGTATTATAAAAATAATTTATTGTTAAATATTATTAGTTTAATAGTGGTAGTAATTTATGCAATTATTATAAATAAAGATTTTTTAAATTCTTTGAAAAATGTATTTTTAAAAAAAATTTTAAAAAGATAATTTTTCATATTTCGACATATAATTCTTTTAGGAGGATTATATGTTTTTAAGTGTTTTAAATTTATTTAAAAATTTATTTTATGTTACAGGTTCTTATTCAAATGATGTATTTCCAGAGCCTTTGTCATTAGAGGAAGAAAATATATGTATTAGGAAAAAAATGGAGGGGGATATGGCGGCGAGAAATAAACTTATTGAGCACAATTTACGTTTAGTTGCACATATTACAAAAAAGTTTGATAATAAGTTTGTTAGTAATGATGATTTGATAAGTATTGGAACGATTGGTTTAATAAAGGGAGTTGATACTTTTTCTTTAGATAAGGGCGTAAAAATTACTACTTATTGTGCTCGCTGTATTGAAAATGAAATACTTATGTATTTTAGAAGTAATAATCGATATAGCAGGGATATATCAATTAATGAGGCAGTTGGTTATGATAAGGATGGTAATGAAATCGCGATAATGGATGTTTTAAAAACCCCTAGTGTTGATTTTTTGGAAGATATTGATTTAAAAGATAAAATAAAATTGTTAAAAAAATATATGATGGTTTTAACACCAAGGGAAAAAGAGATTATTTGCTCCCGATATGGTTTAGATGGTAAAGATGAGGAAACACAAAAAAATATTTCTAAGAAATTAGGTATTTCTCGAAGTTATGTTTCAAGGATTGAAAAACGAGCTTTAATGAAAATCTTAAGAGAATTTATTAAAGATAATAATTTAGATTAATAGTAAAGTATTTTGGAAAAGTTGACTTATTTTTTTAAAATTGATATATTATATTTAGAATGTATTGTCATAGTAATGGAAGGTGAATATATGAATAGTGATAATATAGAAAATGTTGATTTAGAGGCAAGTGAAGAAGAAGTTAGCATCGCTAATGTTAAATTAAATGAGTCGGGAACTGCTTCAGATAGTCAAGTTTATTTTGATGAAAATAGTACTGATGATGTTGTAGCAAAGGTAAAATTATTACATGATGATTTTGTTTCTTGGCTTGATGCAATTTCATCTGCTGATAAGGTTTTTGATGGGGTAATGTTTCCTTATGTTAAAGGTACTCCACCGAGAGGAAATAGGTTTAGGAGTAAAAGACCAAAATATGATGAAGCCGTGGAAGAAGCTGATAATAATTTTTATAGTACTTTAAATGAGATTGTTAATGATATTTCTGATTATTCTAGTGATAATTCCTTAAAATTAGAGCAATCTGTAGCATTAGAAGCAGCTAATCATGTTAACTATGGGGATTATGATGGTGAAGATAGTTTAGATGAAGATAGTGAGGAGGATAATTAATGACTTATAATGAGGCGAAAACAATTGTTGGTGGTGGAGAATTTATAGCAACTTATTCAAGAGTCAGTCAGGGCCAAAAAAAGTTTATTAAATTACGTGATAGTGGAGCTTTTTCAAGTACTGATGATTATACTACTAAAGCTAATACTTCTTTTGCAGAGTTAAAAGAACAAGATGCACCATTTAAATCTGGTTCAACAAATATTTATAGAACTTTAATAGAAAATTATGAAGAAGCTTTAAAAATAATAGAAAATGATGTTGCTTTATATCTTGATATGGCAGTTGGTTATTGTATTAGTATTAAAAATGGAATGGATACAGATTCTGCGGCTTTAGCTGCGGCTGATGAAGAATATACTAGAGTTTATGATTCGCTAGCTCCTCATATTGTCGATGAAACTGATGAAAAGGGTAAAGTCGTTGGTAAAAAGGATTTAACAGCAGAACATGCAGCAACGGCTTATGCAGCTGCTGAAGAAGTATGGTATTCTTTATGCTGTGTTTGGTCAAAATAATAATAAGTATTTAGAAAAGATGATGATTAACATTATCTTTTTTAATGAGAAAATTTAATTAATTATAATAAAATATGATAAAAATTTTAATATTAACTTAAGTAGACACATCTTCTTAGTTAAAAACTTTATACTAAGAAATATTCATGGTATAATTGTTATGGATTTAGGTGGTGATGATATTTGGTAAATAAGTATAGTCGACAGGCGGTAAGAGTGTTTAAGAATAAAAGAAAGTTATTTGTTGATTTATTAATATTTGGAGTATTAATTATTTTAGCCATTGGTATTTATAACTTTTTATTATTACCTGATATTCGTTTGAAAGGTTCTAGATTTATAGAACTCGATTATTTAGAAGAGTATAATGAACTTGGTTATTCGGCTTCTTTTTTACAGGATGATGTTACTGATAAGGTAAAGGTTACTAGTAATGTTAATTCAAAGAAACTTGGAAATTATGAGATTATATATAGTATCAATATTAATGGTTTTAAAAGAAAAGCGGTCAGAAAAGTTAGAGTTACTGATAAGACAGCCCCAGTTATTAAACTTGCTAGTAGTGATGATATATATGTTTGTCCAGGTAAAAAGTATGCTGGAGAGGACTTTTCGGCACTTGATTTTTATGATGGCGATATAACAGATAAAGTTGTGATACGGGAAAGTGATGATGAAATTACTTATTCTGTTAAAGATAGTCATGGTAATAAAACTAGTATTAGTCGAAATATTATTTATGAGGATTTAGAAAAACCGACAATTACTTTAAATGGTAGTGATGTTGTTTATGCTTTTCTTGGGGAAGAATATAAGGATTTAGGGGTTACAGTTACAGATAATTGTGATAATTTGACGAAAAAGGTTGTTACTTCAGGAGAGGTTGATGTGTTTACTCCAGGAAGCTATGATGTAACTTATAAAGTTAGCGATGTGGCGGGAAATGTTGCGAGTGTTAAAAGAACTGTTATTGTATCGGAACGAGGAAAAAATGGAACTATTTACTTAACTTTTGATGATGGGCCAAAATGGGGGACAACTGATGTAATTTTGGACATTTTAAAAGAGGAAGGCGTAGAGGCAACGTTTTTCGTGACTAATAGTGGTCCAGATGAACTTATTAAGCGGGCTTTTGATGACGGTCATACTATTGGATTACATACGGCTAGTCATAATTATTCAGTTGTCTATGCTTCAGTTGATTCTTATTTTCAAGATTTAGATATTGTTTCGCAAAGAGTCAAAAATATTACTGGACAAGAATCTAAAATAATTAGATTTCCAGGAGGGGCTAGTAATACAATAAGTAGGAGATATTCTAGTGGAATTATGTCCTTATTAACAGTTGAGGTATTAAATAGAGGTTATCGATATTATGATTGGAATATTTCTTCTGGTGATGCAGCAGGTACAGCACCGACTGCTGATCAAATTTTTAATAATGTTGTTAATAATTTGTCAAAGAATAGGGTAAATATGGTTTTAATGCATGATATAAAGCCTTATACAAGGGACGCACTTAGGAATATAATACAGTATGCTAAAAGGGAAGGCTATACCTTTGAAAAGATAACAACAAAAACAGAAATGATTACGCAAAGGGTAAATAATTAGACTATTTAAAAAAAATAGTATATAATGACTTTGGGTGGTATAATGGAAATATTTAAGCCAACGATGTATAAGAAAAGTATATTTGATATTGATTACCAGAAATTAAAAAATATGGGAATTACTTGTATTGTATTTGATTTAGATAATACTTTGGGGTTGATTGATGAAGAAAAATGCCCAGTGAAGGTTAAAAAGTTGCTTAAACAATTAAAAAAAGATTTTAAAATATTTGTTAGTTCAAATAATACGAAAAAGCGTATTGAACCATATATTAAAGAATTAGAAATTGAAGGATTTGCTTTAGCGTTAAAGCCAATGGCTAAAAATCTTAGAAAGATTAAAAAAAAGTATAATTTTTCTAAGAGAGAAATGGTAATGATTGGAGATCAAATAATGACAGATATTTTATCTGGAAATCGATTTAAAATTATGACAATTTTAGTTGATCCATTAGGGAAAAAAGATTTAAAGGTAACATATTTTAATCGGATATTTGAGCAAAAAATAGTTGATAGTTATCAAAAACGAGGAATATTTGAAAGAGGTAAATATTATGAGTGAGGAAATTAAGACTTGTAAGGGTTGTGGAGTAGTACTGCAAGATCAGAATGTATTGCAAGAGGGATATACTACAAGTTTAGAAAATGATATTTGTCAAAGATGTTTTAGAATGAAAAATTATGGTGAATATCAAGTAATTACAAAATCTAATGAAGAATATTTAAATATATTAAAAAGCGTTGGTCAGACAAAAGATTTAGTTTTATATATTACGGATTTATTAAATTTAGAAAAAAATATTGGGCAGATTAGGAGTATTATTCCTAATAAAATGATTTTAGTATTAAATAAAAAAGATGTATTACCTAAGTCAGTAAAAGAAGAAAAATTAATTAAATATTTAGAGGAAGAGGATATTCATTTTGAGGAAGTAATTGTTATTAGTGCTAATAAAAATTATAATATTGATTATTTATTAAAAAGAATTAAATTTTATCAGACTTCTAAAAATGTTTATGTGGTTGGTCATACTAATGCGGGAAAATCTAGCTTAATTAATAAATTAATTCAAAACTATTCGGATAATACTCAAGAACTTACTATGTCGCCACTTCCTTCAACAACTTTAAATATGGTTAAGATAGAAATAAATGACTATTTAACATTAATTGATACTCCTGGACTTGTTGATATTGGTTCGATTTTAAATCATATTGATCCATTAATGGTTAAGAAAATGTCACCAAGAAAAGAAATTAAGCCTCGAACATATCAATTAAGAGTAAATCAAGCTCTTATTATTGAAGATTTTATTAGAATTGATTATGTTGAGGGAGAAAAAAATAGTTTTACTTTATTTGTTTCTAATGATTTAAAAGTAAAAAGGCTTCTTAATGCTGCTAATAAGGATGATTTAAAAGATTTAAATAAAATTACTTATCAAGTTAAGTATGATGAAGATTTAGTTGTTAATGGATTAGGATTTGTTAAGATTGTAAATAAGGGTATTATTGATGTGTATATTGATAAAAATGTAGAGACTTTTATGAGAAAATCATTAATTTAACTTCGCTTTGCGGAGTTTTTTATTTGACAAAAATTACTAAGATAAGTAGAATAGGTTCTAGTTTGGAGAACGGGTTATGAAAGAAATTGATAAAATTAAGATGAAATTTATGTTATTTGAAGAAGATATGTCTTCAGTATGTAGAGATGATGTTAAAGCATATTTAGAGTGCGAAGATTTAGAGACTCAATATAATTATCGGGGAATTTTGAAGGCAATTAAATCTGATGAGGTTTCTTTGTTTTTTGAGAGGATATTAACATCGTTAGGTTTATTAGATGAAGTTGAACAGTATTATTTAAGTAAGGATATTGAAATTCTATCAAGTTATAAAGAAAGTGTTATGGTTTATGAACTTTTATATCAAAGATTGCTTTTTAATATTACTGATGATAATTATCTTGATATTTATAGATTAGGTAGTTTTATGGGACAGCAGATTTTGGAAGTTGATAATTATTATGATTTAGTGCTTGAGAGCCTTCAACTTTCTTATCAGGGGATTACATGTATTCCTGGTGGAGAGGATAATACTGAGGCTTTTAGAGAGTTTTTTGAGGATGAATTAGGTAAAATTTTAAGTAAGGGTAAAGAAAAAATTAAAAAGTGATTTGTTTAGTTTTTTCTTTTTGTAATGAGTAGAAATTTTATTTGAATGATGCTATAATTAGTTTTAGTTTTGCGGGGAGTGATGTCAATGGATAATGACTTAACTAATGAAATAAGACGTAAGGTTGATATTGTTGACATTATAGGAGAAAGAATACCTTTAGTTGCTAGAGGGAAAAACTTTTTTGGGGTTTGTCCTTTTCATGATGATTCTAATCCTTCAATGTGTGTGTCACGAGAAAAACAAATATATACTTGTTTTTCGTGTCATGCAACTGGTAATGTATTTACTTTTTTAATGAATTATGAACATGTTGAATTTAAAGAGGCTTTACGGTATTTAGGAGAAAAAGTTGGAGTAAATGTTTCTAATATTTCTATTAAAAGGAAAGAAACTAAATATGATAAATTATATGATGCTTATAATTTTTCAGTAAAATATTTTCAAAATAATTTATCTAGTTCAGTTGGAAGAAGTGCTAGAGAATATTTAGCTAGTAGAAAAATAAATGAGGAGTTAATTAAAGAATTTGAAATTGGTTTATCTTTAGAGTCAAGGGATGATTTGACAAAATTATTATTAAAAAAAGATTATGATTTAGGAACATTAAATAAAATAGGACTATCTAGTGATGAGCATGATATTTATAATGATCGTATTATGTTTCCTTTATATGATATTTCAGGTAAAGTAGTTGGCTTTAGTGGACGAATATATAAAGATAATGGACAAAATAAATATTTAAATACTAAAGAAACAGAGATTTTTAAAAAGGGAGAAATGTTGTATCATTATCATATAGCTAGAGAAGAATGTAGGTTAAAAAAGTCGGTTATTGTAATGGAAGGCTTTATGGATGTTATTAGGGCTAGTAGTATTGGGGTTAAAAATACGGTTGCTTTGATGGGAACGGCTCTTACTAATAGCCAAATTGGCCTTATTAAAAGACTTTCAAACAATATTATCCTTTGCTTAGATGGTGATAATCCTGGAGTTCATGCAATGCTTAGTATAGGAGAGAATTTACTTGATCAAGGAATAGAAGTAAAAGTAGTTGTTTTACCTGATGACAATGACCCTGATAGCTTTATTTTAAAGTATGGAAAAGAACGATTTTTAAACCTTATTGATAATGCTGTTAATTATAGTGATTTTAAAATACAACAGTTACGTGGTAAGGTTGATTTTAGAAGTGATGAAGAAAAAGCTAATTATATTAATACTGTTTTGCAGGAAATGGTTAAAATTAATGATGCTATTAGAGTAGAAATAGTCTTAAAAAAGCTTGCAAAAGAATTTGATATAGGGTATAATACACTGGAAAAACGGTTAAATGATTTGATGGCATTTAAAACTGTTAAAAATGAACCCGTAATTAAGGAAAAGAAAGAAATAATACGAAAAACAAAGTATGATAAAGCAGTTGAACAAGTTTTATATTTTATGCTTAATAATGATTGGGTTATTTCACAAGTCGAAAAAGAAAAATTAATATTTCCTACTGAAGAAAGTAGAATTTTAGCTAGTGAAATAATTTATTATTATAAAAGGTATGGGTATATAAATGTGGCTGATTTTTATACTTATGTTCAGGATAAAGAAGATATTCTAGTTTTACTAAATTCTATTTTAGCAGGTTCTTATAATGAGGAGACGACAAAGGAAGAGTTGTTCTTATATTTTCAAGTTATTAAAGATTATCGACGTAATCAAGAAATTAAGAGGTTAACTGCTTTGATGAAGAAGGAAATTGATCCTATAGAGCAAGCTAAAATCGTAGAAAAAATTAGAAAATTACGAATAGGAGAATAGACATGGTTGGAGAAATTAAAACTTTAGAGGAAAGAAAAAATAAGTTACTAGCGCGTGGTAAAAAACAAGGCTTTATTACTTATGAACAGTTAGCTGATGAACTAAAAGGATTAGAAATTGATAGTGACTCATTAGATGATTTATATAATTCTTTGGTTGAGGCTAATATTGACATTGTGGCTGAAGATGGTAGTGATGATGTTAGTGCTGAGGAAATTACTGATGATGTTGAAGTTGAAAATATAACTTTATCTAAAGATGTTAAAATTAATGATCCAGTACGAATGTATTTAAAAGAGATTGGACGTATTAATTTGCTTACTTCAGATGAGGAATTTGAGTATGCCCAAAGAGCTGAACAAGGTGATGAGGAAGCTAAGCGAATGCTTGCAGAATCTAACTTACGTTTGGTTGTTAGTATTGCTAAAAGATATGTTGGGCGCGGAATGCTATTTTTAGATTTGATTCAAGAAGGAAATATTGGCTTGATGAAGGCGGTAGATAAGTTTGATCCAACTAAGGGTTATAAATTTTCTACGTATGCTACTTGGTGGATAAGACAGGCTATTACTAGAGCTATTGCTGATCAAGCAAGAACTATTCGTGTTCCAGTTCATATGGTTGAAACTATCAATAAGTTAGCTAGAGTTCAAAGGCAATTGACACAAGAATTAAATAGGGAACCAACGGATGAAGAAATAGCTAAGAAATTAGGAATTTCAATTGATAAAGTTCGAGAAGTTTATAAAATATCACAGGATCCAGTTTCACTTGAAACCCCAATTGGTGAAGAAGACGATTCACATTTAGGTGACTTTATTAAAGATGAAAGAACTATGGGACCTGAGGAATATGCTACGGTTGAAATGTTAAAGGAAGAGCTTGATGGGGTATTATCAACGCTTACAGAACGTGAAGAAAAGGTATTGAGACTTCGCTTTGGACTTGATGATGGTCAGTGTAGAACACTTGAAGAAGTTGGACAAATTTTTGGCGTTACTAGAGAAAGAATTAGACAAATTGAAGCTAAAGCATTACGCAAATTGAGACATCCTTCACGCTCAAGAAAATTAAAGGATTTTTTGACTGATTAATGCGAATAAATGACAGGTTAAAAACGATAGGAGATTTAGTTGATGCTAACTCCTTTTGTTTAGATGTTGGCTGTGATCATGCTTTTTTAGATATTTATTTAGTAAAAAGGAATAAAAATATAAAAGCAATTGCTAGTGATATTGCTACGGGGCCAATTGATATAGCTAAACAAAATATAAAGAGTGAAGGTTTAGAAGGAAAAATAGAAGTTCGTCAAGGTGATGGTTTAGATACCTATAGTGATGAGGTTGATACAGTTATTATTTCTGGTATGGGTGGCAGAAATATGATTGGTATATTTAAAAGACATTTAGAAGTGTTAAAAAAAGTAAAAACAATTATACTTAGTCCTAATAATTATCAGACTGATGTGAAAAAGTTTTTAAATAAACATGGTTTTTATATTGCTTTTGAAGAATTTGTTAAGGATAAGAAATTTATATATCAAGTAATTGTATTTAAAAAAGGTAAAAAGCATTATACTAAAAAAGAATTATTTTTTGGACCAAAATTTTTGGAAAAGAAGGGTAAATTATTTAAGGAATATTATAATAGAGAATTACTTTCTAGAAAAATATTATTAGGAATTTTACCAAAAAATTATTGGTTTAAGAAGCTGACGATTAAAAAAGAAATTAAGTTATTAGAAAAAGAATTACTATAATAAAGTAATTTATGGGAGGATTGGGTTATGAATTTTTTAGAATTAGAAAGTGAATATGCTGAGGTTTTATTACCAGAGGCTTTTAGATGGGCTGTTGCTAAAAGTAAGGAAGCAGAGTTATTAGTATATCAAGTACTTACTAAGTGCACAACGATATGCGAAGATGTTTCTATTGAGTTAGAAAAAGATGATGTTATTTGTAGATTCCTTAAAAGTTGGAAAGAACAAGGACATTTATCAGAAAAGGCTTTAAAATACGAAGAACAAGCAGAAAAAAATGTTTTATCTTGTACTTTTGATATTTATATGATTAGGGATGATTTAGAGTCTTTTGTTAGTGATGTTTTTGGAACTATAAATTATTCGGTTATTGAAGGAGCTTTAGATCCTTCTAATATTGAAATATCAGAAGATAGAATGAACCATTTAGATAAGGCAATTCAAAAAGTTAAGAAACCTGCTGAAGCTAAAACAGCAATATCAGTAAAAAAGGATAATTAAAGTAAAAATTAATTATCCTTTTTTTTATTAATTCCTAACATACTACCAAAAATAGATGTAATGACAACGATTATATAGTAAAGCAAAAGGCGTAATTTTAAAGGCTCTTTAGTAATAAGCGTTAATATAAAGAAAATAAAAATTAGTAGTAATGAAAACTTTAATCCTTCTAAATAGCCTTTTTGAGTTGATTGTTTACCTAGGATATAGGAATTTATAAAAATAGCTAGTAGGGTAATAATAATTTTTAATGTTTTATAAAATCCATTATTAATAATATTAAAATAGTAAAGAGCTGTACTTATTATTAAAGAAATACAAATAAATATAAGGGTATATAGAATTCTTAAACCATATTTTTTTAGATAAATCATAAAATCTCCTCGATAAATAATATGTTAAAGAATAAAAAATATGAGAAAAGCTAATTATATAAATAGGTGAAGAATATGGAATATGTTAGTGTAGTATTTAGGAGTTTATTATTTTACATAATTATTGCTTTAGCTTATCGATTTATGGGGAAAAGAGAAGTAGGAGAATTATCTGTGATGGATTTTATTGTTTCCCTTTTTATAGCAGAGCTGGCGGCTATTTCAATTGAAAATTATAAAGATAGTATGCTGTTATCAATTTTACCTATTATTACTTTAGTTATTATTCAGTTTGTGGTTGCTTCGATTTCTTTAAAGAAAGAAAATATAAGAAATGCTATTGATGGAGAAGTATCAGTTATTATAAATAGAGGTAAAATTAATTTTGAAGAAATGTTAAAACAACGATATAATCTTGATGATTTACTTACTCAGCTTCGAGCAAAATCAATAAAATCAATTGAAGAAGTTGATTATGCAATACTAGAAACGAGTGGTAAATTGTCAGTTTTTAAAAGGGACGATGATAAAGATAGAGTATATCCACTACCAGTTATATTAGATGGAAAAATTCAAGAAGATGTGTTGGTTCAAATAAATAAAGACCAAAAATGGTTAAATAAAAAACTAGAGGAAGAAAATTATCGATTAGAAGATATATTTTATGGTTTTTATCAAAAAAATAGATTGTTTTTAATAAAAAAAGAAAGTATAAAGTGACAAACTTTTAGGTTTTTCTGTGATATTTTTTATTTGGTGATTAGATGAAAAAAGTAATAGTACTTATTTTAGTATTTGTTATGGTTATTTTACTTGGTTTTAATAATAAGTCAAAGTTAAAAGAAAATGATGAAGAAGAACTTAGAGCTATATTTATTAGCTATATAGAACTAAGTAAATATGTAAAAAATCAAGATGTTAATACCAGTAAAAGAAATATTGAGGCAATGATTAATAATATTTCTATTTTGGGATTTAATACGGTCATTGTACAAATTAGAAGCTTTGCTGATGCTATTTATGAGTCTACAATTTATCCTTGGAGTAGTACTGTTGCTAAGACAGAAGGTGAAAATCCTGGATATGATATCTTAGATTATTTTATAAAAATAGCCAAGGAAAAGAATATTTTATTATATGCATGGATTAATCCTTACCGAGTTAGAAGTAGTGGAAATGTGGTTAGTGAAAAAAGCCCAGCATTTAAGTATTTAGGGACAGATTTTTTATATGAAGATGAAGGGTTATATTTTAATCCATCGAAACAGGAAGTAGAAGATTTGATTGTTGATGGGGTTTTAGAGGTTATTAATAATTATTTGGTTGATGGTATTTTGTTTGATGATTATTTCTATCCGAACCAGGATTTAGATTATTTAGATTATTTGAATTATTTGGAGAATAATGATTATATTAGCTTTGATGATTATCATTTAATGATTATTAATAAAATGGTGAAAAGAGTACATGATGTTTGTCGGGAAAAGAAAGTTTTATTTGGGATAAGTCCTGATGGGAATATTGATAATAACTATAAGAAAGTTTTTGCGGATGTTAAAAACTGGCTTAGTAGTGATCAATATGTTGATTTTATTATGCCTCAAGTTTATTATGGCTTTTTTAATGAAACACAGGCTTTTAAAAATGTTATAGATTCATGGGATAGTTTAATTGTGAATAGTGATATAAAATTATATGTTGCTTTAGGTTTTTATAAAGTTGGAACGCTTGATAAATATGCTAAAAGTGGGGAAATGGAGTGGATTAATAATAGTAATGTTATTATGAGGGAGATTATATTGGCTAGGAATTTAAAATATTATAAAGGGTTTAGTTTATTTAGATATGATTATTTGTTTAATGATGATCTTAAAACGGCTACAACTATGTTAGAAATTGAAAATATGAAGAAAATATTAAATTAGTTATTTAATTATTATAAATATTTGTTATAATATTTTTAAGGTAGGTGATGGAGTTTTATGAAAAATCAGAAGGGTTTTACTTTGGTAGAACTATTGGCTGTAATGGTTATTTTGGGTATTATTATGGCAATTGCTGTTCCTAATGTTACAGGTATTTTGTATAAGAATCGGGCGGCAACTTATGTTGAGGATGCTAAAAAGTTAGCAACAACGGCTGAATATAAGCTTAGAGGTAGCAATACGGGAATGGTTAAGCCAAGTAGTAATCAATGTGTTGTTATGAATTTAGCTTATTTAGATAATTCAGAGTTTGAAGATCCACCAAATGGTGGGGAGTATTTGAAAAACCAATCTTATGTAGTTATAAAAAGAAATGGCAATGAATATGAATACTATGTTCAATTGGTGGAAAAAATTAATAATAAGACAGAAGGACGCGGTGTCCCATTAATTAAATCTACTAATTTATATTCTGATAATGCTACTGATATAGTTGCTAATATTTCTAATAGTGTATTGTTTAATTTAGATTCGTATAATTATGAATCTGGTACGGATGCTGCTACTGTTAGTAGAAATGAGGCTAAAGGCACGGAGTTACTTGGCAAGATTGGTTCAGCTGTTAGTTGTTCTAAGATTGCCCATGTTTATGCTGTTCAGTAAAGTAGTTATGTAGTGCATGTTAGAGTTAAATAATTGTAAGAGGTGAGAAAATTGAAAAATAGTAATAATAAAGGATTTACATTGATTGAGTTACTTGCAGTTATCGTAATCATGGGTATCTTAATGATGGTTGCGATTCCTTCAGTATCTAGAGTTATTGAAAATTCAAGAAAGGATACATTTGTAGATATTGCTAAGTCATATGCTAATGCAGCTAGAACATTATGGACAGCTGATGG
>JAQXOT010000020.1 GCA_029099845.1 bacterium
CTCAATGAGAACAGATTTACAGTCTGTCGCGTTTAGCCTCTTCGCTACCTCTCCAAAAAAAATGGTGCCGAAACCAGGACTTGAACCCGGAACCTACTGATTACAAGTCAGTTGCTCTACCAATTGAGCTATTTCGGCAAAATGGTGGGCGATATAGGACTCGAACCTATGACCCCCTGCTTGTAAGGCAGGTGCTCTAACCAACTGAGCTAATCGCCCGAATGAATCGGTTGACAGTATTAAATATACCAACTAATAGTTATTTTGTCAACAAAAATCTTTATTTTTTTTATTTTTTTATTTTATTTTCCTCTAAAGCTTGCGTTTTTTCAGCTACCCAAATATTTAAAGCTTCTTTTAGGGTTGAAAATCCAGTACTAGTTTCAACTATTTTAGGAGTATTTTTTTTAGTAATACGGTAATTGAAATTTTTAATACTTAATTTAACGTGATGTTCTTCTGGATTTTCATCAATTACTCTAGCTTTAATTGTCTCCCCTATTTTTACATAATCACCAATATTTCTGACAAAGTTATCAGATATTTCTGATATGTGAATTAGGCCACTATAATAGTCATCTAAACTAACAAAAATGCCATATTTTTCTATACCTGTTACACACCCAGTAACAATTTCTCCGTTTTTATACTTTTTCATCTAATGCACCTTCTTTTTGATTATAGCATTTTTAAAGTAATATAACAAGAAACTTTCTTTACATGTTTTATTATTAAGGGTATAATGTTCTTGGTGATTAGAATGAAAGATGAAGACATTGAATTACGTATCCGGGCAATTATTGATAAGGTTCGTCCACTATTATTAAATGATGGTGGTAATTTAGAGTTTGTTGAATTCAAAGATGGTATTGTCTATGTTAGACTACTTGGAGCCTGTGAAGATTGTCCAATGCTTGATGTAACATTAAAAGATGGAATTGAGGAATTAATAATTAATGAAATCCCAGAAGTTAAAGAAGTTAGAAATGTGAGTAAATAGTACTCATATTTTTTTTAGCCAGTCTATTTTTATTAAACTTGGCGAATTATTTTGCATAATAATATAGATCTCGTTAAGAAAATTTTCATATTCATCAATACGATTAATAATTTTTATTAGGCTTTTTTCTTCTTCTTTATTATTTACTACTTGTTCATAGGTATCGAAGTAATAACTTGGATATAATAATCTAGCATATATTAAAATATAGTTTTGATTAGAATCTGGGATTTGATTTAAAAGTAATTTAATTTCGTCTATATTATACTCTTCTTCCCAAAAGGACATTTTAATATACTCTCCAACGTCGCGCATTCTATTATCTACTACTATATTAAGGGGATTATAATATTCTCTTTTAATCATTCTTCTACGGCAAATGGCTTTTTCTTTAATAATATTTTGATCAATATTATAATTAAGATAACTAATGGCGTTTTCGGTTAGACCTATAAAATAATTAAAGCTTTCATCTATGCTTTTGTATTTACCTTTAATATGTTTAAATTGATATTCATAATAGTCTATCTTTTCTTGCCATAAGATAGACCAGTTGCTTCTATCCAAAAGATATTGACCTTGATTGGGAAGAATTCTTAGTTTGGGGAAATGGTGATTAAAATCTTTTTTAGCAATTAGAACATATAATTTATTATTATATGGCGTAAAAAGACTTCGATCTTTATTTAAGACTATTTTTTCATATTCGTCATAATCTTTGGTTATATTATAAGCTTCAATAATAGTTTCTTGATTTATTATTTCGGTAAATACATACACTTTATTTTGATATTTTATATAATTTTGACCATTTATTTTACTGATGTTGATTTCATCAAACATATAATAAAATCTAATTGTATTTTGCATTTTATCAACTCAGTTAATTTTATGTAAAAAAAAAGAGAAAATTACAATGTTAGTTAATTAAAATAACATTATAAAGTTCTCGTTTTTGTTTCTTCTGTTTTATCATCCATTATTGCTAGCATATCGTTAATAGCTTTTTGGTATTCATCTCTTTCTGCTTCAAATTCATCTCGTCTAGCATCATAAATACTAGCTTGATTATGGCTTTGTTCAGTTTGAGCAATTAAGGTTTCTTGATGAGCAGCAATCATTTCTGCTGTTTGAACTAGTTGTTTACGACTATTAGCGGCTTCTTGTTCAGCACGAGCAGCATTTTCTTTTGCTTCTTCTTCTTCTCTTTTAGCTTTTTCTGCTTCAGCTTTTAATTGAGCTGTTTTAGCAAGATACTCTCTTAATACCTCTAAATCTGTAATGTTAGCTATTTCTGATAAATTAATAGTTGCTGGTGAAGCGTTAACACTTTTTTCAGTTTCTTTTTGCTCTTCTTTAACAATTCTTTCTGGTGTAACAAGTGGAACAATTCTAGAAACTGGTCGAGCAGCTTTTTCTTCAATTGTAAGAGTTGTTGCTTCAAGTGTTGTATTTGGTACTGTTTGTGTAGGTGTTACTATAGTCTTTTCTTCCTGCTCTGTAACTTGTTCAGTATATTTTTCTACTTTGGCAGCACTGGTAGCATTTTTGCTTACTTTGAACTTATCTAGCTCATCTAAAGATTCACTTATTTCTAGTGTATGTGGAATTTCTACTGCTGGTTCAGGTGGTATTATTTGCGCATGCTCGGTTGCAATAGCTAAATCTTTTTGGCTAGCACTATTTTTCTTCATATTATCATACATTGTTGGCTTTACTTTTAAAGCTTTATGACCAACAGATGATATTTTTCCTTCAATTTCTAATAAATTAATCATGGCTGCTACTGCAGGGTTAATAGCAATAACACTAGTTATTTCAACACTTGATGTTTCTTCTTTTACTGGTGGTGTTAAATTCTTTTCCATGGAATTCATATATTGAGCAGATATGGTGGCGTATGATGCATTTCTTAGTTTTATTTTTTGTGCTGGCTTCTTTTCTTGCAATTCTCTATATCCATTATCACATATTCTAATGTTTTCTAATACAGTCATTTTAGGACCTCCTATCTGTTAATTATTCTGATTTTGATAATTCACGTAATACGTCTTTTATTCTATTCCATTCAGCTTCACTTTCAACACCTAATAATTTAGGTTCTCCAGTTGAGCGATCTATATTTGAAACATATACAGTTATATTTTCATTTTCATCTTTTTCATTCTTGGTATAGACAACATACTCTTTACCTGTATCTTTAAACTCGAATGCTAAAATTACTTCAACTTCTTCTATTGAACCATCATTAGAAACAATTGACATAATCTTTTTATTATTAGTTTGGTTTTCTATCATATATAATAAATCCTCCCTTATTATTCGTATATTATAATTTTAACATATTTTTAGTTAAATACAAGCTTTTTACTTAACTTTTTTTAATAGGAAAGTTTTAGCACCATAACTACAATAATTTATTTTATATTCTTCTAAACCTTCTATGTTATTTATTTTATTGACATTTTTACTAGTGGGATTATTAAAGCCTTTTAGGCGCACTTTTTCATAAGCATAGTCACCAAAAATATAATCAAAGTTATCAAAATATTCAGTTAATTTTTCTTTGATTTCTTCTGGATTTAAACAGTTATCAATATTCTCTATGATTTCATATTTTTGATTATTTATTTCTATAATTTTCATATTTTATTAATTCAAATATAATAGTATTTGAAAACTCCTTTTACTTTTTTATTAATACTAATTATATCACATTAACATTTCTTATTCTAGGGGAAGAGAAATGGAACTAGATTTTTTTTCAATGCTTGAAGAATAATAGTTTGGAGTTTCTCCTTTAATAATTTTTATCGTTAAGGGAGCTTTAATTATTAAAGTTGATTTTTTAGAAGTTGTTGGCATAGTAACTTGTTCTTCTACTTCTACAACAATATTTGTTTCTACTATTATATTATTAATACCATAGCTTGAAATTTTAGTTTCTAAATTAGACTGCACTTGGCCAATAAATGATAGTCTTATCGGAATATTTGGACCAATGTTAGCAAAAAGGGAATTGCCCTTTAGAGCACCTAAGGGGACTTCACATAAGACTCCTTTTTTTATTTTTGTTAAGTTTTTTAATTTAAAATTGTTAGATATTTCTAGTTCTTCTATTTTGCCTTCTTCTAGATTTAATAATTTGTCTTGAATTTTATTAGTTATTTCTAGTAATAATTTATTTACTTTTTGAGTATCATAATCTAATGTTTCTATTTGGCCTAAAGAATCTTTTTTAATAATAAATAAGTCAGGATCATAATTTTTAACGATAGTTTCATTAATCATAGAATTAACAATATTATTAGCAAAGCGATTAGTTTCAATATTTACATAACGGGTAATAATGGGATTTAATTTTTCACCAATAGTTTTTAACAAAAAAAAAGAAAAGATGATATTTGCTACTAGGAGCCAAAAAATAATTTTTAATTTATTCATTAGCGCTGTTTTTAACTAGGATTACGTCTTCACCTATTTTTGTTATATCTTGCCATTTTATTTCAATATCACTTTCTCTATTTAGCGAAAAAAAGTTTTTATTGGCTTCAATTATTAAAGCTTCAATAGTTCCTGTTTCTGTTATATTGGCATCTATAATTGTCCCTATATTTTTACCATCATTGATATTAACTATGTTTTTAGTTTGTAAATCTGATAAACGCATATTATCACCTTAATTAATTATATTGTTTTATGATGAGTTATATGCTATTTTAAAACTTTTTTTAATTGTTTAATGGCTCTTTTTTCTAATCTTGAAACTTGGGCTTGACTAATATTTAGTTCACTAGCTATTTCCATTTGAGTTTTTCCAATTATATAGCGATTATCTAAAATTTGTTTTTCTCTTTGATCTAAATTATTGATGGCTTCGTCTAGGGCAATTCTACTGGATAATTCACTATTATCTGTTCTTTTATCTTCTATTTGATCAGCTAAATAAATGGTGTCTCCACCATCGTTATAGATTGGTTCATACATGCTTATTGGTTCTTTTAGTGATTCAAGAGCAGTTATTACTTCGGTTATTGGAACGTTTAATTTGCTAGCAATATAATCTAGCTCTGGCTCTTTACCATGGTCGAGTAAATATGATTCTTTTATTTTTAGTGACTTATAGGCAATATCTTTAACAGAACGACTTATTCTTACTTGATTGTTATCACGAATATATCGACGTATTTCTCCTAGAATCATGGGAACGGCATAGGTTGAAAATTTTACTTCATGATTAAGATCAAAATTATCAATAGCTTTTAAAAGACCAACACAGCCAATTTGAAATAAATCATCCATATTATCAGCTTTGTTGGTAAACTGTCTTAAAATTGATAAAACTAATTTTAAATTGCCACTGACAAGTAAGTCTCTAGCAAATTTATCGCCTTCTTTTGCTTTTTTAAATAACTCGTGCATTTCTTCATTAGAAAGTACAACGATATCATTTGTATTTATACCACTTATTTCTACTTTATATTTAGACATAAAAAGCTCCTTTCAAATCAATTATGTTGAAAAGAGCTTTTATTTATTCAATTTAGTTATTTTTTGTATATTCTTCTAAAAATGAATGTTTTTCATTGTTTGTTTTGGTAGCTAAAACGGTATCAATATTTACGTTTTCACTAGATTTAAAAATATTATATGCAACATTTTTATTGACTTTTTCTAAGTCTTTGATAAGATTTTTTATTTCTAGACGCTTTGATGATTTTTTTGTTTCTTTGGCCGTGAATTTACAGGCACAATTAATAAATGTTAATTCATTGCTCTTGGCCCAGTTAATAATATCATTTTCTCTAACAAGATATAATGGTCTAATTAGTTCCATTCCTGAAAAGTTGGTGCTTTTTAATTTAGGCATCATTCCTTTATATTCGCCACCATAAAGTATTGATAGCATAATAGTTTCAATTACATCATCAAAGTGATGCCCTAAAGCTATTTTGTTACAGCCAAGTTCTTGGGCTCTTGCATATAAAAAACCGCGACGCATTCTAGCGCATAAGTAACATGGAGATGAAGCCGCATTTTTATTCACGACATCAAAAATATCAGAATTAAATATGTTTATATTTATGCCTAATTTTTTAGCATTATCGATAATCATTTGGCGATTTTTTTCATTATAGCCAGGATCCATTACAAGATAGACTAAATCGAATTTTATTTTGCCATGTTTTTGAAGTTCTTCTAGGCATTTTGCTAAGAGCATAGAGTCTTTGCCACCAGAAATGCAAACAGCAATTTTATCATTTTCCGAAATTAATTCATAGTCCCTAACCGCTTTAGTAAATGGCCGCCAAATTGTTTTGCGATATTTAGTAATAATACTTCTTTCAATTTCTTCTTTAGTAATCATTTTTCCACCAAACTTTTATTTTTCTAGATAATCTTTACCTTTGTGTGGTTCTTCTAGGAGAAGATCATTATAATTTTGTTGTCGAAGGGCTTCGTAGATAACAATTGCAACACTGTTGGAAACATTTAATGCTCTAACATTACTAGTCATAGGAATACGCATGCAATGTTCTAGATCTTCTTTTAAAATTTCTTTTGGTATACCCGTTGATTCTTTACCAAAGATAAAGTATAAGTCTTTATTTTCTTTATTACTATAATCGAAACTTGTATGTGGTTTTCTACCATAGCGAGTGAAATAGTAATAGGTTCCTGGATTTTTTTTAGTAAATTCATTGTAGTTTTCATAAACTTCGTAATCTAATTTGTCAATGTAGTTAACGCCACATCTTTTTAGATGTGCATCATCTAATTTAAACCCTAAGGGCTTGATTAGATGTAGTTTTGTGTTTGTAGCAACACATGTACGCATAATATTACCAGTATTTTGAGGTATTTCTGGTTCATATAGGACAATGTGATTCATAATTTCCTCCTTGTTAAAAGGAGATTACTCTCCTATTTTATTTAGTTCTATAAATTGTTTAGCTTTTATAATCGTTAAGGTATCTTCTGATTCTTGAAGAATACTACTTATTTTAGCATCTTCAAACATAATGATAGCTGGATAATTAGCTGTTAATTTTATTTTATAATTGTATTCATCATTAAATGAGTTAATAAATTCTTCTTGGTTAGCATTACTTAAATTTAGGTAAACAATTGATTCTTGAAGACTCTTTTTCTTAATTAATTTAATAAAGTCTTCTTCAAAGTTACGACAATTAGGATTACTTGCTGTACATATGTAAACTGTGCAATTAGGGTTTTCTTGGATATAGTGGTCTAATTCTTCACTAGTAATTTCAGAGAGTGTGCCTCTAATTACAGGAATTTCTTTAATACTTTCCCTATAGACAGTGTAACATTTACATAAATATAAAGTTAATATTATTGTTATTGCGAAAACGAGTAACAATATTAAATAATTTTTAAGTGTCAATTTTCTTTCTTGGTTTTTCATTTAACCACTCCTCATGATATATTTTATCATAAACTAACAATTTTTAACAACTGCTATTATTAAGATATGGCTTAATAATTTCTTCAACTTCTTTAGATGATTCATCATAAAAATCAAAACGTAAGCCAATTTTTCTATTGATATTCGCTATATTTAGTGATGAATTTTGATAATTTAAAATGTGGGTATTACGGCCATCATAATAAACAGGAAATTTACGCGATCTTTTGTCAACTAGACTATATTGATAATTATTTTCTCTTAGACTTAAGATATTGTCTTTGATAATCATGTTTTCTACTCGACCATAAACTAAAACTTCAAGACTTGGGTAGCATTTAAAAATTTTAAGATATTCATCAATTAACGTACTTATTTCTTGTTCTTTTAATTCAACTGAAGCATTAATAAGTGATAAACCTAGACGATTTAAATAATAAGCAGTATAGGCATTATAAACATTTAGGCCATAGTCACCTATGCAATCTGTTTTAGAAAAAGTAAAATAGTCTGAACTAATATTTTTTTCTTTTAAGTTTTCTTCTATATGGCAAATCTGGCGAGGTAATTTATAATAGGTATTATCTAGTTGTTGATATTTTTCATATAATTTTTCATCTTTTATATAAATACGATCTAATTTTAAATTTAGACAAGCTAGTAATTGCTCTTCCGTATAAACTGAAGCTGATAGTCCAAAAATAGGAGCTTGTTTTGAGGTTTTGATAGATACTTCGTTAACAACAAAGGGAACTTTTTTGTTTTGTCTTATTTCAATTAGTTCATTTATAGCTTGACGTCTTATCTCATTTAATTCTTTGATGGGAATAAAAATATTGGAATCGCAGTCAAGATGAATTTCTTGACAAATAAAGGGGGTATCACCTAGTTTGGTTAGTTGCATTTTTATTCTATCACTAGTTGTTGGGCTATTAGTTGATTGTATTACTATATTGCCTGTTACTTTGACTGTATTTTCAGTATCTGATATTTCGATGGTTAGGGCATGCCCTAATAAGCATATAGCTTTAATTGTTATAGGTAGTTTTTTTGTCGGATATTTTTTTAGACTAGTTAATAATTTGTAGTCTTGTGTTTTAGTAACTATATCATTTATTTTTAAATCTACTTTATTATCAATATAACAAATATCTGTTGCACTATTTATCATTTTACCATTTTCGTCATAAAGATAATTAACAATAAAGCCAGTATTAGACTTTAGAAAGCGAATTCCATCTTGTTGATTAAGAGGAGCACTTAGTTTGATTTTAATTTTGTCTTTAGTTATTTCAACTACTCGCCCTATTTCTAGACCAATATGATTAGGAGTCTTGGTATTTAGCAATTCTTTTGGCGTACAATTAAATAAATGACCTTTGGTAAATTCTCGATTAAAAATAGTTTTTAGTTGATTATTATAGCTTTCAATATCAACGTTTGAAAAATTATCAATTAAATTACGATAGTAGTTTGTAATGAAGCCGACATATTCAGGGCTTTTCATACGACCTTCTATTTTAAAACTTGCAATACTACTAGCAAGCAGCTTAGAAAATTCTTGAGCAGTATTTAATTCTTTAGTACTTAATAAATATTTTTCTGGGGTTATAGGTTTATTATTTTCTTCTAAAGTGTATGGAAGCCGGCAACAACCAGCACATTCACCACGATTACCGCTACGATTTCCAATCATGCTACTCATAAGACAGCAGCCAGAGTAAGAAATACATAAGGCACCATGAACAAATACTTCTTTTTCAATAGGAATATCAATACTTTCTATTTCTTCAAGACTCATTTCGCGAGAGAAAACTACACGTTTTACCCCTATTTTATAAAATAATTCCACGGTTTCTTTGGAAGAGTTATTAGCTTGAGTTGAGGCATGAATTTCTAAATTTGGATATTTTTCTCGAACTAGGCAAATCATTCCAAAGTCTTGCATAATTACGGCATCTATTCCTTGACGATGAAGGAATTCGATTTGTTTTAAGAAATCAGCTACTTCAGTTGTTTTTATTAAAGTATTCATAGTAGCATATACTTTTACACCATATAAATGACTAAGTTTTATAGCTTCTATTATTTCTTCATTTGTAAAATTAGGGGCAAATTTTCTGGCTCCAAAATTTTTGCAGCCTAAATATACCGCATCTGCGCCATTATGAATAGCTTGATATAAGCATTCCATAGAACCAACAGGTACTAATAATTCTTTTTTCATTAGGTATCACTCCAATTACTAATAGATTATATCACATATTTAAAAGATAATAAATGCTTGAAGATATAGTCTTTTTATGGAAATTATTCCTTTTTATTGGATTTTAAAATAGCGATTTCTTTATTTAAAGCCGCAACCATTTTTTCTAGCATTTCAATTTCTGGATCTTTTTTTGTATTTCTATTAGTATTTTGACTTCTTTCTTGTTGGACTTGTTTATAAAAGGCATTAGTACATAAGACTTGGGCAGTTAGCATTAACCAATTACCAAGGGCATTTTGCTCATTGGCAGTTAAATCATCTATTAATAGATAGCCAACAGCAATGGCACTTAAAGAAAATAGTTTTGGGGGAATATTAGGAATAAAGTTCAAAAGATATCACCTATTCTTATATATGCTTTTATTTAGTACTTTATTTTGATAGTTAGTAGTAATAATTATTTATTTTTCATATACTTTATTATGGATGAGAAAAGTGAAATTCTTAAAAAAATACAAATTGAGGAATATATATGGATTGTCTATTTAATAATAATTGGCTTATCTTTTTATAGTAATAAAGTTGAACGTGAGTATTATGTATATAATGATTTAAGGGCAAAAGAAAAATATAGACAGTTAAATATACTTATTTTTTCAATTGCTTTAATTATCTATATTTATTTTTTTAATGATAGTTATAATGACGTTAAGAGACTAAAGGCTAGTGATCCGTATAATAAAGTATTTTTTAATAAAGCCAGTTTTTTGGCTTCTAGTTTAATCTTGATTGCGGGGGTTATACTTTTATTTATTGCTTTAGAAGATGTAGAGTTAGAAACAGAATTAGCCTTTAGTTAAAAAAAAGCATTCCACAAGGGAATGTTTTTTACATATAATTATCGGCTTTTACTTCCATAAAGCTTTGTGGATGTGCACATACTGGGCAAACAGCTAAAGCTTCTGTTCCTTCATAAACGTAACCACAGTTGCGGCATACCCAAATTTTATTGCCATCTTTTTTGAATACACGATCATCTTCAATATTTTTTAATAGTCTTAAATATCTTTCTTCGTGTTCTTTTTCAATTTCACCAACTTTTTCGAAAAGATATGCTAGGCGAGTAAATCCTTCTTCTTTAGCTGTTGCAGCAAATTCTTTGTACATTTCTGTCCATTCATAGTTTTCACCAGCAGCAGCATCTTTTAAATTTTCTTCTGTTTCAGGAATAGCACCACCATGTAGTTCTTTAAACCATAATTTAGCATGTTCTTTTTCATTATTTGCTGTTTCTTCAAAAATAGCGGCTAATTGTTCGTAACCATCCTTTTTTGCTTTACTAGCATAATAAGTATATTTGTTTCTAGCTTGACTTTCTCCGGCAAAAGCCGCAAGTAAGTTCTTTTCAGTTTTACTTCCTTTTAATTCCATATTATTACCTCCTTTGATATTATATTAAATATCATAATTATTATAACAAATTTAAACAAAGTGTCAATGATTTAAAAGATGAACAAATTATTTTTTATAGGCATAAATTACTATAGGTGAATTATATGAATATAAAGCATCCGTTCTTTTGCAAATGTAATAGTTGCAAGCAAAAAAGAAGAAGTAATGTTCTTTATTTAGCGCTTATTATTGTAGTATTTATAATTCTTTTTTATCAAATGCTATTATTACTTTTTATTACTACTAGACTTAATGTAGTGATATTACTTATGGAGTTCTTCTTGCTGTGTTTTTTGATCTTTTTCATACTCTTTTGATATAAAATGGTTTGTTTTTTTTAAATAGTCAATCAGTTTTTCTACTTTAAGAGTGTTAATATAATTAGTATTTTTAAAAGTAATTTTCCAAGGAAGTTCTATTAGTGAATAGAATAAAATTTTTTCGTCCTTAGTATATTGATATTTACTTTGATAGATATTGTAAAGACTTTCCATTTCTACATTTTCATATTCCTTTCGATAAAGGTTTACAAAATCATATACAGGACTATCTTGCTTGGATTTTTTCCAGTTTATCAGATAATTATTATCACTTACTAAAAAGTGATCAAGAGTTAAATTATTGTGAAGAAAAACTTGGCGTTCATGTTCCTTAGTATTTTTCAATTGATACCACTCGTTAATATGTCCTTTAGCATTATTTAAAGAGATATAAATTAAGTTGATATTTCTAATAAGTAGATATTCAGCGGGAGACATATATACTTTATTTTCTATATATTCTTGGAGATCATAATAATAGGATAATAGATAGTCTATTTCATTTTCTATTTTTTCATATTTTTCTTTAATCTCATCAAGGTTTATTTTTTGATATGTTGTTGTTTTATTATGAAGAAGGCTTAATGTATAGATAAGATCAAGGGCTTTAGTTTCGGGGTCTAGCTTTTTTTCTTCGATGTAAGGATATATTTCATACGCGTCTCTTGGACTGTTTATTTGGCGAAGATAGTTTGAAAAATTATGGCTATCTAGATATTGATATATATGAGAAGTTGGACTTTCTTTTATTTTGATAGTATAGCTATTAGTGGCTGTAGTAATAATTTTGGTTTTGTTATTATAACTAATCTTAATGGGTAATAAATTATATTTAGCAAGTAGCTCTTTTTCATTAGTCATTAGGAGTTGGAATAATTATTTTAGTTCCAATAGTAAGATTAGTTAAATCGTTATATTTTTCTAATTCCTCTTTAGTTGTATGATATTTTTCGATTAGAGTTTGAATGGTTTCTTCCTGTCTTAAAATATAAACTGAATATGTAGAAAAAGTCTCATCACTATCTTTAAAAGAAGAGAATAAAGAACCAACTTCTTCATTTAGTGAAGAATCAGCAGACTTTTGAGTTGGAGATTCGGTATTTTCTAAAGTATTATTATACTCCCCATCACACTCTCGTAATTGTTCTAGGTTAGAAGATTTAGTTTCTAATGGTTCTATTTGAGGATGCTCTTGATTTAAATCTTGCTTTTTTTCAAGGGTTGGAAAATCTTTTTCTTCAAGGCAGCGAGATTCTTTAGGAGATGGATTAGTTATTTTTTCTTTTTTATTAGATTCTATAAATTCATTTTTTTCTATTTCAGGTTGGGGTTCTGGAATATCAATTATTTCTACTCCTTCTACTTTTACATCAATATAGCAAATCATGGTATCATCGTTTTCTATTTCATAATAAAAATCTTCTATATCAACTTTAGCGGTATCAAGAGAGATTTTTTCTTTAAGAATTATTTCTACCGGTAATTCATAAGAAAAATCTTCTTCAATTCTTGAGGCTTCGGTCATTTTGTAGCGACCGGTTATTTTAAAATTTCCAGTGATGTTGCTTTCGTCAACAAATTGTAAATTTTGATCAAGGGAAATGGCTGTTATTTCTCCAATCATACTAGGAAATTCTAATTTTTTTTCAAAGGATATTGTTTTTTTCATAATTAACCTCCTACATCATAATATGAAAAAAGAAGAACTTTAATTCTTCTTTTTTAGTTAAATATTTGTTGATAGATTTCGGAGTAATTGGTAACAAAAATAAATTCAATATCTTTTTTTACATCCTCGGTAATTTCTATTAAATCTTTTTCATTATCTTGAGGAAGAAATATTTTTTTAATACCTGCTCGATGAGCTCCAATTACTTTTTCTTTTAAGCCACCAATAGGTAAAACGCGACCCCGTAAAGTTATTTCACCTGTCATGGAAATAGATGAAGATATTTTTTTATTGGTAAATAGGCTTATTAAAGCGGTGGTAATGGTAATACCCGCTGATGGGCCATCTTTATTAACTGCGCCTTCGGGGAAATGAATATGAATATCATTATTAACTAGTACTTCTCTATTGATATTAAATTCTTCGAGATTGGCTTTGATATAACTTAATGCAATCTGGCAAGATTCTTGCATGACTTCCCCTAATGAACCAGTTAAAATTAGCTCACCTTTTCCTTTATATAGAGTCGCTTCTATTTTTAGTATATCACCACCAAAGACAGTATAAGCCATACCATTTACTACGCCAACTTCTTCTTCTATTTGATTATCAAGATATAAGTATTTTTTCTTTCCTAAAAATTCTTCAAGGTTTTCATATGTAATATTATAAAAAGTGCAATCTTTTTCAAGAAGAATCTTTTTAACTATTTTTCTAAATACAGTAGCAATTACTCTTTCTAGTTCACGAACTCCTGCTTCTTTAGTATAGTTCCTGATGATAGACATAATACAATCATCATCAATTTGTACTTGTAAAGGTGTTAGCCCATGTTCTTCTAACTCTTTAGGAATTAAGTGGCGTTTAGCAATATCTAGTTTTTCATATTCAGTATAACTAGAAAGATTGATTATTTCTAAGCGATCTTTTAATTCATATGGTATTTGTTCAATATAGTTAGCGGTTGCGATGAAGAGAACTTGTGATAAATCAAATTCTTCTTCAATATAGTGATCTGAAAATTTATTATTTTGTTCGGGATCTAAAACCTCAAGAAGACTACTGGCAGGATCGCCTTTGATGTCTTTAGTCATTTTATCAATTTCGTCAATGATAAAAACTGGGTTTGCAGTTTGAGCTTTTCTGATGCCTTGAATAATTCTACCCGGATTAGCTCCAATATAGGTACGGCGATGACCAATTATCTCAGCTTCATCATTAATCCCACCTACACTAATCTTGGCTACTTTACGGTTTAGGCTCTTAGCAATACTTATAGCCAAGGAAGTTTTTCCTACACCTGGTGGGCCAACTAAACAAAGAATTGGGCTACGAAGGCTGTTGGTATTTTGTTTAACAGCCAAATATTCTAATATACGTTCTTTTACGTCTTCTAAGGCATAATGGGAACTATCTAAAATACTTTTAACTTTACTTAAGTCTTCTGTATCTTTAGTATAAGTATTCCAGGGAAGGTTTAACATCCAGTCTAAGTAATCTCTAATCATTCCTAGTTCTGGAGAATTACTATTAATAGCTTCATATCGAGCTATTTCATGATTTATTTTTTCTTTTACTCTATTACTACACTTTAGCTTGGCACATTTCTTTTTTAATTTAATGACTTCGTCATCTTTACTATTAACTTCGCCAAGCTCTTGTTGCATAATTTTGATTTTTTCACGTAGGAAATATTCTTTTTGTGTTTTATTTAATTCTTTTTCAACTTCAGATTCAATTTTTTGTTCTAGTTCAACAAACTTAAGTTCTTCGTTCATATCTTTAATTAAATCTTTGGCTCTTTCAAGTGGGCTGATGGTAGTTATGTATTTTTTCTTATGGGGATAATCAATATTTAAAAAACTGGCAATTAAGTCACAAAGATCACTTAGATTATCAATACCATCTATTTGATTCATTATGGCATTTCCCATATATGGTACTTTGTCAATATAACGTTCTAAGGCTTTGATTAAAACATTGGCATATTTTTCGTCTTCCTTAGTTGGTGGAATTATTATTTCTTTATAATTAGCCCGATAAAGCTTACCATCCGAAATATAATTTTGCAGTTCAACGCGTTGCAAGCCTTCAATGACAATACGGGTTTTCCCATTGGGAACATTTATTTTTAATTTTAGTCGTCCTAGAACTCCATAGTTTGGTAAAGAAGTAATATCAATGTTAGCACTGTCATCAATCGGATTAACTAGTAACATATAATCGTCATTAATCTTATTAACAATTTCTATCATTTGATAGTCATAATTATTATCATATTCAAGACGTACTTCATTATTGGGGAAGATAACCATATCATTGATAATCAATACTAATAATTTATTAGAATCCAATGGCAATCACCTCCAAATTTTTAATACTGCTTACTATTATAAAGGAAAATATTTTTTTTTCAATAAATAAAAGTTACTTTCGTAAATTTTTCTAATAATATGATGGTTATTTATTATTATGTAGTTAATAATACTAAAAAAACGAAATCATTACTGATTTCGTTTGGATTTTTTTATTGTTATTTGTTGGCTTCTTTTAATAATTCAATTGTTTTACGCATTTCTAAGTCATATTGAATCATTTCTAATCCACCAAATTGTGCTAGGAATTGTTCTTTTTCCATACCATATTGTTCAGCTAATTTACTTGCTTCTTGATCTGCTTCTTCGGTTGTTACTTCAATTTTTTCAAGATTCATGATTTCTTCTAGCATTAAACGATATAAAACGTTAGCATAAGCTTCTTTTTCAAGTTGAGCTTTTAAATCTTCTTCTTTAGTATTAGTAAACTTATAATATAAATCTAAAGATATTCCTTGCATTTTCATTTGTTCTTCAAATCTACCTAATAGACGATTAACTTCTTCTTCAACCATTTCTTCTGGAATATCAACTTCAACATTCTTTGATACTTCTTCTAAGATTTTATCAATGTAATTGTTTTCAGCATCCATTTCTTTTTGAGCTTTAATTGAGTTTTTAATTTCTTCTTTTAAAGTCTCTTCAGAATTTACGCCTTCCATACCTAAATCTTCAAAAAAGTCTTCATCTAGTTCTCGAGCTTGTTTTTGTTTAATTTCATTTACTTTAACTTTAAATATTACATTAGCACCAGCTAAATCTTTAGCACCATAATCTTCTGGGAAAGTTAAATTTAAGTCCTTTTCTTCCCCTACTTTCATGCCAATAACTTGTTCTTCAAAACCTGGTATAAATGTATTTGAACCAATTTCTAGTGAATAATTTTCTCCTTTTCCACCATCAAAAGCAACACCATCTTTGAAACCTTCAAAATCAATAATGGCAATATCACCATTTTCTACAGCACCGTCTTCTTTTGTTACTAATTCAGTATATTTTTCTAATAAATGTCCAAGTTCATGTTCAATTTCTTCAGCTGTTACTTCAACTGTTTCTGGTTGAATATTTAAACCCTTATATTTATTAACTTTAACTTCTGGTTTAGTGATGATAGTAAATTTAAATTCTACACCATCTTCTGCTAAACTCTTTAAATCTACGCTTGGTTGTACTACTGGAATTAATTTTGAATCTTCCATAGCTTTAACGTAAGCAGCTTGTAAAACAGCATCAGCGGCATCAATAAATAAAGATTCTTTACCAAAACGTTTTTCATAAACATCTCTTGGTACCTTTCCAGGACGGAATCCATCTACTTTAACAGTCTTTTGCTTTTTAATAAAGGCTTTATCGATAGCATCAATCCATTCTTTTCCTTCTATTTTAATTACAACTTCATGAACATTTTTGTTTGTTGTTTCTTTTGTTTGTTTTTCTTTTGCCATTTATATCCCTCCAACGACTAATATTATATCTTATAATCTCTTTTTAGACAACCTTTTTTCAATTAATTTAGTTGATACTACTAATAGTGGCAATACTTTTTTATTTGTATTTAAAGGTTTTTGTGTTAAAATACATGTTAGGAGTGATTTTTATGGGTAAAACTATTTTGACTGGTCTTAGGCCTACTGGTAATTTGCATTTGGGGCATTATTTTGGGGCGGCTAGTAATTGGGTTAAATTACAGGATGATTATGATTTTTATTTGGAAATTGCTGATGTTCAGGCTTTAACTGATAATTTTGATAATCCAGATAAAGTAAGAAAGAATGTTTATGAAATTACAATGGATTTATTATCAATTGGTATTGATCCTAATAAAGTTAATTTTTTTATTCAGTCTAAGGTACCGGAAATTGCGGAACTTACTGTCTTCTTTTCAAATCTTGTGACAGTTGCTAGATTACAAAGAAATCCGACAGTTAAAAGTGAAATGGCACAAAAAAAAGACTTGTTTGGTAACAATGGCGAAAGTATTACCTATGGTTTTTTAGGTTATCCAGTATCACAGGCAGCAGATATTACTGCTTTTGATGGAGAACTTGTTCCAGTTGGTGATGATCAATTACCACTGCTTGAACAATGCCGAGAAATCGTTCGTAAGTTTAATTCAATTTATGGAGAGACATTTAAGGAGCCAGAACAAATTTTAAGTGATGCGACTAGAGTTAAAGGTCTTGATGGCAATGAAAAAATGGGTAAAAGTTTAGGCAATGCTATTTACTTAGTTGATGATGATGAGACTATTAGAAAAAAGATTATGGGAGCGGTTACAGATCCAAATAAGATAAAAAAAGATGATCCTGCTAATCCAGATGTTTGTATGGTTTATTATTATCATAAATTGGTTAATAATCCCAATAATGTAGAAACTATATGTGCAGAGTGTAAAAAAGGTTGCCGTGGTTGTGTACAATGTAAGGGAGCATTAATAGAAAAACTAAGAGAATTTTTAACGCCTATTAGAGAAAAAAGAAAATATTACGAAGATAATCCACAATTAGTTCAAAAAATTTTGGATGAAGGTACTGTTAAAGCTCAAAAGAGAGCTACCGAGCAAATGAAAAAAGTACGAAAAGCAATGAAAATAGACTACTAATAAGTAGTTTATTTTTTTATGTATGTTAAACGAATTATTTCATATAATTCATTATGCTTAATATTATAATTGTTTTTAATATTATCAATTAATCTAGTTATTTTTTTTAAATAACTTAAATTATCTTTGGGAAAAATTTCTTCATATATGTAATTTAATTTAGCTTGATTTTTATTTTTAGAAAGATATTCTAACTCTTTTAATAAATAATTTTTTTTAAAGTTTTCTTTTCTAGTTAAGTAGTAATTTATTTCATATGGCCTTATAATTTTATATTTTAAAGTAGTTTCTTCTAAGTCATAAGATGTTTCAACAATATCTTCTTCTTCATCTAAAAGAAGGCCACTTCTTGCTATTAAAAGACCATTATTATCAAATTCTAGGGCTAATGCTTTATTTAAATCACATATTAAAAGAGCATATTTTATATTATTTTTAGGGTTATATGTGATTGCTTGATTTTTTATTTCATGTAAAAATTCTTCTTCTAATGCAATTTGGTTTTGGCAAATATCTTGCATTTGTTCGGAAGAAATACGATATATTGGAATTTTTTTTATTTGTTCTATCGAATCATTTTCATTCCATTCATAAAATTCAACTAAGCGCTCACTATCTGTAAAATTAAGTAAAATGTCATATATATAATTCATTTTCTTTTTCCTTTCCAAGTAAAAATACATAGTAGTTCAATAAAAAAACCAAGCAAAAATGAGATACATTCAGGTTTTTTTAGGATAAATATCAAGTATTCTTTTATAGTATATCCAAAAGGGAATAAATTAATATAAATAATTATATAAGTTAATCCTGTTACCATAAAAAAGAAGGATATTAACATTATGATTATTTTAGTTATCATAGTAAAGTTTATGATATTTTTAGGTTTTATAGAAGGTTTATTAAATGACAAAAAACTAATTAAGAATTTACTTAATTAGTTTTTAATTTAGTTATAATAAATTTTAGTCTTCAGTAGAGGTATTTGGTAGTTCTTTAATATCTTCAGCAATTAATTTGCTTACTTCTACTTTGTTGATTGTTTCAAATTTTTTAGTAATTTTATCAGTAGTTATAGAAACGTTTTCAACATCTTTATTAACGGTTTGGATGCTTCTAGCTAGTTTATCCCAGCGTTCTTTATATCTAGCAAATTCTAAACCTAATTTATTTAATTCTTCATGTATGATAGATGTATATTTATCTCTTTCCATATTTTTAATAATCATTTCAATAACAGTTAATGTAGAAATTAGGGTTGTTGGAGATGTAATCCATACTCTTTTCTTATAGGCATAATCAATAATATCTTGATGATAAGCATTTATTTCAGCAAAAATAGCTTCGGCTGGCAAAAAGAGAATAGCTTGATCGGCGGTTTCTCCAGGAATTATATATTTGCTACTTATAGCATCAATGTGTTTTTTCATATCTTGTTTAAACATCTTTTCATAGTTATCACGCATATCTTGGGTTAGCTTTTTATCAACCATTAACTGATAGTGCTCTAATGGAAATTTGGAATCTATGGCTATTGTCCCTAGGGGTTCTGGGGCAAAAACTACGGAATCAGCAATAACACCAGTACTTAGGGTATATTGAAGTTTAAAGATGTTATCATTTTTTTCACCAAAAACACTAGTTAAAATATGTTTTAAGTTTACTTCTCCAAAAATACCTCTAGTCTTTTTATCGGTTAAAATACTTTGAAGACTAACAATATCAGATGATAAGGTTTCTATTTTCTTTTGGGCTTCATCAATTTTAGATAAACGTTCAATAACGTTCATGAAAGTTTTATTAGTTTTTTCAAAGTTTTGGTCAAGTCTTTCATTTACTTTTTCGTTAATAGCAATCAAACGTCGTTCTAGTTGCTCGTTTAGACTAGTAAAGTCTTTATTTAAATTACGACTTAAATCATTTTTAAAATCACCCATTTCTTTAGTCATGCTTAGTTCAAGTTTTCCTAAACGTTCTGTTATATTGCTTTCATTAATATTTTTAAATAAAGAAATTATTCCTAAAATTATGTTTATTATTAGTAATAATATAATTATGTATTCCATTGTATCACTCCTATTCAATATTTAATTTTCTACTTACTATTTTGGAAATTATATAGGCAAAAAGAATCATTAGAAAAATAGCAATAATAGTTTTCAAATCATGCATACTTTCTATAAAGCTTTTGCCAATGTAGGCCCAAAAAGAAATCATAAATACTTTGCCTATTCCTATAGCGACGAGGTATTTTTTTTTGCTCATTTTCGAAACACCCGCTAAGATATTTATAACAAACGATGGGGTAAAAGGCAATGTTATAATAGCAACTAGGCTTGGTAGAGATATTTTTTTAAATTTTTGGGTTCCACTTTCTACTTTCTCTTTAACTTTGGTTGGTAAGAATTTATGGGTATTTTTTTTCGATAAGTGATAAAAAATTAGGTAAGTTAAATAACAACCGGTGCAATTTGATAACCAAGAGATAAGAATGCCAAATAATAGACCATAGGCATTGGTTATTAAAGCGACCATTACACCTAATGGCAATATTGGAAAAAATGATTCAAGAATAATCAAAATAATGCCAATTATCAAACCACCATTTATGATAAGTTCAGTACTATAATTTATGAATTCATTTATTACATTCAATATATCACCCTCTTGGTTAATTGTAGTATAAATTTTCTTCTTTCACAAGATATATACAGACAAAAAGCCCTATTTGGGCATTTTCATTTGATAAGAATTATAACCTCCATTAATACTGATTGTTTTATATCCTAGGCTATTTAACTTATTGGAGGCAGTTTGACTACTTATTCCATATTGACAGTATATGTAGTAAAGTTCATTTTTATTAAGATAATATTCGGGATTAATTAAAAGATTGGTGTGGGGAATATTTTTAGCGGTTGGAATATGGCCTAAATCATATTGTGCTTTTTGTCTAATATCAATGATATTTAGTTTATTTTTTCTTTTTTCTTCTAAGAAGGCAGTTATATCAATATTCAAAATATCACCTCTATTTTATTAGATGCAAAAAAAGAATCTATAGTAATTATAGATTCCTATTGGTAATTTTATTTTACAATATAAGGATCAGTTTCTGTTCCAGAGCCTCCGCTTATCACAACAGTTGGATTTAATTTAATTACTGGTCTTACATTATAATAATCGCCTGTTTGAGAAGATTTTATTTCTCCTTTTACAGATATAGAATATGCTCGATCTGTTGTATTAGTAACTGGTGTTGCCAACCACCAAGCAAAATTCTTTACTAGATAATTGTAGTTTTGACAAGTTAAGCTTTCGGCAGTTATACATTTTGGATCAACACTGGCATTAATATAGTCTGAAACGGTTAATAAAGAAAGTTTTTGATTTTCAGACTTGGTTTTGCATTCGATTTCATTAGTATTAGTTTTTGAGTTAGTTGCTCTACTGCCAACACAAGCATCATAAGATATTAATTTGGCTTTATCGTTTGTACTTAAGAAAATTTCGGATTCTTTAGTAGTATCATATAAAGTTTCAAGATATTCTTTAATTCTACTTGTAGCATAATTATTTAGACCAACGTTATATCCGATAGTATCATTATAGCGATTATCCCAAGCTTGTGTATACCCAGTTTGAGTATCTTTTATTAAGACTACGTTATTAGATGAATCAATTTTAACAATACGCCAAACAGCTTTTTCTAGTTGGACATAGTTATTAACTTTTTCACCACGGAAAACTTTTTCACCATTTAAGCTATATAGACCATAACCACTGTCAGTTATTGGTGAATCAGCTAAAACTTTGGTATATAGTGGCGTACTACTGTAACTATCCCCGCAATCTAGGGTTGGCGTATAAACATACTCAGCATCAACTTTTGCGACTACAACTTTACCAGTACAACTATTACTGTTATAAGTTGACAAGTCATTCATTTTGCCAGCAGCTACTAAATTAGCAACTGGTACTTCAACGATTCTAGTTTCAGCAATGGTAGATATAGAAGGATTTTCAGCAAGATATTCTTTGGTAGCTTTTATCATTATTTCTTCTATTTCTTCATAAGAGTAGCTTTTGTTAGTAAATTTAGAACTAATAGATAATACTAAGATTAATATTAGTATACCTGCACCAATCACGATAGTAAGCTTTATAATTAACTTTTTTAAATCATCAGAGTTAGAACTGCTTTTAGAAGTATCTTCTTCCATGTCATCTTCTATATCAAAATCGTTTACTTTTCCTTTTTTTAAATTATCACTCATAATCTTCTCTCCTTTTATTAATTATCGAAAAAGTCATCAAAGAAATCATCATCGTCATCACTATCATCATTTAAATCAATATTAGTAGAACTTACTGGTTTTATTTCTGAATTAGAAGGTGCTCCTATATTTGGTGTTGGAATCTTTTCTGATGATAATTTGCTTAATCCTTCAAAGTTAGATTCTTTATTAGGAGTTAGGGATTGTAAGGAATCGATTGGTTTTATTTGTTGTTCTTCTTGTTCTTTTTTTAGAGCTTCTTCCTTACTTCTTCTTTCTTCTTCTTCAAGTTGTGCTATCTTGGCATCTATTTTTTTAACCAAATCTTCAACATCAAAGCTAAAATCGTCATCAAAACCAATTGATTCTTCTTCTGGTATAGATATAGGTTTTTCTTTAGGTAATTGATACTTTGAAGTATCAGATAATTTGTTCTCTGGTGGAAAAGTTGGTTTAAGTGGTGCTTCTTGATCCATCGCTTTTCTTGGGAGCAATTCTGCTTGTTGCTTAGTGCTCTCTTGTTTTTTTGGCATTCCTGTTGGTTTAGTTAAAAATTCAGAAACTTCATGACTTGGATTAAATCCATTACTTGCAGTTGGTCTTTGACCGAAGCTTTTTGGAGGAACATGAATTTGTTTATCCTTTGGAGTTGGATTAGCAGGATTTTCTGGATTAGTTGAATTCATCATCTCTAGTAATTTTTGTTTCTTTTGATTTTTAACAAATTCTTTAATATCGAAGGTATGCACTGGTCGTTTGGCACGAGTTGGATATTTAGCTTTTGGATATTTTTTACCCCAATCCAATTTGTGATTAGCAATTAATTTTGTTTTAAATGGTTGCTTTCTCATACGTAAAATGACAGTTTCATACATTTGCATTCTTTGTAAATCCGAAACCGTTACTAATGGAGTTGAAGCTGTTTTATCATCTTTTTTAGATTTAACTTCACCACACATTTTAGAAATTTCTTCTAAGGCTTTTAGTTCGGTTGTGATTAGGTAGATGATGTTTCCACAGTTACCACGAATGGTCTCGGCATCTTCTTTTCCATATACGGCATCAAGTTGAGCAAAGTTTTGAATAATCATTGTAAAGCGAATTCTTCTAGAACGAGCGGCAGTTATCATGGTAGTTACATCTTTTAGAGGAGGCATGTTGGCGAACTCATCAAGAATAAAATTAGTTCGAACTGGCAATTTTCCTCCATGTTTTTGAGCAACGGTTATAAGAGTTTCATATATTTGCTTTAAGAGAATTGTAACTAGAGAGTGATAAGTCTTTTTTTCATCTTGAATAACAATAAATACTGCGGTTGGTCTTTCACCAATGCTTTCTAGATCAACATCACTATAGGATAACATTTCACTTAAGTTATCGCGGGATGCAAATAGTTTAACTTTTTGTTTGAAAACTGATAAAATACTACCTTTAGTTTCAGATGGTGCCATAATAGTACTTGAGGCATTTATTGCTGCGGCACTACTAGGGTCTTTGGCAGCAAAGTATTCTTTTATATATGTTGAACCACCAAATTTTTCTTCACCTACAGTAGTTGCTAAACTAATACTGTTAATATTTATTTCATCTTCTTTAGCATCTTCAAATAAGCCTAAAGCAACGCCGGAAAAGTAATCGGCTGATGTTTTTTCCCAGAATGGATCAGCATTTTTATTTGTTTCATCATATAGAATATTTAGTGCTAAGTCGTCTAATAGTTCAATTGCTTTATCATGATTGCCAGATTTGTATATTTTATATGGTAAGGACATTGGATTCCATGCACTACCATTTTGGGGATCACGGAAATTTAGAAGAACAATTTGGTAGCCTCGTTCTCGTAACATCATACTAGTGGTTTCATATATTTCACCTTTAGGGTCAGTAATAATCATTGATTCTCTTGCCTTAGCTAGACTATGAACTTGAGGGAGAACGATACCTTGAGTTTTACCAGAACCAGTGGCACCAATGATTAGTGAATGGTATTCACCATTATCTACCCACATTTCGTTTTCTTTAACGATAAGAGGAATACCTGCTACTTTGGAATTTTTTTGTTTTAATTCAACACGTTCTAGTTCTTCTTTTATTTCTTTTTCTTTGGCCCATCTAGAATAACCTTTATCTTTTTTTTGAGTAGCAATACCAAAACCTTTTTCTCTTTCAAAGAAATAAGAACTAACGCTCATAAATAAGCCACCAAGCATTAAAAAGTATAATACTAAGGTTGTGGAAATATATTTTGCTGAAAAGGCTGGAAAGGGATTAAATCCTGATAAAGTACCAGTCTCAGCAAAGGTTGCTAAATTTACAACTCCTATAGCGACAACATATAGTAAGAATAAGGCAAATGCTCCAAACATTAACCAATCTTCTTTGTCAGCACGTAACTTAAATTTCATATTATTACTCCCTTTCTGGCCTTATTATATCACTAACTAATTAAATAGTCATATATTTTATTGATTACTTGCAAGTAACTTAAATTCATTATCTTCAAAAGTATATAGCATATCATGAGGTGTTTCCATACTATAATAGCCACATGATAGAACTATTTCATATATTTGGTCTTCAGTTAAATCAACGATTGTATTTAAATATGGTTTACAACCATTTTGACCATCATTGTCCGCTATGGAATTATATAGGTAGTATATTTGCCCTGATTTTTCCATAAATACAATACTAAATACTTTAGATGGTGATGTTTCTCTTGCAAAAGCATTACTAATTGCGTAAAAATTTTCAACTACTCCATCACTATCAAAGTCTATTTTATAAAGATTATCAACAGTAAATTCTGTAGCAGAAGTTATGTTGTTTTCGGTTAATACTTTATTAATTAAAGTACTATCTTTTATTTTAGTTGGTGTAAAATTTAGAAGTTTTACATCGTAATTAGCTTTGATTGCAAAAAAGGTACCATCATCATATAGAAATGGTTGTTTGTTTTCGTCAAATAAATACCACTTTGTATCATACCAAAGATAATACTTGCCAATGTTTTCATTATTTATAAATACAGTAAATTCTGTCCAGTTTAATTTATCAACTTCAGTTTTATTGGCAATATTGCGCCAAGTATTTTTTTCTAGTTGCCAAACAGTGTTTTCACCAACTAAAACGGTAGCTTCTTTTTGTTCTTTCTTTATTTTTCCATATCCCATAAAGAAAAATAGAATTAAAAAATATATAATTATTATAGAGATTAATATAATATATCTTTTTTTCATATTGTACTCCTATACTACTTTGTAATAGACGAATTTGCTGGTATTATACCATGGATAAGTTTTCCATAAATTGGTTGAAGTTGATCCAGGATCTAACATAAATACAGTATCTGATTGAATGCTATCAATTGCGACCCAGTGCTCACCAGTATTTCCTTTTACTTCGGCAGCAACATAGTATCCTTGATTTATGAGATTTTTTAAAGTGGCAAGTTTTTCCTCTTTAGAATAGCCACTAACACTGGTACTACCAGCATATTTAAAGCTTGGGGCAACGGATGAAGCAGCAGCCCAGTTAATGCAGCCAAGGCAAGATCCTGAACCAAAGCCACCATTAGCATTTAAGGTTTGAACAAAGGTTCCGGGATTTAACTCTACGGTAGTTGGAACATTACTTTTGGCAATTAAGATGGAAACTGAAGTTGCAGCACAGCCAATATTTTTAATAGTTTTGCCAGAATTTCCTAATTGGATATTTATCCATGGTCCTTCATATTGTTTCCAAGATGTATATGGTCCACTGCTAGCTTGGTTACAGCTGCTGGTAGCAGCGGTAGTACAAGACATCTTACTAATTCCTGTGGCATTAGATTTATTTTCATTATTGTAAACTTCTAGTAGTATTTGTTTATAATCATAACCTTCGTTTGCCAAGGATATAAACTTTTTTTGAATGGTGCTATTATATGTAGTATAAATTATGTTGCCTTCTTCGTTTACTAAAACTTCTCCCATTACTTCTGTTGCAAGCGTACGTAATTTGCTATTGGTTGCTAGGGGTTGCTTTTGCCAAGCTGTTAGTTTATGGCCACTATATATTTGCCCCCATTGAGGGTTTTCAGCAGAGCAGCCTAAATCTGGGTGACAGAAACCTTGATCTGCTGTACTATTAGCCATTTGTAAAACCCATTGTTCATCTGATTCTTCTTGTAGCTTGTGCCAGCCTCCCATATAGTTAGCTCTAGCTAAAGCGAAGTTTCTTGCGACAATTAATTGAGCTTTGATAGCCTCATCTGGTACTGAATCACCAATTTCAAAGTAAGTTACTCCCATTACATATTCTTCAAATGGAATTAGGTCCTCACCTTCCATAGCCTTACCATAAGTTCCACCATAATCATGTTCACCTACGGTACCAGTTTGCATCAATCTAACTTTTAAATTATTAAATTCTATAGATCTATTTAAGTAAGTATTTCCCTTTGAATTTGGATAATAGAAGCCATCTATTTGATAAGAACAAGTTCCTAATTCTGGACAAGCATAGTTGGTTACACCTAAGAAACTATAGTAATCTTCAATGTATTTTATAACTCTTTCCGCCATGCTTTCCCTTTTGGCATCATCATATTTAGGAAATTGTTTTTTGAAAAATGAATTTACAAGATTTTTTTCAAAAACTGCGGCATCATATTCATCGCCTTTGAACATAGAAGCTGCTATTTCTCTAATTTTGGCTTTGGTCATATTACGATAAGTAAAGTTATTATTTTCAGAGGCCATGATATGATATACGGCAACAATTTTTACAGCTTCCACAGTCTTACCTTTTCTTGCGTATTCTAATTTTACATCGTTAATTCTTTCGTAAAAATCTTTAGCTTCTTCGGTAACCGCTCCAAATTCGGTAAAGCTACCCGTTTCTTCGCCACTTGCATAACTAGCACCTAGGGCATCTTCAAAATCTGCGTATGGGGTTACAACGGAAATAATAATGATTAGAAGAAAGAGAATTCCAAATAGAAAAATTAAACCAGTAATTGCGACTGTTTTTAATACTACATTGCCTTCTACTTTTCCTTCTACTTCACCTTCACTATCATTATTGTTGGCACTTCTAGGATTTCTAGCCATGGTATTTTGGTTAGTTTTTTCTTGTGGTGCTTTAGAGCCTTCTTGTTGGAAAGCATTAGGTTGGGTATTAGCTGAATTATTGATTCTTGCGGCCTGACCGACTTTATCACCAAGACCACTTTCATTCAAATCGTTTAGAGCATCTTGTAGGGCCTGTCCTCCAGGCACCCTACTCGTTGCTTTATCTAAAATATCCCCTAATTTTTCAGAGGATTTACCATCAGTTAGCTTGTCAGCTGCTTTTACTGCCCCACCAGCAGCAGCGGCATAAGGGTTTTTGGTAGCAATAGCAACATCAGCAGCATTTCTAATATTTTGAGTATTATTTTCACGATTGCGTTCTTTACTTGTTGGTTCATCATTACGCTTTGCTTGATAGGCCATTTACTACCACCACCTAACTATTTTTTATTTTATAGTCCACCGCCACTACCGAAAGATTCTAATTCTTCTTTAGTAACAGTAACATTTATTCGCATTCTTCGGTTACCACAAACAAATAAGGCTTCACCTTGAGAATAGCGTTTAATGCTTTCTTTTTCATTATCATTTAAGTCTATTAGGTGACTTAAATCTTCTACAGCTTGTTTTTTCAAGCCCATTACCAAGTAGTATGAAGCATTATCAAAAATAGCTTTTCCTTGAGTTATTACGGCTGGGTCTGAAAAGTCACTAGGCTGTTGAGTAATTATAATTGTACCGGTATTATATTTACGAGCTCGACGTTGAACTTGAGCAAGGAAGTCTGCACCTTGACTATTTTTATCTCCTAATAATACGTGAGCTTCATCTACCATTAAAATAGTGTCAACATTATAATCTAGACATAAACCCCAAGCATATTTTAAAACGTTAAAGAATAGAGCATTCTTAATAGTACTATCACTATTCATTAATTCCTTAATGTTAAAAACCATGAAATCACTATCACGTCTTAGTGTAGTATGTCCATCGAAGTAAAATTTTAATTCTTTAGTAAGTGGACGAACCTTTAGTTCTAGTCTCTCTAGGATGTCCCTTTCTTGAGTGGCATCAGTTATAGACATAAGTTTCCCTTTTATAGTTGCATAAACATCACTGAATGTTGGATAATCGGCAGAAGTAAAATGAGAAAAATCGGTGTTAAAATCAATACCAAATCTTTTATAGGTGTCTTGAACTATTTCACTAAACATAGTTAGTACATCTTCTGTAATTGATGGATCATAATATTTCATAAAAGCTTTTAAGAATTGTAAAGTTCTTGTTAAAACAGTGTAGCCTAAACCTTGTTTTATTTCTTCTTCATCAGCATCAATAACAATTTCTAATGGATTAATAAGACCAAATTGACCACCTTTTCCAATATCAATGGTATCACCACCAAAGGCTTTAGTTATCTCACGGAACTCATCTTCTGGGTCAATAATAACAATTTGACAGCCATTACGAATGTGATTACGTAATAATAACTTAGCCGCTGTTGATTTTCCAGAACCAGAAGTACCAAGAATAATCATATTGGCATTATTACGATTGTTTTCTTTTTTTATCTTATATAAAAATTGATTGAATAAAATTACTCCACCAGAGAAATCAACGCCTAGTAAAGTTGCTGGTCCTGGGTCCTTTATACTATCAAAAATGAAAGGATACATAGCAGCTATGGTAACAGATGGAATTGGGGTACCAATACGCTGTTCAATATCTTGTGATGGGAAGATTGGTAAAATTGATTTTAATACCTTTTCTTGTTCAAAGCGTAAGGAAATTGCTCTTAAATCCATCGCATCTAAATAGTTTTTTACATTGACTTTTTTTAGTTCTAGTCCTTCTTTAGTTGGAGAGGTAATCATGATGTGCATTTGAAAATCAAAAATACGTGCTTGACTAGCAGCTAGCATAGAAACAAAGTATTCTAAGCTTTCAGCATCTTGACGATAACCTTCTCTTCGCGTTAAATCTTTTTCATTTTGATATTTTTCTCTTAAATCAGCCACTTGCTTGTTTAGCATTTTGGACATTTGAGAAAATGGAACTGGAATATGTTTAATAACTACTTTAATGCCAGCCATGCTTGTTAGTGATGATAAATATCCAGGTTGGATATATTTTGGATAAGAAATTACGGTTAAGATAGTTGCATAATTATCACTAATCATAAAATCACTTGGATTAAAATGTAGCCCCTTTGGAGCTAATTGACTTCTTATACCAGTACTCATACAGGCATCACCATCCCAAATTCTGTATTTTGTCCACCATTTAAGAAATTTTCTAAAATAACTCTTAAATCAGCATTATTAACTTTGGATGCATTAAGTCCACAGTCAGCTAGACCATTAATCATCATACGAATACGTTTTTCCAGTATATCCGGATTTTTATCTTTAAATAAGATATAGTATTCAGTATCAACTACATTATTTTTAATAAACATATTTGCTTTTCTAATGTCTTGCATTATCAATTTACGAATAGCGGCATTAGGAGCATCATTATATAGTAATTGCAATTCGGCTTGATATACGGAAATATCTACTGGTCGATCAGCAACAACTAGCCAGAACTCAAAGTCTAACATATTGTAAAAGTTCTTTAAACTAATCAAGATATTGTCTTGAGTATTAGCATCTAAAATAAAAATATTTCTTGGAGTTATTTTGACTCCGGTAACTTTTTGGTTTGATGTTGTGTAAATCATACCATTTTGAATACCTTTAATTGGTAACCAGTCTTCTGTATAACCACTTACTTTTTTAGCCATTCTTTATAGCACCAACCTTTCCATCTATATTGTTGTCGAGATGTTAAATATTCATATATTTCAATAATTACTGTTAATGTATTATGATAATTTGGTATTGGGAAAACTAACAAAGCTGAAACAATACCAGGAAGTAATACTAGAATTGTTACGCCTAATGATTCAACGGGTAAAAAGGCTAGCATTAAAACACTGGTTAAAACGCCAATACCTAATAGCCATAAATCAGATGGTTTAAACATTCCTAATATTAATTGCCCATTTTTGGAATTTGCTGGAATTAAATAATTATTCACTATTTTTCACACTCCCTTTTTATTGTGATTATTTATTTTTACCACTATGGTGTTGGTGGCGTTGGTGGTGGCGGCGTTTGTTGTGCTGGTGGTGTTTGTTGTGCTGGCGGCGTTTGTTGTGCTGGCGGCGTTTGTTGTGCTGGCGGCGTTTGTTGTGCTGGCGGCGTTTGTTGTGCTGGTGGTGTTTGTTGTGTTGGCGGTGTTTGCTGTGTTGGTGGCGTTGCTGTTCTTCTTTTTGCACCATATCTTACACCAATACCACGACCAGCTTGTGGATCGTAGCCAGTTGCTTCATTTTGATATAACCACTTATTAGCGTCTAATTGAGCTTCTTTAGCCTTTGCACCAGATAGTTTCTTTGGAGCAACTTTTTTAAGCCCTGGTTTGTTCCACCACATATCTTCATTGTCTTTTATCTTTCTTTCGGCTTCCGAACCAGCATAATTAGCGTGGAATCTTTCGCTACCTATATCTAAGGCTCTACTATAATATTCTTCTTCTAGATCACTTCTATATTTTTCTTTTATACCTTTTACGGCACCATCTCTAGTTTTAGCAAATAATCCTTTTCCGCCTTCTTTATCACCAAAATTAGTTTTGGCAACTTCTGCCCTTGCACTATCCAATGAATCTCTAAAGCCCGTTCCAGCGGAAAGATTAGCAGCCATAGATGTTAGTGCTGTTATACCAACACTTCCTGCACCTTTGGAACCGAAAAGACTCTTAATATAATTTGGTGCTTGTTTGGCAAATAGAAGTAAGCCAATAATAATAAAAACAAAAGCAAAAGCATTAACTAGGAAAGAACTTGTTTGGAATTTAAGTGAACTGAAAATACCGTTAGATAGAATATTTTGAATTAGGAATAAAACGAAATATATTATAGCTAGACGTATAAATAATTCTATGTAGGTTGAAACTAATGATTGTACCCACAAGCTAAAACTATCTCCGCCTTTTCCTTCTTTAGCACTAATATTCATATGACTAATTATTGGTATTGGGGCAATAATTCTTAATATAATTAATTTAAACACCCTAATAGCAACATCAATTGAATATGAAATTAAGACAAAATCAATTACAATTCCAACAACCGTACTAGCCAATGGAAGGTAAGAAAAAGCATAATACTCTTTTCCTAGAAAAGATTGAACGGCCTCGTTTAAAAATGAACTAACTGTTGTACCATTTTCAGCTCTGCCACAGCCTAAATTTACTAGTGATAATATTAACTGTGGTTCTGCATCAGAGTCATTATAAATTTTAAGTAAATCGCTATCAATATTTTTACAAACCCGGTTTGCATTTATTGTTTCGGGATCTTTTCCTGCCGGCGGTTCTTCTTGTAAAGTTGGCAAGACATTTATTCTAACAAAAGTTTTTAGAATGGTTGAGGAAAAAGTTTTTCCAACACTATATATTTGATTGCCGGTAGTAGAGTCCGAAGATGTATCAGTTCTTCCAACGATTATTCGCCCAATAGTATTATTGGCAAGCACCCTATTTTGAAGTGAAAATAATGAGCCAAATAAAATTCCGTTGTCATTTACAGATTTTTCCCATTCATTTGAGGGATTCGGGATATCAAAAGGTGCTATCAAAACAAGCATAATTAAGGAAACAATGATTCTTGTTACAATTTTTCCCATCCCTTGTTTTTTGTCATAAACGGTATCGGGGTTTACTATTCCTTGAAGAATTGAAATCGCTAATTTAAAGACCATAAATACGCCCAATATTAATTGAACACGGCCATAGATATCTCTTATGAGATCTCCACCCAGCATATCAAAAGATGCAACCGCAAAAAAGATTTCATATAAAATTGACATTAATAAATAGACCACTCTATCTATGGTAGCAAAAATGGTACGTATTATATCATTTATAGTATTTTTGGCCATGAAATCAGTCATTTAACTCACCTCTTTTACTTTACACAGGTATCACTTGACGTGAAACCTAAAACATTTAACATAACACTAACTAGTGTTGGTAAAACAAACAAGACAGCTGCAAGAACTAGTCTTGTGATTAGTCTTTTATGAGCTTTGGCAAGAGATTCATCATTTGATGATAATAAGGCAGTAATATAGTCTAAACTGCTTAATACTAAGACTAAAATTGGTCCTAGAACTCTTATATAATTTAGGGCTTTTTGTAATAGCCAAGCAACGGAGTCTTCATCATTAACATTACCTAACATTGAAGTTTCGCCACTACAATCCATGATTTGAACAAAAGAATTTATATTGGAAATATTTATTTTATTAGTAATTTCTACTGATTTGGTGTCAGTATAATTAATATTTTTTTCTTTAGCAGAAACATTTACCGTATTAAAAAGAAAAATACTAACTATTAATAAGACATAAATTAGTGCCTTGTTTTTCATAATATCACTCCAAAAACATTATAACATATTAAGTATAGCAAAATAAAAAAAAAATAGCAATTGTTTGCTATTTATTTACGATATATACACTGTTCCAGCAACTAGCCCAACTTGTGGTATCTGTTTCACTTGGATCTGCTCCAAGAGCTACAAGATTCATTACTAATGAAACGATACTTGGTACTAAGAAAATTACAACAGCATATATTATACGCTTAATTAATCTTGATGTTGCAGCTTTTATCTCTTTATCATCACTAGAAATAACGGCTTTACCTAAATCAATTATACCAAATATTAATAAAGCAATTGGGATAATAATGAATACATATTTCAATACTCCCTTAATAATTCTTACTAATGGTTCTAATCCTTGACAAGCTCCTCCACTTGCTCCACCTATACCAATTTGAAATAAACTTGACATAATTACCTCTCCTTTGCTAAAAATATAATATCTTATATCACTTTTTTTGTCAATTATTACCTTCTAAATAAACCAAATACTTTATTGGGATTTTCTTTTGTTTCCATTTCAACTAATCCTGCTTTTAATATGAAATTATACATAGCCTCGTTTCTTTTTCGATCATCAAGAGGTGGCATATTATAAAAGACTGTTGTTCTAGCTTCATATTCAAAATCTGCAATATCTTTATCGGTTAGTAAGCTTTTATTTAGAATTATTTTTCGTCCTCGTAGCTTTTCAAAAACATTGCTACTTCTTCTTATTAACCTATTTAGTTTAATAATACTTGGTTCTAATAAATAGTAAATATCACTACAAATACTTTCATCAGGAAAATCGTTTAAATCAACTAAAATTATTTTATAGTTAATTGCTCGTCGTAATATAGCCCTTACGTCTTCCTTAGTAGCGACAATCATTTCTTTATCACTGAAAACGTTAAAATCGTTTTTATCTATTTCAATAGCAAGAACACTATTTTTACCTAATATAGCCGTTAATTCATTTTTTAGCATATATATAAAAGTTGTTGAGCCGGCTTGTTTAGTTAAATTCCTTATACCAATTATTTTAGGGCCTACACTAGCAGGTACTTTTTCTGGTTCTTTTTGTTTTGGAATTTCAAACTTTGGCTGTTCTTTAACGGGATCAGAGGCACTGGATAATGATAAAATATGTTCAACATCTTTTAACGTATTAGAGTGTTTTGTTAAATACTTTACTCCATCTAAATTAGTTGTAAAATTATATATACCAATATTTATTAGACCAGATAAGAAATTTGCGGTACATAGACTAGTATTTTCTGGTAAATAAAAGATTATTTTTTCAGCGTCTAAACCACTAATAAGTTCTTTATAACTTGCTATATTATCATAATTTTTTAATGCGGTAACATCGAGGATCATTTTATTAAAAAAGAAAGTTTTAAACATTTCAATTAAAACCGAAGCTTCAAAAGCACCGGTGATATTTTTAATAATATCTATGTCTAATTTTGATAATTCGGTTTGTTGTTCATTTGCTACTATTACATTCATTTTAATCACCCGACATTTTTACTTGGTTTAAATACTTTGGTTGTCCCAGTTACTTGAAACATTTTCAAATTAGGCATTATTCTATTTATGATTGGTATATCGATATATATTACAGTTACTACTTGATAATAAACTTTTCCTTCGTTGTTTTCTAAAACTATGGCAGGATCAGTATTATTTTCAGCATTTATTTCTTTTATACAGTATCCAGCATTTTGGGGGCATATATAACCTTGATCTTGGAGATTTATTGTTTGAGGTACAGAATAGCCAATTGATTTCATATAATCAGTAATAGCTTTAGAACAAGCACCTTGATCGGTATTACAGTTTCCCTCATACTGTTCAATAGCACTAATGATTTTGTTTTTTACACGGAAGGCTTTTGTATAGTTAACGTTGAAGGCTAAATAACCACTAACGATTACTAAAAAGACAATTATAATAACTATATTTACTAATCCTCCAAGCGCATCACGCATCTATATCACTCCCTTTATTTTATCTTTGCTGAACTATCATTCCACCAGAAATATTTGACCATTGTGAATTTATAGAATTTTGTATACTTGGCCATAATAGCCAGAAAAATCCAATTACAGCAGCTATAGCAATAATTGTAATAACTGTTAAGTTTAATTCTCCTGTTGCTTCTTTCACTTGCAACATCTCCTTTCTATTGTTTGGTTTAATTATAACAAATATTTATTTAATTAACAATATTTATCTTTTTATTTACATCGTAAACATTACCATCATTGATATTAAAATAATTAACATAACACCAAGACCAGTAATGACTAGCATTATCATTGTTTGATTTTCCATATAATTTAGACGTTCTTTATATTTGGTCTCACGGGCTTTATGTTGAAGATTGGAAACTGTTTTTGAAAACATTAACAATCTTTCCTGTTTTTTATCTTGTGCACCAAGTCCTAAACGATATAACAAACGCATCATTCGCATGGAATCTCTTACTGGATAAGTATTGGCAAATTCCATATATGGGTCAATAGTTGAATCTCCAGCATTTATTCTATCGATTAGTTTTCTTAAGCCTGGTTTAAAAATATCTGGAGCGTCATTAATAGATTTACCTAAAGCAACTGGCACTGTATAGTGTTGAATTAAAATCTCTAAACTCTTTAAATAGTATGGCAACATGATGTCAATTTCATGCAAATGAGCTTTATAAAACTTTTTCAATTGCATATAAGGCATTTTAAATATTAAGACGGCAATAACAGCTGATAAAACTAAATTTAAGAAGAATTGGGAATTAAAAAGGCTTCCTGTTGAGTTACTACTAATGGTAAATCCTAATACCAAAAAGAAAGTTATAATGGCATAGAGTGCTCTTTTAATATATAATTGATCGGCATCGGCATCTTCGCCATATTTAGCATATACTAAGAAAGTATAATCTTCTTCTCTAAATACTTGTAAATATTTTTCATTATCTATTAGGAACTTTTTCTTATCAATAGTATTATTGTAGAAAAATATTCCTAATATTATTGCTCCAACGACTAATGCTTCCATTATTATTCAGCTCCTACATTCTCATTATAATATTTTTCTCCTTTTAATAGGAAATATGAATTAATTATCAAAATACCATGTAATAGTACTTTTACATACCAGCGATCTAGAAGGATTAAATATGTCTCTCTTCCTAATAAGTATTGTACAAGCATAACCATTAAGTACAACATAATACCAAATTGAATAAACGACTTATGGAATGAGGCTCTTTCCATTCTATCTCGATAGACACTTTCAACTAACATATCAATATCTAATTGCATATTGTCCAATGAATCAGCGGAGTTTCTGGCTCCTTCTTTTGTGATTTGTAAAAACAACTGATGCATATTCTTAACAATATAGAATGGGTAAATTTTCGTCATATAATCTATTGACTCATCAATACTACCATTTTGATAGGCTAATTCAATCATGTAATCTACATCTTTTTTTACAGGATCTTCTAAAATTCCAGAATTTCGTACTCCCTCAAGTGCTTTTACGAATGATTGCGTAGTAGCAAATTCCATAATTACGTTTGAGGTATACACTTGAATTTGTTCAAAAATAAATTCACTATATATTCTTTTGCATCTTAAGTATGATAAGTATGGAACAAACATAACAGCGATGCAGACATAAACGATACAAATTATTAGGTTATAGAAATATAAATAAGTAACTACTCCAGTAAAAATTGATATAATAGCAACTTGAGTAGCATATTGTTTTGGAGTATATTCTTGACCTAATTCTTTAGTTTTTTCTCGTACTATTTTAAATGAATAGGGAGCAAATTTATCATATATTGCCTCAACTTGTTCGGTAATAAATTTATTGACATTTTGACCTTTATATTGTCTATAAGCAAAGACTAAAAAAGCAATAATTAAAATAATAATTAATTCTTCGAAACCATACATATTATCACTCCTTTCATTTAAGCTATAGATTGATTATTATTGGCTTGGATTACCGGTAAAACAACACCTGGTTGGCTTTGGGCTACTGGTTGGACTTGAGTTTGTTGAATTGGTACTACCTGTTGCATATTAGTCTGATATATTGGTGGTGTTTGAATTACACTTGGCATTTGACTAGCTTGAGCAACAGGCGGAATTATTTGATTTGGAACTTGAATTTGTTGATTATTTATCATTTGACCAGGTAGCGGCATTTGTTGCGGTACAACTGGTACTTCCAATACTGTTTGGTTTGGGACTTGAGGCATAATTACTTCTTGATTATTTGGCGGAAGTGGTGTTTCTTGAACCGTTTCCATAGCTGAAGAAACTTGTGGTGCTATATCTGTTAATGGCATGTTGTTATTTACTGTCTCATTTATTTCAGTAGTTTGAGAAACATCTGAAATTTCTCCAGGGGTCATTTGTTCTTGGTAGATAACATTTTGATTTTCAGCTGGTTCAGTGTAATATGTTTCTGCCTCTTTTGGTTGCTCTTGTGAATATTCTGAACTGTCTTCTCCTACTTCAGAGGTTGAGGCTTGTGGTCCTGCTTGATATTCACTGTATGTTTCATCAACTTCTTCATTATCACCAAATGGTTCATCATCAATCATTTTATCGCTTATAGCAGTTATATCGATATTTTGATTTTCTAAGTATTCAATTAAATGCTTACTTGGCTTTCTTAAAATAGGCTCTTTACCAAAGACTTTTTGATAAATTGTTCTACTTTGAGGTTGATTATTTTCATCAACATAGAACTCAACTACTTCATCGACTTCACGATGAAATTTACCGCGTTCTTTACTATAATAGGCTCTAATATGAACACCTAATTGAATATAACGATATATGGTTGATAAAAATTGATTAACATCTAGATCGGTTTCCATCAAACTATATAGACGATAAGGAATTGCTGATGCTTTATCTGCATGAATAGTTGATAAAATGTTGTGTCCTGATGAAATTGAATTTCTAACGGCTGATACAGCTTCAGCACTACGTACTTCAGATAATAAAATCCATTTTGGGTTTTGTCGCATACATGTTACTAATACATCAGTGTAGCTGGCAACATTATTTGTTTTCATCGCAACAATGTCTCTTTGTGGAAATATTTTGTCTAAATGTAGTTCTAGGGTATCCTCAATAGTAATAATTTTTTCATTTACTTTAGTATGACTGGCTAAGTATTTTACAAATTCGGTTTTACCAGAACCAGTTTCTCCAGAAACAATTATATTACAGTGACCTTCAACACATTTAATTAAAATATCATGAATATCTTGAGTAAAATAATCCTCACTAATTAATTTTTCTTTTTCTAGACGAATTTTGGCTGGGGTTTTACGAATTACCATGGCAATACCATTGGTGGCAATAGATGGATGGACAAAGTTTAGACGTAATTCTGCCGATTCTGCATCTAGAAAAGGTTTAGCGTTATTGAATGTTGTTCCCATGACATTTGAACACTGAAAAGCTAACTTTTCAACAAATTCTGGGGTAGCACCACTAACTTCTACTCTTAGAGAGCCTTGGGTTAATGAGCGAATCCAAATTTGGCCATTGTTGTCATATGAAATATCGGTAATATCATCATTATCTAATAGGGCTTTAAAAGGCCCAAAGTCTAATTTATCAAAAATGTTTTCGTTCATTTAACCCACTCTTTTCTTCTTTTTAATTCTTCTTTTTCTTTTATTTTTTAACTTTCTGTCCAAATAGTAACTTTATTAATCCAGTCTTTTAAGCTTTCACTACTAATAGCAACCTCACCTGGTTCGTCGCTTAAGCTTTCGTTAGTTGGTACAGGGATTAGTGTTGTATCATAGTTTCTTAAATATTCAGCTTTCTTTAGTAAGATATAGTATTCTTCTGGAACTGCAAAGACAATCATGGCTGGCGCTCTTTGTTCGTCTAGATTAGCAAATACTGGTTGACCACTAGCATCTTTTACAGCTAGTACTTTAACATTGGTAACTAGTTTACCTAACATGATACGATCAGCTTCTGCTTTGGATGTAACGCCTTCTTCGTATTTACTTACAGCTTTTAAATATATATCAATATAGTTTTCAGGATAAATTGAATTACCATATGTTGTTGCAGTAGTAACACTCATATTGTACAAAACATATCCTTTTGGAACATTTAAAATTATGTTATCTGGTAATTGTTCTCTTTCAACAACTACACTTTTGAAAAAATAACTACCGGCAGGAATCACAGTATCAGATCTAACATATTGATCTAATACTTGATTACTATTTTGAATAATGTCTCCCTTAATCATAGTTTTAGGAATTTGACATGACATTATTTTATCTTCAGTAATTTTTGTACCACCATTGATGGCTTCTTTAGCACAAGGGACAGTTATTGGATTAATGGCTTGTTTTACACGAACATTATACCCAATAATTAGTACTAATATTGCGGCTACTACACCAAGCAATGTTACAGTATTTTTGTCTTGTAGAATTCGTTTAATTCCATTACTTTTGTTTCCCATTTTATTCCTCTCCTTCTTTAATTTTTATAATAATAGTTGTCTTCAACAACTGGGTAACCAATTTCACTAGTATAATCAGTATTTGCTTCTGTTACATATGAGTCTTCTTCTCTTGTACTTTCAACAATTCCATCATAAGTTGTTGTCATTAATAGATTCTGACTATCAAAACTTAGAACAGTTGCAGAGTCAACTTTAATACTAACTTTTGGAGGGACTTCATTTAAATCATAAAATCCGATACGGTAGCTTCTAGTGTTATCTACACTATCAGCAAATCTTCTTAAAAAGCTTTCAACAAATTTATCTTTATCAATTCTAAGCGCATAGTTGTCGCGATAGTACTTTACGTCTATCGCGTCTTCCATGGCTGCTTCGGCAGTTTCTTTAACTAGGTAGTAGTCTAATTCACTACCTGTTGAATAATTAGAAATTACATTAATTAATAATAAACCCATTATTGCTAGTAAAATGATACCGACTGTTAACATTCCTTTATTCATTATTTATTACCTCCTGAGATATAACTTAAGTAATCTTCACTGCTTCTTAAATTAGCGGTATATGTATTTGTAAATGTTTCAGCACGACCACTGGCATCTTGGTTATTTACACCTAAAACACCAAGTTTTCTAGCATCTATTTTATTGCTTGTCTTTGCATTGCTAACATTTCTAAATAAGGCACTGGCATAATAAGCAATACCATTTTCTACTCTAATTTCTCCTAAGAATTTATTATAATTATTTCCAGCATCTTTAGAGTATGCCCTAATCTTGCTAAGATCTGATGGTGATAAATAGAATTCATAATCTAGATAATTTTCAGTTTTGTCAGCATCATAAATTTCATCGGCACGAGCTTGAATTACAGAATATAGGGCTCCTGGAGTTACTTCATAGTCTTTATTTTTAATATTAGTTGCTTCATCTGTCCAGTTATATCCTGGTGTACGCCCAGTTTCTTCTGGATTAGTTGTTGCAGTTTCATCTTGATTATTTGGGAACATGTCACCTAAATCAACAGTTCTTAGATTGTATGATAGTGGTGCTGTTTCTTCTTCTTTGTCATCATCATCATTTGGAATTGGTGAATCGTATAAGGCATAGAAACATTTAATTTTGAAATCCCATGAGAAATGACCAAAGTTCTTAGTCATAGCTTCAATATTATATTCATCTATTGTAGCTTGACTTGTTACATTTTCTTTAGGTTTTAGAACTCGTTGTGTCCACCAGCTTGTATTAACATATCTAGAATCTAAGTTAGTACAGAATTTTTCTTTCTTTAAATGCCATGTATTATTATCACTGTTTGGTTGATAACTTATCTTACCTGTCTTATTATTTATCCATGTACCTGGGAAACTCCATTCTGTCATATAATTACTAGTTGTACTGTCTTCAAATTGATCTACGCTTTGATAACAACCACTACGATCTAAGACGATACTCGTACTACCAAGACCGTTACTACCATTTTTTGTAGTAATTGTTGTACCTGATAGATTACCATTAGTTATAGAAGTTGAGTATTCAATCCAATTATCTTTTGATTCACTATTTAATTTGTTATTTACTTTGATGGTGTATTCTGCAGTTTTAGTTGAACAAGTAGCTTTGGCTTTACAGTCAGCGGCTGCAGCTTTATAAATATCGAATTCTAATTTATAAACTTCTATAGCATCTGCACTATTTAAGAATTGACGATTAGTAGCTTCTGTAGCCTTACCATTTTTATAATAACCATTACTTTTTGCCTTTGTGCAGCCATACCATGCACATCCAGCAGTACAATAGCTAGTTCCAGCATTATTTCTTAAAAGACCATTAGCAGCACCTGTATCAATTAGACTTATTCCACATTGCTTCTTTCCACCAATCATAAAGCTATCATTACATCTTTCGGCATCTTGAAGTCGAGAAAGTGTATAATTAGTAATATTTAAAGTGTAATATCTTCCTGGACGTTCCCAGTATCTTTTTTCTCCACTATTCCAAACAATATTACCACTTTGAACATCATAGTAGCCTGTTCCAATTTCTGTTAAGGCTGTTTTTAATTCTTCGGCACTATAAGTTTTACCAGGTCCGATAGCATCTGGTCCACTTGTAATGACATTTTTATAGTAATTATATAATTCTGCTTGATTTTTCTCTAAACTCTCTATATTAGCAGAATTATATTTATAATCTTTTGGCCTATTAATTTGTTTTGCGGTTGCACCATCAACATAGTTTACTGGTAAAGTTGTAGTTGTCGTTGTTGTAGACCCATAAACTTCGGTATAACATTTATTAATACAGCTTTGTGTATATTCCCCATTATCGCAAGAATTAATACAAGAATCAAAATCATCGTTTGGACCAGATGCTGAGTGGTATGTTCCACCGTTACATGCACCAGTTGGTGTACAAATTTCATAGTCTTCTGGTTGGGGTATTTCTGCCGTAAATTTAGATTCACAATTTACCTTACTTTCCACTTTTACTTTATATTCAAAGCAAAGACCGGCTTTTGATGCAACGGGTGGTCCGTAAGTAACTGTTATAGTTTCTTCACAGGTTTGTGAACATACTCCATCATCTTTATCAGCGCCTGTTGTTTTATACAAATTTAAAGTTGTGTTTTTTGTTTCTGATTTATAGTATTTCTGAGTTGTATAAGATTGATTTGGTATAGTTAGTCCATTAGTTGATGAATATGCAGGACATTGTAGAGCTTTGTCGTTAGAGGTAAAATCTGTATCCTCGACAACAGTAGCGTCCCCTGGTCCAGAAAGTGCGGTTTGCTTATTATAATCATCACTAATTTTTATACCAGCAATTTTATTTTTGATAATTTGTGCAGTTTCTCTAACGCTATAGTTATATTCTACTCTTTGAGTATAACAATATGGAAAGTTAACTCTGGTTCTGTAGGCGTTAAAGTCTGTATCAGTTAAACCTGCAGCTTCAAAAACAGTGCTATAAGCAGCATAGTTGCCATTTCTTAAAGCGCTACATATTCCATTATAATTTAGGTTGTTAATTTGTGTCTTATTTGGTTTACTAGGAACGCCAAGATAATAGTAATATATATAGCCATATTTATCGCTGGTTGTCCAAGTACCATCTTGATTTTGAACTGGTTTTGTATTCTCTGTTACTGTACAAAGATTATCAGTTTCTTTTAATACAAAGATAATGGCATAGTCTTTTGGCTCATCATATAATTGATAAGTGATTCTGCCACTTTTTGCGTTTTTTCCTCCTAAAACAAGATGTTGAAGTGGTTCTTCTTTATGACTAGTTCCATTTATTAATTCATAAACGTATACATCAAATACTCCAGATTTTATTTTTGCTTCAACATATCCTTCATCTGGGAAGTGGCTTGGTACATAGACATATGGATGATATTTACTTTCTGCTTTAACAAAGTTTGATCCACCTTCTGTACAAGATCCTTTTTTTAATTGAATTAATGGTTCTTCTAAATCTAGGGCTTGTGTGTCAGTAATTAGATTATTTTTACTTATAGCAAAAACACCTATTATTAACAGAAAAATTCCAAACAATTTTCTACGCTTGTTTTTCATTTAGTTCTCCACCTTTCATTATATTTTCTATTTCTTGATAATTATCTTTAATAGTTACTTTAGATAGCCTAGCTTGTTCATCATCAGCCAGTAATTTACCATCAATTTTAAACCGATATGAGGTTGTCGAACCAAAAAATCTCGTGCAAGTTATTAAAGTAATTATTTTGTCATTTTTATCTATATCAACATCATATTTAAAGTAACTATCCTTAAGAGATTGTTCAATATACTCTTGCATTTCAGTTTCTGAAAGATAACCAGTTTGAATTAATTCGTCGTCTTGCACAAAACTAATAGAGAATATTTGATAAAGATAATCTTTACCATTTTTCGTATATTGAATATATTGATTTTCTTTAGCAAAATCATAATAAATGAAGGACATCAATTGTTCAAAACGAGTATGTGTACTATCAGTAATTATTGGATTTCTTGAAACATTTCTAATATTATGTCCTAAAATAACAGTTCGATTTAATAATTCCTCGGACTTTTCTCTCTCCCAAACAAAGTCATCAACGATATCATTAATATTAGTAGTGGCATTGTCAAAAATTACGGGATAATCAATGTTAGTTCCTTGAACTCTTAGCCAACCATCAACATCATACTCTGGCTTTTGTTTTTGATAGGCTGTTATTTTTTCACTTCTTGATTCTATTTCATATTCTTTTGTGCCTGATAACAATTTAGATATCAAGCAAAGAAAAAGGACAATTAAAGCAATCGTTAGTAGCGTTGTTATAATTATAATTGCCATTTTTCCTTTGTTTTTTTTCTTCTTCATACTTCCCCCTACTTCTATTTTGAAATTTTATATGGATCTACTTTGGTACCTGAGCCTGATACTATTTTAATGTTTTTATCTAAATAGCCAACTGGTCTAATACAAGTTTCAAAATGATCTGGTAATAAATCATATATAACTACACCAATATTTGAAATAACATATTTGCGGAATTCTTCTTGAGATGAATTAATTAGCCAATAGCCCATTCCACTAGATGACTGCTCAGCAGTAAACATTTCATACATATTAGGTGCTGAGAATTTTACTTTATATTTTTTGGTTTCTATCTCTTCACCATATTTAGCTACGGTTTTATAAATCGGAACGCTTATTTCTTTAGTTACAAAATATTCTTCATCAACACTATCACTTGTTTTCTTATTAATTATGTAACCAATATTACCTTTTTGTGTTGGATTGTAGATTTTTATTTCATCTTCTGTTGAATACATTACTTTACTAGAGTCAATTAACTCAATTGGTGACTCGGCAATAACTTTAGTATAGCCATCAACAGTTGTCTCCATTATTTTCCATAGTTTACCTGAATAAGTTACATATTCGCCAGAATATCTAGTGCTTAAGTAGTCATTTGCTTTACCAGTTTTGATATCTCCTAACGAATAAGGATTATCTTTTGTTCCGTTACCAGATTTGATTAGGCTGTCACCATTTATTGTTAGTACTGGACGGATACTAAAATTATATTCTTTTGAAAAAGCATAGAATTGAGTACTACTTTCATATGGAATAAAATTATATTTAGTACTCCAAGCATGAGTATCTGATGAAGCATTAGCTATCCAATTAATGGTCTCCGTGAATAAGTAGCTATCTCCTTCAGCATCTCTACTTTCATTAATTTCTTTGTTTGATAAGATATAAACATCTCTTTTTTTCGTTTTTTCACTACAAGTAGTATTGGAATTAATATCTGATGTATCTATTTTATTAGTACAATATTTGTTTTTTACAACTAATTTCTTAGAATCATCAGAAATATGTTCATAGAAATAGTCTAACCATTTATCTATTGCGTCATAGTTAACGCTAGCGATATCATTATCAGTAATAATTTTTACATTATTGCCATCTAAGCCAATTATTCTAAATAACATTCCAGAAAAACTAATATAGTTATTAGCAACTAGTCCTTTATATAAATTTGTTTCGTCTGTTGCTTCTTCTACTGTTTTATTTATTTTTTGAACAACATTTACTTTTCTTGTAACTTTGGTTTTATTTTTTAAACTATCAAAGGCTGTATAAGTTACTTCATAAGTTCCAGTTTGAGTAGTATCTACTTTGGAAGAATCAATGGTTACATCTTTAACATCCATTTTTCCATCTTTATCATCTTTAACGCTTTTAACGCCTAATTCTTTGTATTCTTCTCCAAGATTAATGGTTATTTCATTTTCACCATTTAGAGTAATTACTGGACCTTTAGCATCAACTTTTGATTTAAAAACTCCGCACTCTAGATAAGTATAATATTGATAATTTCCGGAATCATCTTTTCTTACCTTTACCCAGCTATTAGTAACGGAACAAGTTTTATTTGTATATGGTATATAAAAATCCTCTTTAATATAAGATTTATTATATAATTCTTTAGAACTGATACTAGCAATACGTTTACCAGTTGGCAATTGACTAGAATTAAGTTCATAATACCTTTTAGCTGCTTCTTCTAAAATATTTTCATTTTTCTTAAATTCTAAAAATGGATATATAATTAGGAACCAAGCAAATAAGCAAGGAATAGCAATAGTAATTGCTATTTTTACATATTTTAAAATTTTCTTTTCCATAGTTATCTCCTTATTTTAGTTTATACTTGTACTGATTATTTCTCACTGTAATTATTAGTTCAATACTTTCTGACTCTGTAATTTGACTAGGAACTTTTATGTAGGCATATTTACCATAATATTGTAATGTTGGTAAGGCATTTTTTATTTTTATACCATGGTTTTTATTCTCACTATCTATATAATTTATTTTACCATACATGGTTAAAAAGTCAATCATATCTTTGCCGTTAAAGTCATTAGAAGCAAAGTCTAATTTTAAAATTTTGTACCCTTCCTGGGCTGTTTGTTCATATGTTTCATAGTAACAGTATGAAGAATTACAAAGTTCTTTGTTATAACTGGCTTGATCTGTTATTTCATAGTCATCAAAAATTATTTCTTGAGTGTTTGGGCCAATATTGAAGTTTAATGTGTCTCCTAGATTAAGTTGAGCATTTTCTGTTAATTCTGATAAATTTTGTAATTTTAGTTTTATTTTTCTTAAATGACTAGTATTATTACCAGTAAATTCTTGATAATATAAAACAAAATGTTTGATATCTTCTTCACCATTTACTTTATAAATTAATAAAGTGTTGAATTCTTCCCCACTACGAATTGTTTTTTCTTCTGATGGGGTTCCTAAATCTTTAAACTGCGTAGCATAAGTTTTAGCAGTTGGGGCGTAATTAGAAGTACCATTCATGATATGGAAACGATCGAAATTTATTTTTCTAGATTGAGCATTATTTTTAATTGTAACATCTAGTATTACAAAGCTACTTGTTTTAGATATTGTAGTACCTTTATAGTCTAGTCCGCTATAATAACTATGATTTATGGTCAATTCATAACTATTGGTGTTAACAACATCTCCTTGGGTATAAGACTTATTAGTAACAAAAACATAAACATATGACTTATAACCTACAAATATAGTTAAGATTATTATTAAAGTATATATAACTTTTTTGTGTTCTTTATAATAATAAGTAAAGTTTCTTTTAATACGGCGAATAAAACGTTTAAAGCTAGCTTTATCAATATTAATGTTTATTTCAACTTCATCACGGTCTGATTCTGAAAGCTCTAAGAATTCTTCATCAGTTTTAAAATCAAATTTGTTTAAATCTAAACCAAGAATTCTGATTAGTAATATTATAAAGTTTAAGTATTGTGGTACCGTTAAAATTAAGAGAATATCTCTTATGGCTCTAGCTGTTGTTGTTGAAATTGAGCCATCATAGCTTGCAAAAAAACCACTGGTAAAGATGAAGATAAAAAATAAGCAACTATAACTAACAACTGGTAAAATATAAATCTTCCAAGGCTTATTCTTTTTTCGCAATACAATTAATATGGTAATCAAGGCACCAATTATAAGAATTAGGAACAAATAAGAGATAAAGGGAATATAACCAGATATTGGTTCACTATAGCTGTCATATGTACCTAAAACAACAAATTCTTTTACGAAGGAATATAACTTAGTAGTTTTATATAAGATATATGTACATAATAAAAAGATAAAAATATGAATTTTTCTAAAGTGTTTTATAAGAAAGGCATATGGTTTTCTTATAATCATAGTATCAGCTCCTATTATTTTATTCTCCATTAGTATACCTTATTTTTGCATAAAAAAAAAGATAGTTTCTAAAAAACTATCAATTTGATTTTTATTATTTTATGTCAATAATTTCTATTTCATAAGAACCATTTGGGCTATCAACTGTAACAACATCGCCTACTTTATGATCAAATAAAGCTTGAGCAATTGGGCTTTCATTAGAAATACGACTAGCAAATGGATCTGCTTCTTGTGAACCAACAATTTTGTATTCATCTTCTTCATCATCATCTACATATTTAATACAAACTGTGTTACCAATTCCTACTTTATCATTTGAAACTTCAGCAATTATAGATGCATTTTCAATCATTTTTTCTAATTGCTTAATGCGAGCTTCAATTTGTGCTTGTTCGTTTCTAGCCGCATCATATTCAGCATTTTCAGATAAATCTCCTAGAGATCTAGCTTCTTTAATAGCTTGAATATTTTCTGGTCGTTTGACATTTATCAAATTATCTAATTCATTTTTTAATTCTTCTAATCCTTCTTGAGTTAAATATACGGTATTTTTATTTCCCATTTTTATCACCTCGTAAATGTTTTTACTAATTATAATTTTATTGAGTAGTTAGCTCAACTTGCCAAAGTATAGCACATTTTTTTAATTTTAGCAAGGCGTTATTTTGTTTTTACGTAAGTAACCCCTAAAGTTTTTTTCATGGCATCTTCGCGTTTTTCTTCTTTAATAATCTTTTTTAAATCAGATTTTTTATATTTATCAACATTACAAATGCCTAAAGGGTTTTCTTCATCAAATAAGCTTCTAATTCTTGAACTAGAACTATCTAGGGCATGAGAATACTCATCTATGTTTTTTAATTGGTCTTCGTGCTTGTTACGATATTTAACTTTGGAAATTTCAGAAACCCTAGACCATTCTCTGATACACCAAGTGACAGTTATTGCTCCACCAACCAATAATACAGTCCCAGTTAAAGCTTGTCCTAATTCTGTTTTTTGAAGAGACTCAGTTTGCTTTAAAACTAGTGCGCCGGTTTCTGTTGTGATAACACTTGCCGTTGCTAAAATAGAGCGAAGGACATATTCTTTGCTTCTGCCAATAGCTGATGCCATTTGTTCTTCCATTTTAGATTCAATTTTTTCTATATTTTCAGGGGTATTTTCAATATCTGAATGAGTTTTGTTATCACCAAACGTTACTGTTAAGGTATTATCATCATTTTCCTCTAAATTAGTGATATACTGACTTTTATTTTCCGTTAATTTATAATATTTCTTCATTATACCGCTCCCTCATTTAATTATTGCTTGTTCGTTAATGTATTGCATTTTATCATAAAAAGCTTGATTTTTCAAGCTTTTGAAATTTCAGTTTGAAATAAGTCGTCTGTCATTCCAGCTATAAAGTCAATAACAATTCGCTTATTGGAATTATTTTTTAGATATTTTAAATCCTGATGATTTAAAAACAAGGTATAGATAATACTATCTTGATTACCTATAGTTAGATCATTTAGATATTTGTTATATATTTTATTCATTCCTTGGCGATAATATTCAATTTTTTCTTTACTTAAACTTTTACTATAAATATTTTTATAATTAAACTTTTTTAAAGATAAAAGTGCAGTATAAACTTCTGGACTCATTTTGATATATGGCTTGTTTAGGCTATTTTTTACGATATCCATAATTATATTGTTGATAATATCTTTGTTATTGTTACCAAGAACGGAAGTTATTTCTTGGGGAATGTCTTCTCTTTTTAGTTTTCCTAGACTAATGGCATCTTCAATATCGCGACCAATATAGCCAATTATATCACTGATTCTAACAACGCAGCCTTCCAAAGTCATTGGATGATTTTTTTTAGAGGCCTCTATATTGGTGTATGAATCTTGGTATTGAGCATAGAATTCTTCTTTGGTTTTTGGGATAGGAACATATTCGTTAGAGAGTAATTCACCATTATGGCACATAATACCATCTAAAACTTGAACAGTGAGATTTAAGCCTAGACCAAAGTTTTCAATTTCCATATAATGGCGAACGCTTTGAATATTATGAGCAAAAGACTCATTAAGTTCACGTCTTGATATTTCGTCTAAAAGTGCTTCTCCTGTATGACCAAGTGGGGTGTGCCCGATATCGTGTCCTAAGGCGATAGCTTCTATTAAATCTGTATTTAAACCTAATGCCCGCCCGATTGTTCTGGCAACTTTACTAACTAATTGCACGTGGATCATTCGTTTAGATATGTGATCATTGTCAGTAAACGAATAAACTTGAGTTTTATCTGAATAACGGGTATAACTTAGGGCATGAATAATCCTATCTATATCATGGAAAAAAGGAGTTCTGATATCATCTTTTTCTAAAGTAAAACGCATAGCAGCACTGCTTTTGGTGGCATATTTACTATAAGTTTTTTCTAACGCAAGAAAATTGGTTTTGGCTTCTTTAATATAATCCATAATAATCATTCCTTTTTCTATTATTTATATTATTCTTTAGATATTTGAGCTTTTTTTATTAGTCTAATCATTGAATATGCTGGAAGTGGTTTTGAAAACTTAAGCTTTAATATTTGTTCTGGGTGTCTTGCAACTTCTAATTCATTAAGATTTTCATCATAAATTTCAGTAACTGTATAAGGATAGATTTCTCCTGATGGGGTAAATATTTCTATACTATCACCAGGTGCGAAGTAATTTCTTTCAACTAAAATAAGGCAATTGTTTTCATAGTCATAGCCAGTTATTAATCCTAAGTAGTCTTGATTAGATAATTCTTGTCTACCACTATAATATTGATCCGTATAATCAGCTTCTTTAGTTAAATACTGGGTTGATACTTCTCTATTAGCTACTCTACTTAACCTACTTTCTAAAACTTGCATTTTTTCTTCAGTTAGGGTGTTAGCATAGTAGTTATCAATTATTTCACGATATGTGCCAATTACTGTTGCAAGATAATATAAAGAACGCATTCTTCCTTCAACTTTTAAACTCTTTATACCAGTATCAATTATTTTTCCAATATAGCGAGCAAGATTTAAGTCTTTGGTAGCCATAGTAAAATCTTCTTCAGAGGTTTTAAAGGCAAAGCGACAAACTTGAGCACAGCCACCACGATTAGCATCACGATTGGTTACATAATTTGATAAAGCACAACGACCGGAAAAGCAAGTACACATAGCTCCGTGAATGAAAATTTCTAAATCAACACCAGTTTTTTCAATCATTTCTTTCATATCTTCAAGATTGACTTCTCGTGCTAAAACAACACGATCAATACCTTCATTTTTAAAATATTCTATGGTCTTATAATTACTAGTAGAATTTTGGGTAGATAAGTGAACTTCTACTTTGGGGTAATTAGTTTTAATATGAGAAATAATAAAAGGATCACTGACAATAAAAGCATCAATTCCAGATTCTACAACGTCTTTAATATACTCCTCTACCCCAGTCATGTCCTCATTATGAAAAACAATATTTAAAGTTAAGTATACTTTTTTATTAAGTTTGTGAGCAAAAGTGGTAGCTTCTTTTATATCATCTAAAGTAAAATTAGTGGCGTTGGCTCTAAGACTATACTTTTCGCCACCAATATAAACTGCATCTGCTCCATATAATAAAGTTACTTTTAAACGTTCTAAGTCTCCTGCTGGAGATAATAATTCTATTTTATCCATTTTTACCTCACCTGATATATTGTTTTTTTAAAGAAGAAGTTCGTATTGTCTCCTAATAATTTTTGATATTTTAAAAGATAATTAGTATCTTCGCAGTTACCTTTAATATACTCTTTGGTATCATTAGTTAACTCTTTAAATAATTCACTGTCTATTCCATATTCACGCATTATAATATAAGGAACTTTATTTTCATATAAATCCTTTATAACCACTGTTCCATTAGTAAGTTTTTTAAAAAAGAAATTAGTACCAGATTCATCTTCAATAATTTCATATTCTTGATTAGTAGCTTTTTCTAAAACAGTAATTTCTTTTTTAGGTTGTTTATTAAGATTTTTGTAATAATTAGTTATTAAAGTACGTTTAGAAAAAGCAACACTTGGAAAACTTACGACTTCAACCATAGGAGTAATAGAGCTTCTTTTTACTATTTCAATAATTTCAGCTAAAGTTATTTCTTTACTTAAAAGAGCATATTTAACGCCTTTTTGGTAATAATAGTTGCAAGTTTTATAGTTATTAACCATATATGTTTGATTCCATACTAAATCAACTTTAAGATTTAATTCTTTTTTTAATTGAAGAACGGCAAGATCATAAAAGAAAATACCTTTTATATTTAGTGTATCTAAATAAAGTAAAGTTTCTTTTAAAGCCTCTATTTCGCTATTAAAAATATTTTTATTTAAACTAATAAATATTTCTTTATCGGGGTTTTGGTTTATTATTTTACTTATTTCTTCTTTTGTATATGTTGTTTTGCTTTGAACAGAGAAATCTTTTAGGGCTAAAATTAAGCCATCTGCTGTTGTTTGTTCTTGATTTTCTAGTTCTACTAATATTTTCATAAGTCACCTCGCGTTTTAATTATACAACAGGTAGAAAAAAAAAGAAAGTTATCACTTTCTTCTGAATAAGTACCATTTTCTTACTTTTTAATACTAATAGAGATGCCATCACCAACAGAATAAAAGGTAGTTTGATAATGGGAATTATTTTTTAAATATTCAATATAGGCTTTAGTCTTTCGTACAATGCCCCGAACATTACGACTAGTAATTTCTTTTTCATCTATATTAACTAGGCCATGAAAGTTTAAATTATCAGTTATAATAGTACCATTTTCTCGTAAATTATTTTCAAATTTTTCAAAGAATTTGATATTTTGAGCTTTAGCAGCATCAATAAAAATTAAATCAAAGTTAGTATTAAGATTAACTTCAAAAGCATCACTATGAATAAGTGTTATTTGTTCTTCTAAATTAAATTTTTTAATATTTTTCTTGGCTTCTATATATCTTTCTTCATCTCGTTCAATGGTGGTTACTTTGATATCTTTTCCTATAAGGGCCATTTTAATGGCAGAATAGCCAATAGCCGTACCAATTTCGAGAATATTTTTGATATTATTTTCTTTAATATAATTAGTAAGAAAATTAAGTCCATCTTCTAACATGATTGGAACATTGTTTTCTTTGGCATATTTTTGTAATTTACTAATTTCATCATTTATATTCATAATTATCTAATACCCCTTATTTACACTAGCTAGTTCTTCTTTCTTGTTTAGGAAAGAAGCGTAATCTTCATAGAAAAATGTTTCTTGTGTTTCAATATTGGAAATAAAATAAATATATTCTGTTTTATCTGGATTAAAAGCTGCATCAATACTATTTTTGGAAATTGTGCAAATTGGTCCAATTGGTAATTTACCGTTCATGCTACCATCTTGTAAACGAGTATTATATGGACTTTTTAATTGAAATTCAGCAGCAGTTAGAGCTCGTTTGTCATCAATTTTATTAGCATATTTAGCGGTAACATCGCTTCCTAAATTCATATTTTTTTTAAGTCGATTTACAAAAACGCTGGCCATTTTAGAACGGTCTGTTGAAACTGAACTTTCTTTTTCAACCATACTAGCTAAAGTTAGTCGTTCATGAATGCTCATATTAGTGTAATCATAATCTTCATAGGTGGCTAGATGTTTTGCCATTTCATTAAGCATTTTATTAAAAATATATTCAACGTCAACATCTTCATTAGCTAAAGTATAGGTATTAGGATAAAGATAGCCTTCTAATTTATAATATATTTTATCATTTAAGATGTCATCAGTAATAAACCAATATTTATTTATTAGAGTGCGAATATAAGCCTCATCATTACTCTTTTCAATTACTTCATAATATGTATTAGATGTATGTGTGGAAATTATGTTAGCAATTTCACGCATATTTAATCCTTCACGAATAGTTATATTAACTTCATCTGGATTATAGCTATTGCCTTTTTCTAGGGCTTTAATAATTTGCTTTAAAGACATGTTCTTTCTTAATTTATAAGTCGTTGCCTTTAGAGATTGTGGTTTGGTTACTTTTATATATATTTTAAAGAAATCAGCATTACGTATTAAATTTTTTTCTTCCAAAATTGTTGCAATCCGACTAGCTCCTGCTCCTGATGGAATTACTACTTCGATTGGCGTGTTATCTTTAGCATCAACTGGTTTTTCTAAAACATTCCAAGTAATTAAACCAATTAATATAATAGTTAAAATAATAATTAAAAAAATTGTTAGGACCTTTAACTTCTTTTTTACTGCCATAAATCTCCTTTTCAAAAAATAAAGAGCTATTGCTCATTTTTTTGTTCTTCAACTTTCTTTTTTACTTCTTCTTGTAAAGTTTCTAGTATTGTTTCAACTATTTTCCATTCTTTTTCAGTTTCGATTGGTTCTAACTGAGAATTGGGATTAGTTGGATCAAATATTGAAGCATATACTTGAATATTGCCTGATTCATCTAAACTATTATCAGTATAAGCTATATAGTGTTTTTTTGTTTCTTCACTTTCATAGGTAAATAAAACATCATAAGTTGTTTCTACTCCATTATCATCAATTAAAGTAAATCTATTTTCTTTCATTTTCTTTTCCTTTCTTATCCAAAAATGTTTGTAAAATAATTGTAGCGGCTACGCTATCAACTACTTTTTTTCTATTTTTTCTAGAAACATTGCCCATTATTAACATGTCTGTTGCGCTTTTGGTCGTTAGGCGTTCGTCTTGTAAATAGACTGGTATAGAGATTGCTTTTTCTAGTTTTTCTTTAAAAGCAAGGCTTAGTTCACCTTTTGGGCCAATCGTATTATTCATGTTTTTTGGCATACCTAAAACGATACCTGTGGCATTAACTTCTCCAGCAATTTTTTTGACTTCTTCTATAAGTGAATCATAGTCTTCGTTGTGTCTAATCGTTTTATAACTAGAGGCAATTAACCCTGTATTATCGCTTAAGGCAACACCTAAAGTACGACTTCCTAAGTCTAGACCAATATATTTCATTTTGATTTTTTTTGAAATTCATTTAAAAGAATTTCAACAATCTTAGCTCGATCAATTTCTTGAATTTTATTGCGAGCATCTTGATAGCTAGAAATATAGCCAGGATCCCCACTAATTAAATATCCAACAATCTGATTGGTAGGATTGTAACCCCTTTCTTCTAAAGCAGTATATACTTCGTTTAGAATTTTTCGAGTTAATTCGGTATCGATTTCTTTTAAATTAAATAGACTTGTTTGTTCTTGTGGCATACTAATTAATCACCTCATTTTTATTTATCATATCATTTATTTTTTTTATTTACAACTAATTTCTAGCCAGCAAAGACAAAGGCCATATATAGTGAGAAGATTAGGAAAATAGCAGCAACAATAAAGCCATTTATCTTTTCAAATATGGTACTCTTGTCTTTAACGCCAATAGCAATCGTTATTAAAAGGCCACCAATTAAACCTCCAATATGAGCAAAATTATCAATTCCAGTTGATAAAAATCCTATCACTAAATTAATGATTATTAATGGGAGAATTTGACTTTTGACAACATTGCCAAGATAAACTCGATAGTAGTAGCCAAAGTATAAAAGAGCTCCCATTAAGCCAAAGATGGCACCACTTGCTCCAACAGAGGCATAGTTGCCAAATGTTATAGAAAATAAAGCTCCTATTAGGCCACTAAAGAAATATATGATAATAAATTTAAATTTACCAAAAAAGCTTTCTATTTGACTACCAATAACATATAAGGCGTAACAGTTAAAGAGAATATGAAAAAAGTCATTATGTAAAAATATTCCTGTTAGCAATCGATAATACTGCCCTGCTCTAATGCTTGGTCCATGTATACAAAACATCTTTAAAAAAGTTTCGGTATCAGTAAAAAAAGTTCCATAAATATATATGACAATATTTATAGCAATCAAAATATATGTCATTACTGGTATTTTTGGTTTAAATATTTTTTCAATGCGCTTAGCATCTTCCTTATTGTGCTTATTTATATCTCCTGTTATTTTCATAAATAGTTCCATTCCTTGCTCACTAAATTTCATATTTTTAACTAAATCTGGGAAAGCCTTTTTAATTTCTGTGCTTTTACCTAAATCTTCTTCTACTTTTATATTGACACACATAGCATTAGCATTTTCATTTAGTTGCTCGGTAACATTTTCACCTAAATCTAAAAATATACTAAAAACATTTAAGTTCAAAGATAAAGTTTTTTTCTTAATTTTTTTCATTATCCTTTTTGTCTTAAATTTATCAAAAGCAAATTGCTCATTATTATGAATATATCCAGAAACAATACGAATTATTTTATAATCTTCATCTAAATTTTCTAACCAAATTTCATCTTCTACACCTTGTAAGATGATGGGATTATAGTTTTTTTCAGTTATAAAATAATGTAATAATTTCATTGTTATAGTATTTTTGTTGTCTAAAACTATTTCTGTTTTCATTATTTTCCTCCTAAAACACTAATATTATTATATACTAAAACATAAAATAAAAAAAGAGGTGATTATATGTTAAAAAAAGTAAGTGTATTCATAGGATTTTTTTTACCATGGTTTTTAGCTTCTGCTGTTCCAGTTGATTATAATTATTATAGTAGTATAAACTTACCTAGTTTTGCACCACCTAAACTCTTTTTTATTATTGCTTGGGCAATAGTTTATACTTTTATTGCTTTAAGTTCAAGTAGTATCCTTAATAATTATAAATGGAATGAAGTAACAAAATCTTATAAGGTTACACTCTTAATCAATTATCTTTTTAATCAAGCCTATACACTAATATTTTTTGGCTTAAAAAATAATTTTTTAGCTTTTGTTGATACTGTTGGGACTTTTATTTCTTGTTTATTTTTATGCTTAGAAACATCAAATTTAAAAGAAAAAAGTACGAGGTTATTAATTCCCTATGTACTTTTATCTTTTTTTGCTGTTATTTTAGCTTTTTCTATTTTTATTTTAAATAACTAGTTTGGTAAGTCAAAAACAGTAAAGCGTTCAGTATTTAAATTGTT
>JAQXOT010000021.1 GCA_029099845.1 bacterium
TTTGATTGAATTATTGGCGGTAATTGTTATTATGGCTATTCTTTTAATGATTGCGATACCTTCAGTTAATGCGATTCTTTTTGATTCTAGATCTAAATTATATGCTCAAGATGCACTAAATTTTGTGCAGGCAGCAAAACAGCTTGTAACAGATGGAACTTTTGTTATTGATGATTTTGATACTACCTATTATATTCATATTAATAATTTAAGCGATGAAGATATTTTGGCTAGTCCTTTTGCTGATTGGTCTGATGCATATGTTGCGGTTGTTCTTAATGAAGATGGTAGCAATCAATATTATTGGGTTAGTGCTGATAAGGCTGGTTGGCGAATTGATTTAACCGAGGATAAAGAAGTTGATAAAAAAGATGTTTATAATGGAAGTAAACGAGTTAATAACAGACAGCCTATTGGTTCAAGAAGGAAAATTATTATTATAGATAAGTATGGTTATAGGACAGAAGCTAGACCTAGACATGAAATTAGCAGGGAAGAAGCTAAAAAATGTTTTAGTTTTAAAGATCTTTCTGATACGGAAATAATGCTTACTTATTATAATAAAGAATGTGGAACTGATGTTGTAGTTCCTGCTAAAATAGGAAATAAGACAGTTACATCAATTTATCAATATACTTTTAATAACATGGGATTAACATCTGCTTTTATTCCTGACACAGTTACTAATATTGGCTCTAGGGCGTTTGCTTATAATAATTTAACTTCAATTTATATTCCGGAAAGTGTTACTAAAATTGATTCTGGAGCGTTTAAGAAAAATAAGCTTAATAGTTTAACTATTGAAGAAGGGCTTAAGACCATCGGTAGTGGTGCTTTTCAAAATAATTCGTTAACTATTGCAGTTGTACCTGATTCTGTTACTTCTCTTGGTGCTTGTGCATATTGTGATAATCCAATACCTAATCCATCATTCTTATATGTAAAAAGCGGAGATAGTTATGATTATTCTAGAGTCCGTGGATATATTGGAGATTTATCAGAATTTCCAGATAAAGTATTTAGAATTCCTGCAGAAGCTAATGGTGTTCCTTTAAAAATAATTGAGTCTTCAGCTTTTGCTTCTATGGGGTTATCGGGTTGGGAAGTTATTATTCCAAGTACGGTAACAACAATTCGAGGAAGTGCGTTTAGTGCTTCTGGAATTAGGAAAATAAATATTCCCAATTCTGTTACTAGAATAGAAGGATCAGCCTTTTATAATAATCGGATTGAGTCCTTTACTATTCCAAGTAGTGTAACATATATTGGAGAATTAGCGTTTAATACTAATAATGTAGCAAACATGGATGAAGCTTGGATATATAAGAGAACTGCTTCTGGAATAGATTATGGTACAATCGTTGGCTATGCTGGAGGTAATAGAACTGATGTTGTTATTCCTTCAGAAAAAAATGGTGTTCCTTTAAAAGAAATAGCATCGAGTGCTTTGAGATACTTAAGTTTAAAGGGAACTTTGCGAATCCCATCGACTGTAAAAAAGATTGGTTCTTTGGCTTTTGCACTTAATTATGTTTCTTATGTAGATAATGGTGATGGTATTTTAAGCCCGGGATTTGTATATGCTAGAAAGACTGATGGCAGTATTGATTATACTAATATACTTGCTTATGCAAATTATGGAACTAATGTTGTTATTCCTAGCGAAGTAAAAACAATATCACCTTATGCTTTTTATTATTCATATGTGAAGAGTGTGGAGTTTCCAGAGGGTTTAAAAACGATTGGACGTAATGCCTTTGATCTTTGCAATCTTACTGGTACTGTGACAATTCCATCAACTGTTACCTCTATTGGTGTTTATGCCTTTAGAAAAGAAATTAATTGGAGTAAATATAATTCTAAACTTACTAAGATAGTTAATAAAACTGGTCGGGCATTTGATTGGAAAACAATTACTGGGGGAGCGAGTGATGCTAATTTTGTTTCTGGAACAGTAGAAAACTGGTATGGAGATATTGAAGTTGTTACTGGATAAATGTATGAGGGAATGTTTTTTCGAGCTTTATAGTAAAGTTTTTTATCTTTTTGGTAAAAAACTTTTTTATTGTTGTGGTTAGCTTGATGTGCTATAATTAAAATAGGAGTATGATACTATGAAGAAGAAAATTATTAATATTTTGTCTATAGTAATTTTAGTAGTAGTTTGTATTATTTATTTGTACTCTAAGGGAACTTATACAATTTATGAGAGTAATGTTGATGGTTCTATTAAACCGGAAATTGCTAAATGGGAGATTAAAGTTAATGATGTCCTTGTAACTTCTTCGGAGGTTTTAGATGTTGATATTTCTAATATAGAATGGGTAGTTGATCATGTTAGAGAAAATAAAGTTGCACCTGGTTCTAGTGGTGTACTTAATGTTAATATTGATCCATTAGATACTGGTGTTGCGATTAGATATGATATAGAAATTATTGATAAATCAGTAGAACCACAAAAAGTATTAACACTGGACTTTATTAGTGATAGTTTGGGTAAATTAGTTAGGACTGGTGAGAATACTTATACGGGTATTATATCTTTAAATGATATTAGTAGTGGAAATATTGTAAATGTTGCGATAGGCGTTAGTTGGGTTGATGATGGTATGGATATTGATTATGATCAGGTGATGATTGAAGATGATTATTTAACTATTAATTTTAAGGCTAGTCAATATAATGGAGATGAGATAATTTCTTATACAGGAGATTAATATGATTAAGACATGGAAAGAAAAACTTAGTAATATTAAATTTTATGAAGAAAAGAAAAGGTTTCTTCTTTTTTCCTGTTTTATATTATTGTGTTTATATTTAGCTTTTAAATTATTTGGAATGGCTTATGCTAGTTATGAATCTTCGGCTTCATTAAAAGCTAATATTGATCGAGCAATTTATTTAGTTGATAATACGGGAATGAATTTTAATATTAATCCCGATCAGATTGTTCCTTCTGTTGATCCATATGTTTATAAATTTAGTGTATCTAATTTTAATGATTCACTAGTTAGTGATATTGATATTGAGTATACTATTGATGTGACAACGACTACTAATTTGCCTTTGACATTTGCTTTATATCGAAACGAAAATTGGGATGATGATTCAGCAACTAATTTATTTACTACACATAAAAGTGTTCAAGATAGTGATGGAGCTTGGTATAATGTTTATGAGCCAGAGGGAAAGTATTTAATGGAATATTCTGAAAAAATTACAGATATTTATACTTTGGTTATTTATTTCCCAAAAGTTTATGCATCTAATACGGATTACGCTAATGCTATAGAAAATATTAAAGTTGAAATTAAATCAAAACAGGTTATGTAATAGAGGTGGCTTATGCAATTTATTAGAGAACATAAAAAAACTAGTATAATTGTAATGATTTTTTTATCTTTGTTTTTACTTTTTGAAGTAACTTATGCTGGATATATAAGAAATATATTGAAGAATTATATTTTGGAAACAAAGGAATTTTATTTTAACAGTAGTGTTTTGAATGTTAATGGGAAAGTTCATAGTATTAATAACTGGGATGGAGTTAATAGTTATTATCTTACTATTGATCTTAATAGTAAAAAAAATGAGGTAAAAAGTACTAATTCTGATATTGAATATAATATTACTTATGAGTGTAGTAGTAATGTTGTTTGTAGTGTTAGTAAGGAAAATGGAATTATTAGAGAAGATTTGAAGAATGATTCTTATAGTATTGTAGTTACACCGTTAAGTAATTTAGAAAGTGGAGAGCAAGCGGTTATTAAGACTTATGCTACGTCTGTTTCTCCATATGAGAAAACTTTATCGGCAACTTATATTGTTGGTGTTTTAAAAAGTAATTTTTCTTATAATATTGAGGATAGTGTGAATTCTAAGTATTTAGTTTTAAACTTAACTAATTCTGTTGGTTTTTATGAAGTGGAAGAAGCTTTTTCAAATTATGCAGTTGGTGATTTAATATCTTTGGATAGTTATACTGCATTAAGTGCAGCAGATAAAGAAAAATGCTATTCAGCTAAAGTTACACTGACGGTTCCTAATGATATATTGGCTTTGGATATGACTAATTTGTCTTATTTAAATAAAATAGCAGCATCGGAGGAAACAGTTCGTATTGATAATTATCGTTATGTTAATAAATATACGTTTAAAATAGATGCTACTTCGAGTGAGAAAGTTGTTTTTTATAAGTATGATATAGGAAAAAATTATACTTATCCTATTGTCAATAACGATTCTGTTATTGATGTCTCAGTTGTTTTAGCAGAATGAACTTTTATAATTAAATTTTGTGTGATATAATTTTTATGGTAGAAAGGGATGATTAGTTTGAATGATAATTTGATGGATTGTTATATGAATTATAAAGCTAGTCGTCTAAAAAAATATGGTCTTGTTATTATGCATTCGCATGATGAATTTTTAGAAGAAGTTTTGGAAAAATATATATGGACTTATATTAATTGTTATTACTATAAAATATTTGATACATCAAGGGTAGAGAATAGTTCTGATGATGTTATAAAAGTAGAACTTGAAGGCAAAAGATTAGAAATGTTAGATGAATTATCTATTTATGAGTTAATTGATAGTAATGAAGTATTTGAATTAAAGCGTGATTTTATTAATGATAGTTTGATGGTAGTTTTATTTTTAATTACTTTAGATAGAACTCGTTTTGATAGTAATATGGATATTTCTAAAAAATTAAATGAGTTATTAAATCTTTGTTTAGAAATAAAAGAACGACTTGGGACTAAAGTTTTACGATTAGAGAATTTATTAAAAGAAACTTATAATACACTTAATAATTTTTTTAAGAAGACTGATAATTATTATTTGCTTGATTATCAATTATATAAAGACCAAGAATCTTTAGTAAAAGTTGTTTTGGTACCTAATATTAAAGTTTTGCAAGATAATTATAAAAAGTCTTTAGTTGAAAGAGTTTATCGTGATGATAAAATTAAAAGACAAAAAGTAGAATTATTAATTAAAAAATTTATTAAGCAATTAATTATGGATGTTTATTATGGGAAAAAGATCTATCAGAAGTATTTTATTGAACTTGATGATGATTTGTTTGATAATAAGAAAGAAGTTTTAAATCTATTAGATATGCTTGATAATCCTTTTATTAAACGATATGTAGTACTGGGAATATCACATAATAGTTATATTAGTATGCAGAGTATGTTTAAGAAGTATGGCTTTACTTTAGCTTGTATTCAGGATTTTTCACATATAAATGATGTTAGTAATAAACTTAATAATATTGATACTTGGAATATTTATAATTATGTTGTTGTTTCTTTATATAAAACAAAAGATTTAGATGTAATTATGAAATATAGTTGTGTTAATTTGGAAGGAATTTTGTTTAATAAGGAGGAGTAGTATGGATACTTTTGCGAGATTTTTATTTGAGTTTATGTCGGTATTTTTTAATGGTGTAATTACTATTTTTAAGGGACTTATCGATGGGGTTATTCAGATGTTTAATATATCAGAGTATGCTTATTTAATTCAACTTTATAAGAATGATTTGAAGGTTTCTGAGTGGGTTTTAGTGATACTGGCAGTTATTGTTATTGGTGTTTTATTGGGACTTATTTTATTACTTTTATATTTTGCAATAAGGAAGTATTTAAAATTTAGGAAGACTTTGGTAGAGCAAGAATCTATGCTTGATGAAATTGCTCAGTTAAATAATCAGGTTGCTCAACTTGTTCAAGAAAAAGAAAAGATTTTGGCAATGAAGGTGTCACAATTAGGTCTTAAGCCGGATTCTTCAACTGAGGTTTTGGAGGAAGAGGAACCGGAAAAAGATGAAAATGCTGATTTAGAAAATGCAGATGATGCTAATATTAGATTTTCAAAGTTGCATGCTATTGATTTAGAGTATAAAGATTATAAAGTACAGGTTTATAATAATACGTTTACTTTGGAAGAACTAGTTGAATTGTTTCGTAATTTTGCTGCCTCAAAGTTGAAACTTTATTATACGACTAATATGATTAGATTATTTATTTCAGCTTTAAGTGCTACTAAATTAGTTATTTTACAGGGTATTTCTGGTACTGGTAAAACTTCTCTTGCTTATGCGTGGGGAAAGTTTATAAAAAAAGATGCGATTATTGCTTCTGTACAACCATCTTGGCGTGATCGAACTGAGTTGTTTGGCTATTTTAATGAATTTACTAAAAAGTTTAATGAAACTGAAGTATTAAAGAAGATGTATGAGGCTGGCTATAATGATGATGTATATGTTACTGTACTTGATGAAATGAATATTGCTCGTGTTGAATATTATTTTGCAGAGATGTTATCAATTCTTGAAATGCCTACACGTGATGAGTGGATAATCGAGCTTGTCCCAAGTGTTTGGGATACGGATCCTAAAAAATTAATTGATGGTAAGTTGAAGATTCCAGGAAATATGTGGTATATTGGTACTATTAATAATGATGATTCGACTTTTGCTGTTACAGATAAAGTTTATGACCGTGCTATGCCCATTGATATTAATGATAAAGGTCAAGTTTTTGAACCTATTGATACTGAGGCAATGAATATAAATAGTTCTTATTTAGAGGGCTTATTTAAACAAGCAAAAGAAAAACATCCATTATCTAGTGAAATGGCTAAAAAAATAGATGAAATGGATGATTATGTTATTAAACACTTCCGAATTGCTTTTGGTAATCGTATTGTTAAACAATTAAAGGATTTTGTGGCAACATATGTTGAGTGCGGTGGAAGAGAAGTTGACGGAGTAGATTATTATATTGCTAGAAAAATTTTACGTAAATTTGAACAGTTAAATTTAGCTTATATTCGTGATGAGTTGGATGGTTTTATCGAATTTTTGGATAAGAGTTTTGGAAAAGAAAACTTTAATGAATGTAAGGAATATTTATTAAGACTTAAAAAGATGGTTTAGGAGGAGTAGTATATGGATGATTCATTTGAAATCGATTTTGAGGAACTTAAAAATGATTCTTTTATGAATCATCTAAATTCAACGCTTTTAGTTAAAAGAGACTATGAATTACATGAGTATGATTATGAGTGGCTAGAAATTATTGAAGATGTGATGCCATATTTAGATAATATAGTTCGAAATCCTAAAAGATTTATTATTAATGAGGAAGAAATTGTTAAAGTTGAATTATCAAAGAAAATTACGGTTGAAAGTGTTATTCATTTAACACAACATACTAATTTAATTCAAGATTATAATGCTAAAACTGGTGATGTTAAGCCTACGAAGGTACTTAATATTAATAAGGAAGAAAGTTTAGATACATATGAAAATAGGTTTATTTTTACTTTGATTAATAATTTAAGAGTATTTTTTAATGAACGAGTTTCGACAACTGGTGAGAATTCTTTTTATGTCGATAAGAAAAATTTAAAGTATGAAGGTAATTCTAAGGTTGGAACTGATGATATTAATTTTTCTTTGGTTATTAATTCTTTAGATAAAAATACTAAGTCTATTAGTAGTAACAATAATTTAACTTATCAGGAGAGGATTAATAAAATTAAAGTTCAACTTGATGGCTTTATGGGTAGTGAATTAATGGTTACTTTAAATAGGCTACATGTTTCTCCAGTTAGATCACCAATTAGAAAGACTAATGTAATTTTAAAAAATCCTAATTTTAAGAAAGCTGAAGAATTATGGAATTATATTCAAACTTATGTTAATAAGAATAAGAATGAAAAAGATAAAAAAGATTATTTTGATGAGGGATATTTAAAAAAGGAATATGATCAAGCAATACTTATGACTTATATTGCTAATAAAGCTTTGTCTGATAATAGTGTAAGTGTTTCTTTAGATAAGTTACTTAGCGATGTTATTGATCGGTTGATTGCTAATTTATTAGATTCTTCAGATGATCTTACTGAGGATCAGTTAAAGGAAATATTTATTGATAGGATTAAGATTGCTAAGGCTAATAATAACAATAAGAAAAAGGCAATATTAAGAATATATAAAGATAGAATGGAAAAAGATTCTAAGAATTTGGATGAGGCATTTTGCTTATTTAAAGAGGGTGTATAGTGTGCGTAAGCTATTAGATAATAAGATTTTTCAAATTGTATATGGAATTTTAAAGAGTATTATTGTTGTGTTATTGATAGCTTATTTGGTGTTTGTAGTAGTACAAAGAATTACTAATAATTCTAGTATATTTGGCTATCGGGTGTTTACTGTTGCGACAGGATCAATGGAACCAGTATATATGGTTAATGATGTTATTTTGGTTAAAGAATTAGATGTTAATACTTTAAAAGTTGGTGATGATGTTGCTTATTTGGGTGCTACTGATTCTAATAGAGGAATTATTATTACCCATAGAATTATTAGGATCGAGAAAAATGAGAATAATGAAGTTAGATATTATTTAAAAGGTGTTAATAATGAATATGAGGATCCTTCTATTGCTGGTAGTCAAATATATGGTAAAGTATTAGGTAAGGTCTTTGGTATTAATTTTTTAAATCATGTAGTAAAAAATATATATGGATTTTTCTTCTTAGTATTTTGTCCACTTGTTTTGGTAATATTTTTGGAGATTGCTGATACTATTATGGATATGAGAGTTGAGAAAAATGAAATTAGATTAATTAGTGATGAAGTAGAAAAAGATAATATTGATAATACTAATACTTCTGATAATACTAGTAATACTAACACTAGTAATAGTAATTGTGATAATTTAGAATTATTAGATACTCTGGATGGTGATGATAGTGAGGAAATTATCTAAACAGGATTTGCATAAAACATATGATTCATTACAAAAAAATAGAAAAAAAATTAAAAGAAGAAGTCTTTTAATGGCTATTTTTGTATTTGGAGTTAATGCTTTTGCTTGGTTTATTTTTATTTCTAAGGCAAATGTAACACTTAATGCAAATATTGTTTCTTGGGATGTAAATTTTTCTGATAGTAGTCAAGTTATTAGTAATATTGCGGTTGAAACAACGGATTTATATCCTGGAATGCCTACTTATACTAAAGAAATTTATATAACTAATTCTAGTGATGTAGGAGGAACTTTTACTTATAGTATTAATGGAATAAATGTTTTTGGTGAAGAAGTTATGACAGATGACATGACGCAAGATGAAGCTTTAGCTTATTTACAGGAGACATTTCCTTTTGCTGTTCGTTTTGCAACGACAAAGATTGATTTAGCAGAAAAAGATAATATGACCTTTACAATTACTATTGATTGGCCACTTGATACTAGTGATTCTTTGGCGCGAGATTATTATAGATTAACTAATGATTATAAATATGATTCTAGTGTTACTTATTATAATTTTATTAATGATGCATATAGTAAGATTGATAAAATTGATTTAGATGATTTTGAAGCAAATAAAACGAATTATTACTTAGAAAAGGATGATGCTGATAGTTTTTGGGGGGCTAATTGTTCAAATTATAGAGAGGAAACGGGTCAAGCTTGTTTTAGTTTTAAAACATTGTTGAAGGTTACACAAAAAGTAGAATAATAGAAAAGAGCTTATGGGCTCTTTTTAATTTATTTTTTGTTCAAATTTTAGATTAATATTTATAAGGGCTTTACTGTTTTCATCAGTTGCCACTTTGGTATCTTCCTGGTTGTTCATTTCTCCATTTTCTTCTTCCCATATTAGATAAAGTCTGATAATATTATTACGACTATTTTTTTCAATAGAACCAGTTATTGGTGTTTCTTCATTATAGGTTATTTTGTCAGAATTGTTAGTAGGATCAATTGTATATTCTGTTACTTTTAAATCTTTAATACTGGAGGTTGAGGGAATACTAGCTACTAAAGTATAATTAAAGTCAACGTCAACATCTTTAGCATCTATTACAATGTCACAATATCCAGTTGCACCAGGAGCAATAAAACCTTCTTTTATAAATTCGTTTTCATCGAAGATTGGACTTATTTGATTAGTTAGAATATTTTTATTGGTTATATCTTCTTTGTTAACAACAATATTCCATTTAGCAATATTGGTATTTATTTGGACATTAGTTTGTTTACGATATCTAGCTAAGGAACTTTGGGTTAAATAGGTAAGAGATATGGTTAAAACTAAAATAAAAATAATGATAAATTTTAAATCTTTCTTTTTTTCATCGTTCATATTATCACCATTTTTATTTTATCATATTATATGGTTTTGTTGAAGTAGATATTTTTTCCTTTTGTGTAGTATACTTATATTTATAAAAGAGGTGTATTATTTTGAAATTAGAAGATCAATTTAAATTACTGGTTTTAGGTTATTATGGAGTAAGGTGTTTAGATGAATATGATTTGAAGGTTTATTTATTAAAAGATATTGAAGAGTATATTAAAAGCTTTATTGAGATTAATCCTATTGATAATTATAATTATTTAGATGTTGCTTTAAAATTAGAAGATGAACCTATTAAAGTAAAATTACAGGATGCACTTATAGTACTTCATAAGATAAAGGCGCCAATTGATGTTGTTTTACTTGTTAAAAGACGAATTAAGATGTTAGAAAATAGTGATAAAGTTTGATTTTATTTTACAATTCTTATTTTTAGCATTATAATAAGCAGTAATTTTAGAGGTGTTATTATGATGTGGATTGGATATATTATTTTTGGAATTTTATTATTTGTATTTATGATTTATGCTGAGGATAAATATAATCTTACTAAAGGTCAAAATATTATTTTTTCGATAATTTATATGCTTATTGTTGCGGGAATTTTCTCTCGACTTGGGATTTATTCTTTTAATGAAAATATATTTATGATTATGGTTGTTGAGTTATTTTGTCAGTTGATTTATATAAATTATTTTTTGGATAAAGATTTCTTTAATAAAGAAGATAGATACGTTTTATTTTATATGTTAAAAATTATTTTAGCGTTTTTTATTAATCAGGAATTAATAAATAAAGTTAGTGATGTATTTTTAGCTGGTGATAGTTTAAAAGTAGTTGTTTGGTTTTTTATATTTTTGTATTTGTATGAATTTTTTAAAAAGAGGGATAATAGTAGTGTTTCTAAGAAAGAAATAGCTATTTCTAAAGAAAGTATTGTGTTATCTTTTACTAAGTTAAAATTAGCTTATGGGGAAGATATTCCAATTACTTTAGAAGATGGAAGATTAGTTTTTTATGCGATTATGATATTCAATAATTATAAAAGACCTAAATTTTTTAGAAAGTGGGATAATATTTTATTTAAATTTAATAATAAGCCTAGAAAATTAGGAATTATGCAGATTATGTCAAAGAAATATATAAATGATTATGAGAGTATTATTAGTGCTTCTAAGAAGATTGAGAAATTATTTGATAAGGGTAAGAATTCTTTAGAGGTAATTAATTTATATGATAAAGATAATGCTGGTGATATTTATTATATTTATTTAGAGTTGCAAAAGTTTTGTAAACTATAAAAATCTTTGTTTTCAAAATAATTAATCTGTGGTATATTTTTATCGTAAAGGTAGGATGTTTTATGAAGAAAAAGATTGGTTATTTTGTAGTTATATTTTTAATGTTTTTTTTAGCTACTGGCTGTAAAAATGGGGAAATTACTAGGGAAATTAGGCATGCTGGTTTTACAGTAAGCGAAACGGAATTTACTTGTAGTGAGTTTTTACCTAAGGATGAAGAGGATACTACATATGCAAAGATTTGGTATTATAATGGTTCACAAATAATAACAGAGTCTGGTATTATATACGATGTTTCTTTGGATATGCCTTTTGCTAATGGAGAAAGTTGCAAGCAAGCTGATTTTACGAAAAAAGTTGTTGCTATATTGGATGATAAAATAATTAAGGCTGATGATAATAAACTTTATTATTTTTCTAGTAATGGTAATTTAGCGGCTTTTTCGGAAGTACCTACTGATGATAATTCTTATCAAGTGTATCAAATTATTTTTAAAGATCCTGATGTTATTAAGGCAATAACGGTTGATCAAAATTCAGGAATTTATTATGTTTTAAAAAGAGATGGTAATGTTTATAAGATGGTAATTACTAGGAGTGAATATAATCAACCTTATGTTTTACGTAGTAGTGAAATATTTTATAGTAAGGGTGTTTATGGTATAATTCTTGATTTTAATTATTCAGCTGATGCTAAAGGAAATTATATTAGGACAAATACAACTATTCATCGAAATATTGCATCTAATAGTGATGAGTGTAATAAATACGCTGATGTTATTTGTCAATATCAAATGCGTGAAGATACAGAACTTGAATTGTATTTAGATAGAATAGTAGCATATAATGGCACTACTTTGATTACAGATTATGGAAAAATATTTACAGTTAATTAGTAAGGGGAGTTTTAAATGTTAGTTGTTAATGATTTTAAAGATTATGAAATTATTGATGCTTCACGAGGACAAAAGTTGGAAAGATGGGGTAAGATATATTTACTTAGACCGGATCCACAAATTGTTTGGGATAATGGAGATTTATTAGAAAAATATCATAATCAAATTGATGCTGTTTATTATCGAAGTAATAAAGGTGGTGGACATTGGGAAAATTTAAGAAATGTTCCGGCTTTTTGGCAAATTAAGTATAAAGATATGACATTTAATATTAAGCAAATGGGTTTTAAACATACAGGTTTATTTCCAGAGCAAGCTGTTAATTGGAATTTTATGATAGATAAAATTAAGAATGCTGGTAGAAAAATAAAGGTTTTAAATTTATTTGCTTATACTGGTGGAGCAAGTGTTGCTTGTCTTAGCGCTGGAGCAAGTGTTACACATGTTGATTCTTCGAGAGGTATGATTGATTGGTGTCGTGAGAATGTTAAAGCTAGTGGGTATGAAAATAGTGAAATTCGATATTTGGTTGATGATGTTGTCAAATTTGTACAAAGGGAAATTAGACGTGGTAATAAGTATGATGCTATTATTATGGATCCACCAAGTTATGGTAGAGGGGCTAATGGAGAAGTGTGGGATATTGAGAAAAATTTAAATTATTTAGTTAATATTTGTACAGAAATATTGAGTGATAATCCTTTGTTTTTCTTGATTAATTCTTATACAACGGGGCTTTCTTCAATGGTACTTTTTAATATTTTACAGCTTACTGTTAATAAGAAATATGTTGGTAAAATTAGTTGTGGTGAGGTTGGGCTTCCTATTACTAACGAAAAATTAATATTACCTTGTGGTATTTATGGAAGATGGGAAAGTAATGAGTAAGTTAAATGTTTTATATGAGGATAATCATATTATTGTAGTTGAAAAACCTATAAATATACTTAGTCAAAGTGATGCTACAGGGGATTTAGATTTACTTACGATGGTTAAACAATATGTGAAAGAAAAATATAATAAACCTGGTAATGTTTATATTGGACTTATTCATCGGTTAGATAGACCAGTTGGGGGAATTATGGTTTTTGCGAGGTCTTCTAAGGCGGCTAGTAGACTTAATAAACAACAAATTGAACATGGTTTTGAAAAGAGATATTTGGCTGTTATTAATGGTGTTATGGATAAAAAGTCGGGAGTATTGGTTGATAAATTAGAAAAGTGTAGTGATGGTAAGACGATTGTTTCTAATGAGGGAAAAGAAGCTATTTTAAATTATACAGTTTTAGACGTCAATAAAAAAACAAATCATAGTTTGGTTGACATAAAACTTGAAACTGGTAGACATCATCAAATTCGTGTCCAGTTTGCATCAAGGGGGCATAGTTTGTGTGGGGATCAAAGGTATGGGATGTTTGATAAAAGTCAATTAGCCCTTTATGCTTATAAATTAGCGTTTTTTCATCCGATAACTAAAGAGAGATTAGAATTTAGACTTAATCCACCAAAAATGGGATATTGGACAGAATTTACAATGTAAAATTTTCTTATATTTAATAAAAGGTTTGCATTAGTAAATTTTTTTTGTTATGATATGTATAGATTAGAATAAAGGGAGTTAGATCTTATGAGTGAATTTGATTTAAGTTGGTTTTTGACAGTCCCAGGAATGTTTATTTCCGCGGGAGTGTTATTGTTAGTAGTAGCAATAATTGTTTTAATTGTTTCTTCTTCAAAGGGTAAAAAAGAGAAGAAAAAGCAGGCAATAGCAGAACAAAACAATAACAATAGTAATAATAATATTAATAATAATGCAGTTGCACCAGGTATGGATGCTGTTAGTCAACAACAACCAGTTGCAAATGGTATGGGAGCTATTAATACAGTGCCACAACAAGATGTTGGTCTTCAAGCTACACCTAGCGTTCAAGCACCACAACCTGTTAATCCTGCAGTTGAAAATTTAACTGTTCCACCAGTTATGCCTGTAGCTGATCCTATGGTTGCTCCAGTAGCACCAGTTAATCCGGTTGTTGAACCAGTGATGCCAGCGCCACAAGCTGTTCCTCAAGCAATTCCTATGGTAGAGGCTTCTAATGTATATAATCAGACAGTTCCAGCTAGTCCAATGGTTGAAACTTTACCAACCGTTCCTACTGTACCAGTTGTTGAAGCTATGCCTACTACTTATCAAGCCCCAATTGTTGAACCTGCACCAGTGGTTTCAGCTGTTCCAATTGTAGAACCAGCACCTGCTGCTCCTGTAAATCCAGTTGCTGAGGCAGTACCAGTTGCGCCAGTTGCTCCAATTGTTGAGCCAGCAACTTTTGCTCCAGCCTCAGAGGTTATGGCAGCTCCTGTTGTTGAGGCTATTCCAATGGTACAAGAAGTTCCTACTGTTCCAGCAAGTACAGTAAACCCAGTAGGTTATGGAACTGAAGCTATTCCTTATGCTCAACCAGTAGTTGAAAGTGTAACACCAGAATTTACAACTAATACTTTTGCGCAACCTGTTGCTACTGATGTAAGTACAGTTGCTGTTAATCCAGTAGTACAAGAGGTTCAAACTCCACAACCAGTCATTTATGGTGGCGCTAGTCCAGTAGTTTCAGATTTAAATTTTGGTCAAAATACAGCTCATCAAATTTATGGAGGAGCAAATCCTTTAGAAAATACTCAATCAATGCCAATTATGGGAACTCCAGTTGCAGCTCCAGTTGGCACAATGCCAGCAGTTAATCAAATGCCTGGTGGTCAAGCTGAGATGCAAAATGTAGCAACTCCAGTGATGGAACCAATCGTTGAGTCTGTTCAATAATTTAAATTATTATTAAAACATAAGGAAACTTATGTTTTTTCTTTCTTTATTTGTTATAATAGACTTAGGTGGTGAAGTTATGAAAAAAGTCGCAATTTTATCTTTACATTTAGGTTATGGTGGTATTGAAAAATCGATTTGTGCTTTGGCTAACTTATTATGTAGTAAATATAAGGTAGAAATTATTTGTACTTATAAACTTTATGAAAAACCTGCATTTGCTCTTAATGATGAAGTTACGATTAAATATTTAGTACCTGATTATAAACCTAATAGAAATGAGGTTACTTCGGCAATTAAGGGAGGACATTTTATTACGGCATTTAAAGAAGGGCTACGTTCGCTTAAGATTTTACATTTACGCAAGAAGACTATGATTGATTATATCAAGAATAGTGATGCTGATATTATTATTTCGACAAGGGATATATTTAATGAGTGGTTGGGTGAGTATGGTGCTGATAGTATTTTAAAAATAGGTTGGGAGCATAATCATTATCATGGTGATTATAATTATGCTCATGGTGTTGTTAGATCAGCTATTCATTTGGATTATTTAGTTTTGGTTTCTGATGCATTAAGAAAATATTATAAAAAAGAGTTGCGTACTTCACAGTGTAAGTGTGTATTTATCCCTAATATACTTGATAGTATTCCTAAAACTAGTGCTTCACTGAATGAGAAAAGACTGATATCAGTTGGTCGATTATCTAGTGAAAAAGGCTATTTAGATTTATTACGTATTTTTAGTGTTTTGGTAAAAAAACATTCAGATTGGCATCTTGATATTATTGGAGATGGAGATCAAAGATCTATCTTGGAAGAGTACATTAGTACACACCATTTGAATGATTTTGTTACATTACATGGTTTTCAGGGAAAAGATTATATTGATAAGCTTTTGCATAAATCATCAATTTATGTTATGACTTCATACACTGAGTCGTTTGGCATTGTTTTAATAGAAGCAATGTCGCATGGTCTACCATGTGTTGCGTTTGATTCAGCAGAGGGAGCTAAAGAATTAATTAATAGTGGAATGAATGGCTATTTAATTAAAAATCGAAATATGGGGGCAATGATTAAAAAAATTGAAGATTTAATGATGGATAAAGAGGCGAGAAAGAAAATTGGGGCTGCTGGTAGAAAAAGTGTAAAAAAATTTGCTGGCGATGTTGTTAAAGAACAATGGTTTGATATATTAGAAAAGTGAGTGGTATTGATGAAAAAGAATGTTATGTTTATTTCTTCTACGGGTGGTCATTTAAATGAAATGATGCAGTTGAAGAAATTATTTGATAAATATGATTATCATATTGTTACGGAAAAAACTAAATCTAATTTAAATTTGAAAGATAAATATAATAATCGAGTTAGTTTTTTAGTATTTGGTACGAAGGATCATATGCTTACTTATCCATTTAAGTTAATTTATAATTGCTTTAAGAGTTTATTTATTTATTTAAAAGTACATCCAGACTATATTATTACAACGGGTGCTCATACGGCAGGACCAATGTGTTGTATTGGAAAAATATTTGGTAGTAGAATAATTTATATTGAAAGTTTTGCTAACGTTACAACTAAAACAGTCACTGGTAAGCTTTTATATCCTATAGCCGATAAGTTTATTGTACAATGGGAAAGTATGAAAAAACTTTATCCTGATGCTACTTTTTGGGGGTGGATTTTCTAATGATATTAGTTACGTTAGGAACACAAGATAAGAGTTTTGATAGATTATTAAAACAAATAGATAAAGAAATTAATAAAGGAACAATTAAAGAAAAAGTAATTGTTCAAGCAGGATATACTAATTATAAATCAGATAATATGGAAATATTTGATTTAGTTTCACCAGAAAAATTAGAGCAACTTGTAAATAAAGCACGTATAATTATTACTCATGGTGGAGTTGGTTCTATATTAACCGGTATCAAAAAAGGTAAAGTAGTTATTGCGGCAGCAAGGCTTAAGAAATATAAGGAACATACTAATGACCATCAAAAGCAAATTATTAAAGAATTTGCTGATAGTGGTTATATTTTAGAGCTTAGAGATTTTGATAAGTTAGGAAAACTATTAGATAAAGCTAAAAATTTTAAACCAAAAGAATTTAAGAGTAATACGGATAATATGATTAAATTAATAGATGATTATATTGAAGAAGATAATCATATTTCTTGGTATAATAAAATAAAAGAAATTTTATGGTATGGTTTTTTTGGTGTATTAACAACTCTTGTTAATATAGCTAGCTTTTATATGTTAGATAAGGTAGGATTAAATACTTATGTGGCTAATTTTATAGCGTGGTTTAACTCGGTAATATTTGCATTTATAACGAATAAGTTATTTGTATTTAATTCTAAAGATATGAAGTTTAAAATCTTTGTTAAAGAATTGTGTTCATTTTTCTTTTTTAGGATTTTGTCTTTAGGTGTTGATATGGGAGGATTATTTATTTGTTTGAATGTTTTCCATATGAGTAAAATGATTTCAAAAGTACTTATGAATGTTATTGTAATTATTGTTAATTATGTATTTAGTAAACTATTTGTATTTAAGGATAATAAATAGTGGGGGATTTATGAAAAAAAGTCAGGAAAAAATATCGATTGTAGTTCCATGTTATAATGAGGAAGAGTCTTTGCCAATTTTTTATAAAGAAATTAATAAAGTAGCTGCAGAGTTAAAAGATGTATTATTTGAATTTTTATTTATTAATGATGGTAGTTCGGATAATACTTTGAAAATTTTAAGAAAATTAGCGAAGAAGGATAAAAGAGCTCGGTACATTTCTTTTTCAAGAAATTTTGGGAAAGAGGCCGGAATGTATGCAGGACTTTCTTCGGCTACGGGTGATTATGTTGCAATAATGGATGCAGATATGCAAGATCCTCCTAGTATGCTTATTTCTATGTATCATGGTATTGTTGATGAAGGATATGATTGTGTTGCTTTATATACTAGTAGTCATGACGATTATTCAGTTCTTAGAAAGTTTTTCACTAAATGCTGGTATAAGTTAATTAGCTTAATCTCATCGACGCCTCAAGTACCGGGAGCGAGAGATTTTCGTTTGATGAAGAGAAAAATGGTTCAAGCAATTGTTGATATGGGCGAGTATAATCGTTATACTAAGGGAATATTTAGTTTTGTAGGTTTTGATACAAAATGGATTAATTATCAGGCTCCGGATAGAGTTGCCGGGAAATCTAAATTTAATTTTATTAAGTTATTTAAGTATGCACTCGAAGGAATTGTAGCTTTTTCTACAACACCTTTAGTAATATCGGCATTTTTAGGAATTATTTTTTGTTTAATTGCTTTCATTGCTATATTAGTAATTATTATTAAGACTTTATTTTTAGGAGATCCAGTTAGTGGTTGGCCATCGCTTGCTTGTATTATTATATTTATGGGTGGTGTTCAGTTATTCTTTTTGGGAGTAATTGGAATGTATTTATCAAAGACTTATTTAGAAGTTAAGAAAAGACCAATATATATAGTTAAAGAAACAGAGAAAGATTTTATGTAAAGTTTAGACATATAATCTTTTTTCGTATACAAAAATAAAAAAATTTGGTATATTGTAAATTAGGTGATTTAGATGAAAAAGAAAGCAGTTTTAGTATTAACAATATTTGGAATTATATCTATTGGTGTTGGGGTAGGAATTAATTTTGTTTATGGATTAAAAAAAGATCAAGCAGCTACTTTGTTACGAATGGATGATGTTTCTCTTGAGTATAAAAATTTTAGTAGTGCAGTTGATGAGTTTAATGATATTCGTAATTCATTATATTTAGGAGTTTTTGAAAATATTTATTATGATACAATGGCAACTACTGATGTTACAGTAAAAGAAACACTTGCTGAATATGAAGGAGTTGTTGATAAGGTTACGAAAGCAGCTTTGGAACTTGAAAATTTATGTGGAACAATATATTTCCCAGATAGTAATGTTAATAGTGAGTGTAAGAGTTTTGGTAGTGTTTATGAACAAATTGTTAATGCTTTTTTATCTGATGTTCAGCTTTATAATGATAATATAGTGCAGTATAATAATTATCAAAAAGGAAATGGACAAACTGATTTGTTAGAAGAATATAAAACGGATAAGAAATATATTGATTATAATAATGATAAAAAATATGAAGGTAAGGAAGAGTAGTTATGGAGAAGAAAAAGTGGTCTTTGAAAAAGAAATTAGTGATATTTGGTAGTGGTTTTTTTGTCTTAGGAATTGCTGCATTTCTTTTTGTTTTTTATGGGCCTTGGGCAGGATTTAGAAATTTTTGGATCACTAGTGCTATGACAACGATGAATCATCAGTATTTGGCTACTTGGTTTTATAGTGATGAGACAATTCAAAAGGTATTGGGTAGTAATACAGTAGAAGAAGTTTCAGAAGCTACTAATCCGGATTTAGTACAATTAAAAAAATATACAGCAAAAACAATCTATAAAAATGAATATGAGAAAGCAGTTTTAACTAAAGATCCAGGTAATGATTTATATAAATTAATTGAAGTAAAGGGAGCATCTTATCAAGGCTATTTAGTAGTATTATATGATCCTTCAAAGATATCTATTGCAACAACTAAGTATCTTGGGGTTAGAGGAGAAGATATTTTAACTGTTTCTAGTCGTGAAAATGCAATTATTGCGATGAATGCTGGAGGATTTTATGATCCTGACTGGAATTCTAATGGGGCTTTGCCACATGGGACAGTAATTTCTAATGGTAAAGTTGTTAGTGATTATGATGATGCCAGAATGGGTGGGGGATTTATTTGCTTTACTTATGAAAATAAATTGGTTTTGAGTAAAATGAGTAAAGAAGAGGCTATAAATATGGGATGCCGTGATGCAGTAGAGTTTGGGCCATATTTGATAGTTAACGGCAAAAGTTCCTTTATAAATGGTAATGGTGGTTGGGGTATTGCTCCACGAACTGCTATTGGGCAAAGAAAAGATGGTATTGTTTTAATGCTTGTTATTAATGGAAGAATTCCTACTAGTATTGGAGCAAGTATGCGAGATTTAACAGAAATAATGGAAAACTATGGTGCTTATAATGCTGCTAATTTAGATGGTGGATCTTCTACAGAACTTGTTATTAATAATGAAATCATTAATACACCAGTCGCTGGTGGACGCTATGGCTTAAGAGATATGTCAACATTTTGGGTTGTAAAACAATAAGTTAAAAGTTGTTGGTTAAATGCTTTAAATATGTTAAAATTTATTTAGATAAAGTTTATTGGGAGTGATAATTGTGAAGTTGTTAACAATAGTTAATCAATGTGGAGATCCAGTCTTAGCGAGAGTTTTAGGACTTATGAAATCTATTTTAAATTTGATTCAACTGGTAGGACCAATTGTTGGAATTATTTCGATTGTGATTAGTTTAATTAAGTTAATGTCTAATCCAGAAGAAAAAAAATATAAAAAGTTAATTACTAATTGGTTAATTGCGATCGTGATGCTATTTTTGTTGCCAGTAATTATTAATTTAGTTATGAGATTATTAGATGATTCGTTTACCATAAGTAGTTGTTGGAATTACGCTGGATATTAATTTATATTTATTATAAAGCTTCCTTTAAGGAAGTTTTTTGTATGTTAATTTTGGTAGACATTAATATTAAAAAATATTAAAATTAAAGTAGGGTGTGATATTTGTGACTAAGCAGAAAAGAAAATTTAAAAAAAGAGTTAAATATATTTTAATTTGTTCGGTTTTATTAGTTTTATGTTTTTTAGCTATTTGGTATTTGGAGTATAATAAGACAGTAATGTTAAAAGAAGAAGAGGCTAGAAATTTAGAGCAATTAATAAATAAGATTAATAATAGTTATAGTCAATATGTGAAAGTTAAACCAGGAAGTATTTTGTATGAAAAAGTAGAAGATAAGTATGTAGAAAAGCTTAAGGTTAATAAAGAAAAGGAGTATACATTAGCACCAATAAAAATAGATTATGATACCAAGTATTTTTATATTGAAGAACTTGGATATTATGTTAGATATCAGGATGTTTCTAAGGTCGATAGTTTGTCTTTAAAAGATACTAGATATAAAAATTATTTGCCTTTTAATGAAAATGTTGTTACTTTAGATAAGGTTAATTTGTATCAGGGGGATGAATTAATTTATGAGCTTTATTTTAGTTTAGATACACCAATTATTGAAAAAGATAGTGCTGGTTATTATATTGAATATAATGATGAAGAATATTTTATTAAACTTGATGATGTTCTTAGTGTTTATGAGAAAGAAAATACTACTTTAATAGAATCGAGGAGTATTCCAGTTACAGTTTATCATTTTATTTATTTAGCTGGGGATAATAGTTGTCAAGAAAGTATTTGCCATAGTGAAGAACAAATTAGGGCACATTTTAATTATTTACGGGAAAATAATTTTTTTACTTTAAATACGACAGAGTTAGGTAAATTTATTGATGGGAAAATTAGGTTACCAGAGAAGAGTGTCTTGGTTAGTATTGATGATGGAGCAAGAGCAGAAAAATTTATACCTTTACTTGAGGAATATCAAGTTAATGCAACATTATTTTTAATTAGTTCTTGGTATGATAAGGAAAAATTTGCTTCTCCTTATATGGAACTTGCTAGTCATACACATAATTTACATACGACAGGAGTATGTCCTTTGGGACAAGGAAGTCCGTTAAAGTGTGGTGATAGGGCTAGTTTAGTTAATGATTTAAAGATGAGTAGAGAAGTGCTTGATCAAACAAAGGCTTTTTGCTTTCCTTTTTATGAATACAATGATTATGCAATTAGTGTTGTTAAAGAGGCTGGCTTTGAGTTGGGATTTATCGGTGGTCAAAGAAAAGTGACTAAAGGGATTGATAAATTTAAGATACCAAGAATAGCATTGAATGGTTCAACTACAGTAGAGCAGTATGCTAGATATATAAATTAGCTAATAGTACTTTTAGTTGAAATTCTTTTTTTTTAAAAGTATTTGATATATAATAGTTTTAGTGGAGGATGATAAACATGAAGAAAATAATGGATGGTAATGAAGCTTGTAGTTATGTTTCTTATAATTTTACAGAAGTTGCGGGTATTTATCCAATTACTCCAGCATCACCAATGGCTGAACTTACTGACAAGTGGAGTAATGAAGGAAAACTTAACTATTTTGGTACTCCGGTTAAGGTTGTAGAAATGGAATCAGAAGCGGGTGCAGCAGGGATGGTTCATGGCTCACTACAAGCTGGGTGCTTAACGACTACTTATACGGCTAGTCAAGGATTATTGCTGATGATTCCTAATATGTATAAAATTGCTGGTCAGTTATTACCTTGTGTAATTAACGTTGCGGCAAGGTCTTTAGCAACACATGCATTGTCAATTTTTGGAGATCATCAAGATATTTATGCGGCAAGATCTACAGGATTTGCTATGCTTGCTTCTTCTTCAGTTCAGCAAGTTATGGATTTAACTGGTGTTGCACATTTATCGGCAATTAAAGGAAGAGTTCCTTTTATTAACTTTTTTGATGGCTTTAGAACAAGTCATGAATTACAAAAAGTAGAAGTTATTGATACAGATAAGTTAAAAAACTTAATTGATGAAAAAGCACTTAATGATTTTAGAGAGCGAGCTTTGAATATTGATAATCCAGTTATTAGAGGTACTGCTCAAAATGAAGATATTTATTTTCAAGCAACAGAAGCAAGAAATAAGTATTATGATAAAGTTGTAGAAATTGTCAATGATTATATGAGTGAAATTAATAAAATAACGGGTGCGAATTATCAACCATTTAATTATTATGGAAGTAAGATGGCAACAAAGGTTATTGTAGCAATGGGGTCTATTTGTGAAACTATTAAAGAAACTGTTGAATATCTAGTAAATGAAAAAAAAGAAAATGTTGGTTTAATTGAAGTACATTTATATAGACCGTTTAGCGCTAAGTACTTTTTAAAAGCTTTGCCTAAATCTGTAAAAAAAATAGTGGTTCTTGATCGAACAAAGGAAGCAGGAACTAGTGGGGAACCTTTATATTTAGATGTTGCAGCAACTATTAAAGAAATTGATGCTAAAGTTTTGGTATTTGGTGGTAGATATGGTTTAGCTAGTAAGAATACAACTCCAGCGATGATTAAGGGATTATTTGATTATATGGACACGAGAGAGATGCATAATAATTTCACTTTAGGAATTTTAGATGATGTAACAAGACTATCTATTCCATATGATAAGAAATTTATGCTTCCTAGTTCTAATATTGAATTTTTAGTATATGGCTTCGGTAGTGATGGAATGGTTAGTGCTTCTAAAGATTTAATGAAGATTACTGGTACTTATACTAATGCTTATGTTCAGGGATATTTTCAATATGATTCTAAAAAATCAGGTGGAGTTACAATATCTAATTTACGTTTTGGGAAAAAGCCTATTGAATCTACTTATTATGTTGAAAAGGCCAGTTTAATTGTTTGTACGAAAGATTCATATTTAAAAAAATTGCGAATGATTGATAGAATTAAACCAAAAGGTATATTTGTACTTAATACAGCAAAAAGTCCAGATGAAGTTTTAGCTAGTATGAGTAGTCATGATAAAAAAATATTACAGGAACGTAATGTTAAAATTTTTATTATCGATGCATCAAAAATTGCTAAAGATAATGGTTTAGATGGTAAAATTAGTGCAATTATGGAAACTTTGATTTTTAAGTTAGGAAAAATTATTGATTTTGATTTTGCGGTTAATAAAATAAAAGAGAATTTAGCGGTTAAGTTTGCTAATAAGGGTGGCGACTTAATCAATAAAAATATTAAAGCTATTGATGCTAGTTTGAAAAGTTTAATTCCAATAAAAATTCCTAATGTTGATTATGTTGAGCCATATAGTAAAAAGAAGAGCTTTTTTGAAATTGTTGATAGTATGGAAGGTGATAGTCTTCCGGTAAGTAGTTTTATTAAAATGGCTGATGGTACTTATGAAGTGGGAACGGCACGTTTAGATAAGAGGGATGTTTCTGATATTGTACCTTGTTATAATGCTGAAAATTGTATTTCTTGTAATTTATGTTCATTAGTTTGCCCACATGCTGTTATTAGACCATTTTTACTTAATGATAAAGAACAAATGGATGCTCCTGATGCTGTTAGTAGAAATTTAATATCACCAAATATTAAAGATTGTGATTATAAATTTACGATTGGTGTTAGTTTACCTGATTGTACTGGGTGTGGATTATGTAGTGAAATTTGTCCTGGTAAAAAGGGTGCTAAGGCTATTATAATGAAAGCTAAAGAAGAATTATTAAAAGATAAAAAAGAGGAAGAGTATAAGTATTTATTTAATGAAGTTAGTGAAAAAGAAGATGTAATGTCAACTTCTACAGTTAAAGGTAGTCAGTTTAGAAAGCCAAAGTTTGAATTTTCTGGAGCTTGTGCTGGTTGCGGAGAAACTGCATATTTGAAACTTTTAACACAGCTTTTTGGAGATCATATGATGATTGCTAATGCTACAGGTTGCTCTTCTATATATGGAGCTTCAATGCCATCTATGCCTTATTCTGTTGCTTGGGCTAATTCATTGTTTGAGGATAATGCAGAATTTGGTTTTGGTATGAAAATTGCAGATTTGACGATGAAAAATCGTATTGTAACTTTAATAAAAAATAATATTAAAGATGTTAAAAAGAGTGAACAAGATATTTATAATGCTTATGTTGAAGATATTAATGAGACAACGGCTAAAGATTTACTTTCAGTAATTGATGAAACAAAAATTCCAGAGTTACTTAAACTTAAGAAGTTTGTGTCTCCGCGCTCTGTGTGGTTAGTTGGTGGCGATGGTTGGGCATATGATATTGGTTATAATGGAATTGATCATGTGTTAGCTAATAAAGAAAACATAAATATATTAGTTTTAGATACAGAAGTTTATTCTAATACTGGTGGACAATCTTCAAAGTCTACGAGAGTTGGAGCAGTTGCTAAATTTGCCTCTGTTGGTAAAGAAACGGCTAAGAAAGATTTGGCAAAAATAGCCCTTACTTATCCACATGTTTATGTTGGCACAATTTCTTTGGGAGCCAATCCTAATCAAGCAATCAAAGTTTTGAAAGAAGCAGAAAGCTATGATGGACCATCTATTGTTATTGCTTATGCACCATGTATTGCCCAAGGAATTTTAAAAGGTATGAAAAATAGTATACTTGAAGAAAAAATGGCAACTGAATCAGGATATTTTCCTTTGTTCCATTACAATCCTACAACAGCAGAATTTAAGTTGGATAGTAAAGCAGATTTTTCTAAGTATGAAGAATTTATTTTGGGAGAAGATCGATATAGATCACTTGCTAAAATTTCAAAAAATCATAAAGAATTATTAGATCAGAATAAAGAAAACGCTAAAATGCGATATGACTATTATAAATCACTAGAAAATGATGAATAAATAATATAAAAAAAGAAGACGTCGGCAAACGTCTTCTTAATTTTTATCTAAGAAGCTACACCCCCTGGGGTAGCTTCCAAAAAGAATAAAAAGGGGTTGGCTAGTGTGATACTAGCGACCAATTCGCCTAATTCCGAATTGGTGATTACTATACTAATCTAAGAAACTAGTTTTGTCAATAAAAATGTTAAAAAAATTAAAACTTTTATTTAAAAGATAATATAAAATAAGACTATATTTTATAAATACTAAATATTTATTTTATATTGAAAATTAATTATATGTTGAGAGAGTATAGAAGTTCTTAGATTTTAATAAATATTATAGATAATTTATAGTGATAGGTTATAGCTAATTTTCTTATTATAGTTATTTTAATTTTTTTAGATTATATATTTTTAATTAATATTTTTCTTTATTTTTTTATTTAATTAAAGGTATTTTTTTTGTTTAATTTTTTTAAAGATATTTTACATTTATCAAAAATTAATTATAGGAAAATTTTCAAAAATGTGCTATAATATGCCAAGAAGGAAGTGGTATTAGTGATGGAATTAAAAGACGTTAAAGGGGTTGGACCTAAGGCTCTTTCTTTGTTAAATAAAATTAATATTTATACGGTCGATGATTTAGTTACACATTATCCTTTTCGTTATGAAGTTTTGGAAAGAAATGATTTAGCAGAAGTTATCGATGGCGGAAAGATTATTATAGATGGAAAAGTAGAAAGTGTCCCTATACTTATGAGATTTAAGGCGGGACTTAATAAGATGAACTTTAGATTAGTTACACAATCTGGAGTGGTAGGAGTGTCTATTTTTAATAGAGCATTTTTAAAAACACAGCTTACTGTTGGAACAGGAATTACAGTTATAGGTAAATTAGATAAAACTAAAAATGTTATTACGGCATCGGATATAAAAATGGAAACTTTAATGAGTAAAGCTAAAATTGAACCGGTATATCATTCTACCAGTGGACTTACTAATAAAAATTTATCTACTTATATTAATATGGCTTTACTTATGTATGGTAAAGAAATTAAGGATTATATTCCAAGTATTTATTTAGAAAAATATAATTTTGTAAATAAGAAAACAGCACTTAATATTATTCATAATCCTTCTACGATGGAAAAATTAAAAGAAGTAACAATAAGACTTAAATATGAAGAATTGTTTGTTTTTATGTTTAAAATTAATTATTTGAAATTATTAAATAAGAAAAAAAATAATGGGTTGGTAAGAGAATTTGATCAAGCAAAAATTGATGATTTTATTAATAATTTACCTTATAAGCTTACAGGGGATCAGTTGAAGGCAGTAGATGAAATAATTAATGATTTAAAGTCAGCTAATAGAATGAATCGATTATTACAAGGTGATGTTGGTAGTGGTAAAACGATAGTTTCTTTTATTGCGATGTTAGTAAATCATTATAGTGGTTATCAAAGCGCTTTGATGGCTCCTACAGAAATATTGGCAATGCAACATTATAATAATTTATGTGCATTTTTAAAAGATACAGATATTAAGATTGCACTACTTACTGGTTCTACAACGAAGAAGGATAAGCTAGAAATATATAAAGGATTAAAAGATGGAAATATTTCTATGGTAGTTGGAACACATGCTTTAATTCAAGAAGAAGTTGAGTATTGTAATTTAGGATTAGTTATTACTGATGAGCAACATCGTTTTGGGGTCCATCAAAGAGCTAATTTACAAAATAAGGGAGTTAGACCAGATGTATTGTATATGAGTGCAACACCAATTCCACGTACTTATGCGTTAACTATTTTTGGAGATATGGATGTTTCAACTATTAAAGAACGACCAAATGGTAGACAAAAAGTTGATACAATTGTAAAGAAAAATAGTGAGATTAAAGATGTACTGGGAATGATGTATGAAGAGTTAAAAAAAGGACATCAGGTTTATGTTATTGCGCCACTGATTGAAGATAGTGAGAACTCTGATTTAGCGACAGTTTGTAATTTAAAAGATCAAATGAAATTGGCTTTTGGAGAACACTATAAGATAGATATTGTACATGGTAAAATGGCTAGTGGGGCTAAGGATATGATTATGAAACAGTTTAAAGATAATGATATCCAAATACTTATTTCAACAACAGTAGTAGAAGTTGGAGTTGATGTTCCTAATGCTACAACAATGGTAATATTTGATGCTGATAGATTTGGCCTATCAACACTTCATCAATTAAGAGGACGTGTTGGTAGAGGAACTTCTAAATCAAGATGTATTTTAATTAGTGATAGTGATACAGAAAGATTAAAAATAATGGAAAAAGAAGACGATGGTTTTGTAATTAGTGAAGAAGACTTTAAACTTCGTGGTCATGGAGATTTATTTGGTACTAAACAAAGTGGAGATATGGCATTTAAGATTGCTAATATAAGACAAGACTATAAAATTTTATTGCAAGCAAAAAAAGATTCAAAAGAATATTTATTAAATAAAGATACTGATAATGATGAGCTAAAGAAAACATTGATAAATAGTATTTCTGAAGGATAAAGATAGAATTAGAAATAATTCTATTTTTTTGATATAATTTTTATAAGGAGGATTTTATGGATAAAGTTTATAATCATAAGAAAAATATGGATAATTTTATAAATTCAATTACTAGATATTTTGGGGTTGATCAAGATTTAAGTTCTCTTAGTCGACTTAATGATTTTTTAGAAGAAGAGAATTATAAAAATTTGATAGTATTATCGTATGATTCTTTAACTTTGGAAAAGTTTCAAAAAGAACTTGCTAGTGATAGTTTTTTAAAGGAACATTATTTTTTTAGTTTAACGGTTCCTAGGACTTCGTTAGATTGTTTGATGCATAGTTCATTGCTTGAAAAAATAAATGATATTTCAGGTGCACATGCTTATGGTGTTTTTCCTTTTGGTAATGGTGCTTATAAGAATTTAGAGGAGGCTAATAGAAGAATTATTAATCTTAGTTTGGGAGATGGTAAAAGACTCATTTATGTTTCATTTAAAGGTTATTATGGGGATGATATTGTAAAGATTGATGCTGATTGTTTTAAATTATGCGAACAACTTGATAATAGTGCTATTTTAATATTGTCAGAGAGTACTGATGAAGATATGAAGGTGCCTTTATGTGTGGTTAAGCGAATGTCTTCTAGTGAAAAAATTAGATTGGTTGTTATGAAGGATTTAAAAACTATTAATGCGTTAATTAGTAGTTCTTGGCAAAGAAGAATTAATATTAGGCCTGATATTTTTGAGGTGCGTAGATTTATTACGGAAGGTGAATTTTATAATTACTGTAATAGGGCAAGTGGAGAAAATTGCTACGTGTATGAGGTTTCTGAACAAATAGTTGGGTTTATATTATTTAGAATTAATTTTGTTAATAATGAGAGATATTTAAAAAACAGAAGTTATTTAAATATTGAAAATATTTATGTAAAAGAGGAATATAGAAGAAGAGGAATAGGAACAAAACTTTATAATGAAGTTTGTAATTATGGTAGGAAGCTAAAAATTAAAAAAATAGAATTTAGTGTATTAAATGGTGAAGAAGATATACTTGGTTTTATTAAGAGTCTAAAGTTAAGTGAATTAAGTATGGTATATGAAAAAAATTTATTTGATGTAAAATAAAAATATTTTTTGGTATTTAATTGACAATTCCTTAAATATCTTATATGATTAAGATGCGTGATGTATATCACGCCGATATATCTCACTTTATATGTGAGAGTATATTCAACCGAACCCCCTGAAATCCCGTCAGAAATGGCGGGATACTTTGTTTATAAGGGCTTTATGCCATTTGATATATGTATTAGGTACCCAAATAGGTACCCATTTTAATTTAGTTTGTCGATTATGCTTACAATTTCATTCATTTGATTTTTAAATAGGTGAGAATATGTGTTTAATGTCTCATCTATTTTTGTATGTCCTAAAAATTTAGCAACTACATTTATTGTTGCACCACTATTTATTAAAAGTGATGCACAACTATGTCTAAAATCGTGTATTCTAATTTGCTTAACTTCTGCTAACTTACAATTTTTATTTTTCCTACATCTAAGTTTTCCATTAGTGATAGGTTCTGTATCTCCAAAT
>JAQXOT010000022.1 GCA_029099845.1 bacterium
TTTTCTATCTTTTAAAACATTCATTAAAATTATATTTTAAATTAATAATATTTATGGTATTATATTATTAGAAGTTGATGCGATTATTGCAACGACTTACTTTTGCGAAAAAAGTTTGAAATAACTTTCCTACTCGCACCACTTGTGAATCAGTTTGAACTATCCAAACTTTAGATATATAATTCAGTCTGAAATATGACTGATTTTTTTATGAATTAAGGATTTAGTAGGAAATTAGAAATATATAAAGATGATATAATAAAACAAATCAATTCTATTAAAGTTAAAACGGTGGATTGATTTTTAATGACTTACTGATTATTATTTATATAACTAATAGATGTTAAGCGTATCTACAATTTTATGGTTAAGATGTAGTTATGGTGAGGCATATAATTGTATTGTAATAATAGCAAAATAATTTAATAAATAAAAAAATGACAAAATGGTGTCATTTTTTCTAATATAGAAAGTTGCCCAATTTTTTTGTTTTATATAAAAATGAATGATGGTTGTTTCAAAAGTGGTAAGTATTTCAAAAAATATGTAATAGAATTAAAAAAATCAATAATATAGTTGAAATTATGAAAATTATTAATCGGGTATATTATCATGCTTCTTCTTCTAAAAAGGTTAATTTTGGTTAACCTTTTTTATATGCTTATGAGGAATTGGCTAGTTATATATTTTAATGGAAAAGTGGATCTTGAATAAATATTAGAAAAAGAATACGACTATTTGGGAGTAATCGTATTCTTTGTTTGGTAATTTGTACATCGATAAAATCAATAGGTGTTATTGTAAAAATAGTATTTTGTTTGTTTTTTAGTACATGTAAATATCTTTACTTTTTGGTTTAATCTAAAAGTCAAATTTTCTAAGCTACTTAATTAGTTTTACTTTTGTAATTCTTTTGTTTATTTTTTAAAATAAGCGCTATAGTTTCTTTTTGCTTCTGCTTGTAAATATTCTGTATCAGCTTTAATGGCTTTAACAATCTTTTCTTTTGTCCAAATATCTTTTTCATGTAAATCGATGGTGCCAGAAACACATAAATTTTTTAGAGGAACTTCAAGACTTTCTAATGTTAGGGCAATAAATTTTTTCATTTCTTCAGTTTGTTCTTCTCTAACATTAAAATCAAAGCCCAAATATTCCGGACCGCCGCATCGAATATCTACTGGATCGTTAGCGACGCAATCAACACTTATTTGTGAGCATTTTATTAAATTATCGTTCATAAATATTAAAACTCCTTTGTGTAAGTTATTTTAACATAAAATTGTTGATTTGCAACATTGATATGATTATTTTAAGTAAGATGACAGTATAATTTAATTAGTTAGTAGCTATTATTGTTATGATTGTAAAATAAAACGTAAAAGAATTTTAAATGTATATTTGTTTATTGACAGGATGTATTTGTACGTTTACTATTAAATAGTAGAGAGTAGTAGAGGAAGTGTAATTATATGTATGATATTAATACAAAAAATGTTAAAAAAGGGAAAAGATTTTTTTATATTTTTTTGCTAGTAGGATTGTTGTTTTTAGTTATATTGGGGTTAATATATATATCATCAATTGTTAGGTTAAAAAGTATGGATTCAACTGTTACGTCAACAAGTGTTGAAGTTAGATCGTATGTTGATGATGAGGGTAGCACAATGTATTCTCCAGTTTATTCATATGAGGTTAATGGAGAAAACTATACTTGTGGATCTAATTCTTCATCGAGCATATATCCTGGTACGGATAATAAAACGGTTTATTATGATTCAAAAAATCCTTCAAATTGTATGACGGAATATTCTAAGTCTAGTAATAATATTATGTTATTATTTATGTTAATTCCAATAATTTTTATTGTAGTAGCGGTAGTTAATATTAGGAAAGTAAATAAAAAAGTTAAAACAATATTGGAACTAAATCAAAAAGGAAAATTAGTTAAAAATTTGCCATATAGATTAGAAGACTCTGGAACAGTAATAAATGGGGTTCCAATTCAAATGCCAGTTGTTGATTATGTTTTACCAAATGGATGTAGTATAACATTATATGGTGACCCACGACATGACAGAAAAACTTGTGATGCGGATGGAATGGTTGATTTATTAATTGATGAAAATAATCCCCAAAATTATTTTATTGATTTTGAAATAAATCGTATTAGTGGTAATTTACCTCAGGATTATTATCAACAAAATTCTTATTTGAATATTGAAAATAACAATATGCAAAATCAATCAAACTACAATCAAAATATGAATGTAAATGGTTATAATCAAGCTATGAATAATCAGAATATGAATCCAAATGGTTATAATCAAGCTATAAATAATCAGAATATGAATCCAAATAGTTATAACCAAATGATGAATAATCAGAATATGAATTCAAGTGGTTATAATCAAACGATGAATGTTCAGCCAACAAATGTAAATAATTATAATCAAATAAATACTGCACCAGGTACACAAAATCAAAATAATAATTATTAAAAAATGGGAAATAATTTGTAATAAAATCATTTAGTAATCAATTAAAATTATTAGGCATGTAATTGTAGTTTACTGACATAATGATATTATAGATATTTTATCAAAAACTAATCTAGAAATTGATTAGTTTTTTGTTGATTGCTAATCTTTATTTAAAAAATGTTTTATTTATAAAGTAAATATTTTAAATATATGAGGTAGTCATTTAGTATGATGAGTAAATTATTGTTATGCTTCTTTGTTAAATAAGAAAAAATCTTATGTAAATTATGGAGAAGGAGTGGTAATAATAGGTTAATTAGAAATAGTTTATTGATATTATATATTAATAAAATTAAATTTTGCATTTACATTTTTTACATTAATATTTTTCGTTTAAATTGTATTGTTTAAATATTTTATTTATAATTATTATGGTAGAGTGGTGTATTAGTTATGAAGAAAAGTTTTAAAATTTTATTTACTTATATTTTAGTTTTTGTTGTTTCGTTTTGTTGTATCAATGTAAATGCTACAAGTATTCCATATGGTTGGGAAACTAATGGTAAGACGATTTATACAACTGAAGATGGTACGGCTTCTGTAACAAAGGATGGTCATGTTGTTACATTGACACTTAACAATTATAATGGTGATGGTTTGGTAGAAAATTGCTATGGGACTGGGGTATATGGTGTTGTATTTAATATAGTATTAATTGGTAATAATACTATAACAAGTACTTCAGATATTGGTATTAAGCTTAATGATCCTGGGGTTGTTAATTTTACGGGAGATGGTGATTTGACAATCAATGCTAAAACGCCAATAAGTTATGAAGGATATCGTGATTATTTTTATATTAACCCTAGTGAAAATATTTATACAACAGTAAAGAAAACAGAAGATAGTATTTCTAATGTAGATGATTCGTCTATAAAAGAGAGTGATGAGGTTGTTAATGAAAGTGATACGACAACTTCTTCAGAGAAAATCAATTATACATTTATATTGTTAGTTGCTTTAATTGGATATATAGTTATCAGCCTGATTATGATGATTGTATTGTTTACTAAAGTTAATAAATTAAAAAAAGACTAAATATTTGTTTTTTGTAATATTAAATCATTATAGGAATAATTGATATGTTAATAGTTATTTATAAAAAAATCTTTCCATTTTTATTGGAAAGATTTTTATTTTATTTAGTGTTTTTTAAATTATTAAAAAGTAGCAATTATAGCATCAATAGTATCTTCTTCTTGTTCTCTTTTTGATATTTGAGATAATAAATTTATTTCTTTTTCAAGTGATTTGATATCTTTTTTTAACGCTTTAATGGTTTCTTTATTTGTGTCAATAATTTTATTAACTGCATTTTCAATTTCTTCTTCAGTTGACTCTTCTTTAAGGTTATTTAATAATTTAGCATATGTTTTAGCCTTTTCAACTTTATTCTTTCTTTCATATTGCTCTTTTTCTTCTTTAATTATGTTATAGTCTAGAGTAACAATTTCTGGTTTTATACCATTTAGTCTAAGTATTTTCATTTTTTTCTCCTTATGATATTAATTTTAATATGTATTTTATTAATTTCTGTTGTATTTATGTAATTGAGGATTATATTATCTTTTTGTATTTAAATAGTTAAAGTGTTTGATATGGTAAATTATCACATATATAAATATAGTTTTTATTTTGTTTTGGTAGTTCTTCATGTTTTTTTATAGTCCAGACTAGAATAGGACATTTTTTTAAATATTTTTTGAGATGCTTTCTTTTAAGAATTTTTCTAGATACCGATAAGAAATCTGGATGACAATATTTTATATCAAAAATTGAAGTATTGAATATTTTGAATTTTTTAGTATCAGTTTGTTCACTTATAAGAAGCCCAACAGGAAATTTTTTCTGTTCTTTTTTTAACAGCTTGACAATTTTTGAATTGAAAGCTTGAATGATTATTTCACCTTGATAGTCATTTAATTTTTCTAGGAGAATTTTTGTTATTAATTTTTCATTGGTCTTACATTTTATTTCTATAATTATTAATACTTTAGAATTTACTAGTTTAAGAACTTCATCTAAAGTTGGAATTTTTTCTTTGGTGTCGAGAAGGGTTATTTTATTTAGATCTTTTACAGTTAAATCTTCGATTGTTAAATTTATATTAGTCATCCGTTTTAGATTATGATCATGAAAAACGACGAGATTATTATCTTTAGTTAAGTGTAGATCTAGTTCAATAGGATAGTTATTAATTATGGCATTTTTAAAAGCTCTTAGGGAATTTTCAGGAATAATTATATTATCGTATAGGCCTCTATGGGCTACCAATTTATTTTTATATTTTTCTAACATAGCTTTACCTCTTGTCAATTATATCATATTGTTATGAAATCAATATGATATTTTCTAAATAAATAATTGTTTTACGTTAAAAAGGGCTTTATTTGTATTGCTTTTTTTGGTATAATAAGAACGATTTTTGAGGGGGATATATATATGGTTGATGTTTTACATTATGCTGAGAAGGTATTTAATAATAGGCCTGCTGATGTTTCTTTAGTTAATAGTCGTAATCCACTTATGGTGGGGGAAGAAAAGGATTTAATTGGATTCCGTTTTTTTGATGTAGTGCAAAATTTTAGGGGACAGGAAGAGATTACAAATTATAGTGGAATGTATTATTTTGGTTCTAGAATTAGTTATAAAGATTTAGTTTTAGAACAAGATGATTTTATAAAAAGAATGCAATTAGATTATTTAAGTAGACTGGGAATTGAAGAAGCTATTTTTTGCGAGAAAGCTGGCAAGGTGATTTCAACTATTAGTGTTAGTGACAAAACTATTGAGGAAGTCAGACTGGAACGTATTAATGAACAAGTTAGGAATATTGATGTTAATCAGAAGGAATTTTTAAATACTTTAATAACTACATTAGAAGAACATGGCAATGATGTTGATATTATTACTTCTGAGGTTTTAGAATTTCTTTGTGATCTTGAAATAGACCCTGAGATTGATGCGATTGAGGCAATCATTAGAACCTATGATTTATATGTTAATGGATATAAAGCGGCTAGCACATCGGCAGTTGTTGGTGATTTGAAAATTGGCTCTTATGAGAGAGAAACATATTTTAAATTAAGTGATGCTGTTGATATGGTTAGTCCATTATATCAAGAATATCCATATTTGGAAAAAATGATGGACAAGGTAAAGCTTGCTATTTCTGATGAAGACTCGCTAGCTGAAAGTGTTCAAGCTAAAACTAAAAGTAAAAGAAATAAATAATGAATTAATATAAGTAGCAAACGTGTAGACAAATAAGTATGTCTACTTTTTTTGTATTACTTATTTATTATGTAAGTAAAACAATTAATTTTTAGTAGACGTTGTTTAAATAGTAATGATATACTTGATTTAGTGATAGAAGTAGAGTGATTTAGTGGTAGAAAAGAAGTATGAACATTTTATTAAGAAGTACTATTCAACATTTCAAGATGTGCTGGATGGTTTTTATACTCGCGAATTTGAGTGCTCTGATAGAGAAGTATTTGGAGTGAAACAAGAAGAAGGAATGTTTGGTTTTAGTTTTTATTCTGTTGGCAAAATATATACTGATAATGGCTCTTGTTCTGGGGCTCCTACTAATTATAGTGAAATGTATTATTTTGGAAAAAGATATAGTTATGATGAACTAATAAAATTACAACGTTTTAGTGATGCGAAATTTTTAAAGGAAAGAGATGTTACAGAGGGAATATTTTGCGATAATGGTTCAATTGTTGTTGATATTTTTGATTCTTCTAAAACTGTTGATGAATATAAAAGAGAAAATAGTTTGAAATTTTTTGCATTTTTAGAAGTCAATAAATTAGATTTTTTAGAGGGCTTAGCTACTGTTATTGATATGTTTGAGGATGATGTTATGTATGCGATTGAAATTAAGGGCTTTCCTAAAAAAGCTAAGGAACAAGCTAAATTTTTTATTAATGTTAATGGCAGTAATGTTTTTGAAACTAATTTAAAAACTATATCTAAAGATAATATTATTGAAGCAGTTAAATTTAGTGATGTGCTTTTGATGATAGATGATTTGTGTGATAAATTTCCTTATCTTGCTTTTATTGTTGATAATGCAGCTAATATGATGTTAGAGAATGACTCATTAAATATTGGCGAAGCGTTGATTACGGTAGCAAGTAATATGGATTCTAGGGCTGAGGAAATTGATCATAACAAAGTTTTGGTAAAGCAAGGAGAAAAAGGAGTGACGGCTGGTGATATTAAGTGATGATGTTAAGAAGAAAATACCAATTGATGATTTGAGTAATTATTATGTAGTTGCAGATTTTGATCGAACTATTACAAATGGTAATAGCAAAACTTCTTGGTCAATATTAGCTAATAGTGATTTAGTTCCTCAATGTTATGCTTTGGAAAGACAGGATTTATACGATAAATATCGACCAATAGAGCTTGATTCACAAATTGATTTAAATGATAAATCTCGTTTAATGAGTGAGTGGTTTTATAAACATATTCAGTTATTTGTAAAATATCAGATTAGTGAGGAAGTTTTTTTGAAAGCTGGACGAGATTTACGGGTAATGGAATTTAGAGAGGGTGCAAAAGAATTTTTAGAGTTTTTATATAAGAAGAAAGTACCGGTGATTATTATTAGTGCAGGTATTGGAAATTTTATAGAGTGCTTTTTAAAAGCAAATGATGCTTATTTTGATAATATTTATATTAGTAGTAATAAAATTAAGTTTAAAGATGGAGTAGCAGTGGGAGTTTGTTCAAATATTGTACATAGTTTTAATAAGAATGAAGTATTTTTACCTGAAGAAATTAAAAAATCAATTGGAAATAGGGATAAGGTAATTTTACTTGGTGATCAAATTAGTGATTTGAGGATGGTTGATGATAATCTACATAAAGATGTACTAAAAATTGGTTTTTATTCTACTAGATCGGAAGTTATGATTACAGAGTTTCAAGAGAAGTTTGATATAGTATGTTTAGATAGTGACAACTATAATAATTTATTAGATATATTGTTTTAGGTATTTAATTTTTAGCAAAATGTGTTATAATTATTTTGCTAATTGCCAAATTAGCTCAGTTGGTAGAGCAGTGCATTCGTAATGCAAAGGTCGAAGGTTCAAGTCCTTTATTTGGCACCATTGTTGATTAGTTCAAATATTTGAACTTTAATATAAAACCAATCTTTATGTTTATTCTAAGGGAATAAGCAACTGATTGGTTTTTTGTTAGGTAAAATTATGAAAAATAATGACTTTTATTTGTATTTTTATATCAATAGTTTAATTTACTTATTGACATTATAATGCTATAATGTATTAAGATTTATGGTTTGAAAGGGGCGAGTTATTTGGCTTTTATTGAGTTTAAGGATGTAGTTAAGGAATATAAGGGTTCTGTTAATGTTTTGGCGGTTGATAAGTGTTCTTTTAAAATTAATAAGGGTGAATTTGTGGTTATACTTGGTCAAAGTGGAGCGGGTAAGACAACTATTTTAAATATGCTTGGTGGAATGGATAGCCCAACTAGTGGAAAGATCATAGTAGACGGAAAGCGAGTAGATGAGTTTGATTATAAGGAATTAATAGAATATCGAAGAAGTGATATTGGTTTTGTTTTTCAATTTTATAATTTAATTGCTAATTTAACGACACTTGAAAATGTGGAGCTAGCTTGTCAGTTATCTAAAGATGCAATGGATCCTAGAGTGGTATTAACTTTAGTTGGACTTTTAGATCGAATAAATAACTTTCCATCTCAATTATCAGGTGGTGAACAGCAACGAGTTGCTATAGCTAGAGCTATTGCTAAAAATCCTAAAATATTGTTATGCGATGAACCAACAGGGGCACTTGATTCCCGTACTGGGCAGATGATTATTGATTTATTATTGAAAAATTGTAAAAATATGCAAATGACAACGGTTTTAATTACCCATAATTCGGCTATTGCTGAAGTGGCTGATAAAGTTATTACCATAAAAAATGGTACGGTTGAAAAGGTTTTAATAAATAAAAATCCTAAAAGAGTAGAAGAGATTGAGTGGTGATATGATGCTACTTAGAAATTCTTTAAGAAAAATTAAAAAATCCTTAGGAAGGTATTTATCACTATTAATTATTATTTTTATTGGGGTTTTGTTTTATTCGGGAATTATTGAAAGCGTTCCTAATATTAAAGATGTGCAAGCTAAGTATTATCAAGAAAGTAATTTAATGGATATAAAGCTTCTTAGTGATTTAGGATTTTTAGATGAAGATGTTGATGCTATTGAAAAATTAGAAAATGTTGATTTAGCAGTGGGAAGTTATTCTAAGGATGTTTTAGTAGAAGATGATGTTGTTAGAATACATGCACTTTTAGATGAAATTAATAAGCCATATTTGATTGATGGAAGAATTCCGAGTAAAAAAAATGAGTGTTTGGCAGATGCAAATTTTTATAAAGTTGGCGATAAAATCAAAATAAATGAGAAGTATACTGATGATTTGGAAAATTCAGTATATGAAGTTGTTGGGACGATATATTCACCAATATATACTAGTGATGATTATGGCAATAGTAGTATTGGAAATGGTAAGTTGCACTCTTATATTTATGTTTTGAAAGATAATTTTAAGAGTCGTTATTATACTGAGGTTTTTATAGTGGCTTTAAAAAATAAGGAAAGTAAGCCATATTCAAATTCGTATAATAATAGTGTTTTAAAGGCTACTTCACAACTTAATAATTTAAAAGCAGAAAGACTTGATTTAAGAAAAAAAGAGATGGTTATGGCTAGTGGTGGAATGATTAGCTATGAGATGCTTGATGATTGCAACTGGTATGTTTTAAATAGAGACGATGTTGTTTCTTCTTATAGAATACTTGAGAGTCAATATAATCAGGTTACAACTATTGCTAATGTTATACCTATATTTTTTATAGTAATTGTTGTGTTGATGACATCCAATACAATGAATAGAATGATTATTGAAGAACGCGGTGAGATGGGAGCTTTATTGTCTCTTGGCTATTCAAATAAGCAGATTGTTTGGACTTATTTAATGTATGTTTTATCAGCTACTTTATTGGGCTCTGTTTTGGGGTATTTTATTGGAACACTAACTTTACCAAGACTTGTTTATAACTGTTTTCTAATTAATTTTCCAGATATTACTTATAAGTTTAGGCTACCTTTATTTTTGGGGTGCGTACTTGTTTCTTGCTTGGTAATGATTATTGTGACTATATATGCAACACTCCGTGAATTAAAACAATGTCCAGCAAATTTACTTAGGCCGATTGCTCCTAAGATGGGAAAGACGATATTTATAGAAAGGTTTAGAAATATTTGGAATAGGTTATCATTTTCTTCTAAGGTGACCCTACGTAATATTTCTAGATATAAAAAACGAGTTATTATGACTCTTTTAGGAACAGCTGGATGTACTTTTTTGATTATGATTGGTTTAGCTCTTAGAGATAGTATTAATACTATTGGCAGTAAACAATATAATGATCTGTTTAAGTATGATAATCTTATCATTTTAAATGATAGTATTTCTTTAACTGATGATTTAGATAATAAGGTTTTTACGGATTTAATTGATGATGTTCTTTATTTAAAACAAGAATCATTTAAAGCCGTTTTAGATGATAATAGTTTGGATATTTACCTTGTTGTTCCAGATGATGAGTATCTTTTTGAAAAGTATTATGCTTTGCCAGATGTTAATAATAAAGAAAGACTAAATCTTAGTAGTGATGGGGTTATTATTACTCCTAAATTACAGAAAAGATTTGATGTTTCGGTTGGAGATTATTTAGTTATTGAAAAAAGTGATAAGAAACAGTATAAGTTAAAAGTTAGTGGTGTAACAGAAAACTATGTTGCTAATTATGTTTATATGAGTAAGGAGTTATATAATAAGACATTTAATGATGATCTTACTTATAATGCTTTAGTATCTAGCAATTTGATGTCAGAAGAGGAGATTGCGGTTAAATTATTAGATTCAGGAAAAGTACTTAGTGTTAATTTTTCTTCGGATTTAATACAAACAGCTAATAATATGATTAATGGCTTGAATGAAATTGTTGTATTATTAGTTATTATTTCTTCTATTTTAGCGTTTACAGTTTTATATAATTTAACGAATATTAATATTAGTGAGCGTACTCGAGAGATTGCAACATTGAAAGTTTTAGGGTTTAGAGATTTGGAGTCAAATGCTTATATTTATCGTGAAACACTAATAACAGTTATTGTTGGTATTATAATAGGTTTATTAATTACTCCACCAATTCATAGTTTGATTATGGATTTATTAGAGGTAGATACAATTGTTTTTTTACGACAAATTAAATTGAAAAGTTATGTATTTTCTTTTGCTTTGACTTTACTGTTTGCTATTATTATGCAATGGATAACGTATTTTAAAATAAAGAAAATTAATATGACTGAGTCATTGAAATCGGTTGAATAAAAATAGTAATTTAAATTAGTAGAGGTGTAGTGTGCGAAGAAGTAGTAAAATTAAGGTTTATATTGTTTTAACGTATACAGGGACATTGCTTTCAAAAATTATTAAGTGCTATACCAAAGAAGAATATAGTCATGTATCACTGGCTTTGGATAAAAATTTAAATAAGATGTATAGTTTTGGAAGACTTAATCCTTATAATCCTTTTATTGGCGGATTTGTTCATGAGGGAGTTAATATTGGAACATTTAAGAGATTTAAAAATACTAAGGCACTTATATGTTCTTTAGAACTTAGTTGTAGCCAATATCGAAAATTAAAGCAAATAGTTAAAAAGATGGAACGAAAAAAAGCTATGTATAAATTTAATACAATAGGTTTGTTTGCAGCGGCTTTTAATATAAGAATTAGGAGAAAATATTATTTTTATTGTGCTGAGTTTGTAAAGTACTTATTAGATGAAGCTAATATTAATTCAAAATTACCTGATACTATTAAGCCGATGGATTTTAAAAAGATAAGTGGTTTGCAGATAGAATATATGGGAATGTTGAAAAATTATCAATTAACTTATTAGAAACAAAATAATTTAATTTTAGTTAATATTTATGATATTAAGAGAAATTTATTTCATATACCTTGGTAGTTTTTCATATAATTTTTTAGGAAATGGTAAGTTTTACTATTGAAATATTTTCTTGGTAATGTTACTATTTTATTGATACAAGGGAGTAGTTTACACTATATTTGGTGTTTGTATGGCGTCAGCCGATATATTATATGTATCCGCTATATAAGAATACTGTTGTATTTTAACGAGACTTGAGGACGGGAGTTCTTGAGTCTTTTTTTAGAGAAAGGGGCTTTTTATGATTAGTATTATTTGGATTATAATTGGTTTTATTTTATTAATTAAATGTGCTGATATATTTGTTGATGGGTGTTCTAATGTGGCAAAGGCACTGGGAATTCCTTCACTTATAATTGGACTTACTATTGTGGCTTTTGGGACAAGTGCGCCAGAGGCGGCTGTTAGTGTTGTTGCTTCTTTAAAGGGAATGAATGATATTTCTCTTGGTAATGTTGTTGGTTCTAATATTTGTAATTTGTTACTAGTACTTGGTGTTAGTGGATTGAGTGGATGTTTAGTAGCTAAGAAAAAAATAGTTACAAGGGATTTTGTATATGCTATTTTTTCTAGTATTGTGATGATTATTATGAGTTTTGGGTATTTTACTAATGGTGGTAGTAAAGGAATAATTGATAGGACCGATGGCTTAATTTTATTGTGTTTTTTAGGAATTTATTTATATGTTTTAATTTGTGATGCGATTAAAACGGCAAAAAAGAAAGAAGAAAAGAAAAAGTTTGAAATAAAGGATATATTTTATATTATTATTGGAATTATAGGAATTGTTCTTGGAGGACAAATTGTAGTTAATAATGCTGTTTTAATTGCTAAGATGTTAAAAGTTAGTCAGAATGTAATTGCATTAACAATTGTTGCAATTGGTACATCATTACCAGAACTTGTAACTAGTGTTGTAGCAGCACATAAGGGAGAATCGGATATTGCGATTGGAAATGTTGTAGGTTCAAATATTTTTAATGTGTTTTTTATTTTAGGATTAGCTAGTGTTATTAGTCCGATTACTTATGGAATTGAATCGTTTATTGATATAATTATTATGTTTTTTTCAAGTATTTTAGTTTATATTTTGACACTTAAAAATTTTAGAATTGGTAATAAAAAAGGAATAATATTACTTAGCATGTATATTATTTATATGATATATATTTTAATAAGGTAATATTTTTATGTTAGTTTTTTAGGTTATTTGTTTTATTTAGATGATTTTATAAATTTAGAATGTTTTAAATAATTTAATATTTTATGGTAATAAAAATTTTTGTTTACTTTTTTATTGATTTGTGTTATAATATGACAGCAGCAATAAAAGAGGGGAAATGTTTATGAATTTTGATATGAGAATTAGAGATGTAGAAATTGCTTCAAAAATTGCCGAATTTGTAAAATCGCGATTATTGAACAATCAAGCAGTTATTAAAAACAATGAGGTTGATGCTGTTAGTGCTCAAGAGGCACTTTTAGAGTTAAAAGCTATTCAGGATGGTATTAGTGCATGGAGTTATCCTTTGCAGTATACTAGTGAGTACAAAAAATTGAAAGAAAGATGTTCTGGAACTATTGATTTTACTGATCAAGAAATTGATGAAATTACAGAAACACTTAATCAAGCAATTAGAACTTGTGGTTTACCTAAAAATATGTTTTATTTTGATGTTTTAACGTTTTCAGTAGTGGAACTTGATAGATTAGTAGATTATAAAATTTCAACATTACCAGGAAAATATGAAAATGATGAAATTTATCAAAGAGCTGTTAAATGGCGAGATTGTTTACAACTAGGACAAGGACCTATGCATTATCAACCATTTTCAGCAATGATTTATTGTGGCTATCCAAGATGTGCATTTATGATAGCCGATGATGATGGAGTCATCTATGAAGTAGATAATAATTTGGTTGTAAAAACGGATAATATAGAACATATATTGAAAGAAGATATAACAAAGAAGTTTAGTGATGATGAATTAGATAATGCTTTAGAGGTTGCTGCTAATTGGTGGACTAAGGCATTTACTGATCCTATGTTTGTAATTCGTTATAATAGTAATGTAAGCTTTATTAGTTCTGTTTTGGCATTATGTTATAATATGTATGGTCAACAAATTTCTAAGGAAACTTCAGAAGTATTTAAGCAAAGTTTGAAAGAAGAAATTAAAGAAGGTATTGAAAAGACTGGACATTATACAATTAAAGTTAATTGTGATATTGATCAAAGCTTAAAGAATGCAGTTCTTAAAGCAGATATGAAAGCAATTGATTATTCATTAAGAACTGTTATGGATATTACACCAGAGGAAGTTATTTTAAAAATTGGTAGTGGTGAAAATAATACCCAAGTTTTATATAGTGCAAAAGAAAAAAGCAAACAAAAGTCTTTAAATAAAAGGTAGCTAGTATAGCTACTTTTTTTGTGTCAATAATAGTTAAGTTTTGTAAATATAGTTTGTGATTTTTAGAAATGTGATATAATGTATGCAATGAATGAGGTGATTTACGTGAATATAGAAAAGGACGATAATGAGATTAATCAAGAGAGAATAATTGATCAAATTCGTTGTTTAGGTATTGATATGATTGATGAAGCTGCGAGTGGGCATCCTGGTATTGTTTTGGGAGCAGCACCGATTTTATATACTTTATATGCTCATCATTTGCGTTTTGATCCTAAAAATCCTAATTATTTTAATCGTGATAGATTTGTTATGTCAGCGGGACATGGTTCAGCACTTCTTTATTCAATTTTAAATTTGGCTGGTTTTGATGTTAGCCTTGATGATTTGAAAAGGTTTAGACAAATCGATTCTAAAACACCAGGACATCCAGAGTATGGTGTTACTCCTGGTGTTGATGCAACAACAGGGCCACTTGGACAGGGCTTAGCTATGGGAGTTGGTATGGCTATTGCTGAGGCCAATCTTAGCAAGCGATTTAATACACCAGAATGTGAAATTATTGATTATAATACTTATGTTTTATGTAGTGATGGCGATTTAATGGAAGGAATTAGCTATGAAGCAGCATCCCTTGCTGGTAATTTGAAATTAAATAAATTAATAGTTTTATATGATTCCAATAAAATATCATTAGATGGAGATGTTAATTTAACTTTTACGGATAACATTTCTATGAGATTTCTTTCCTTAGGCTTTAATGTTATTACGGTAAGCGATGGAGAAAATTATGAGGCTATATCTAAGGCAATAGAAGAAGCTAAGGCTAGTACTGATCGACCTACGTTAATTGAAATTAATACTACTATAGGTAAGCATTCGGTTTTAGAAGGAACTAATGCTTGTCATGGTAGTCCTTTAAAAAAGGAAGATATTTCAGCTATTAAGGAAAAGCTAGGATTTCGTGATATACCATTTGCTGTTTCTCAAAATATTTGTGATGATTTTAGGTATTTTATTGATAAAAGATGTCAGAATTTAGTTAGTGATTTTAATATTAAATTGGCTAGTCTTACGGAGGAAAAAAGACAAGAATTAGAATATTTGATGGGTACTAATAAACAAATCCCTGTTGCAGAGTTTATTTATGATCCACCAGTTGATAAAGCAGAAGCACCAAGAGATACATCTTCTAAAATATTGAATTCTATAGCGATTAATAATCCAAATGTTATGGGGGGAAGTGCTGATTTATTTTCATCTAATAAAACATACATTAAAGATGGAGGCAATTTTAGTTCAGATAATTATTTAGGTAAGAATATTTATTTTGGTGTTAGAGAGCATGCTATGGGAGCTATTCTTAATGGTATGGCTTTATGTGGATTTAGGCCTTATGGTTCAACATTCTTAAGTTTTAGTGATTATATGCGACCTGCTATTAGGCTAGCGGCGATGATGGATTTAGCAGTTACTTATATTTTCACTCATGATTCGATTAGTGTTGGAGAAGATGGACCTACACATCAACCAGTAGAGCAATTATTGGCATTACGTTCTGTACCTAATTTGGATGTTTTTAGGCCAGCAGATGCTAATGAGGTAATTGGAACTTATTTAGCTATTATGGAGAAAAAGAGTGGCCCAGCGGTTATTTGCCTTTCGAAAACTAAATTGCCAATACTAGAAACGACAAAGGCAAAAGATGTAGAAAAAGGTGGATACGTAGTATTTGAACCCGAAAGAAAGGCTAATGGGATTATTATATCTACTGGTGAAGAAGTTCATTTGGCAATTGAAGTTGCTAAAAGACTTAAGGTTAAAGGAATTGATATTAGAGTTGTGTCTATGCCTAATTTAAATAGATTTTTAAGGCAAGACCCAGAATATATTGATGAAGTTTTACCAGTAGAAATTAGAAAAATAGTTATTGAAGCAGGATCTTCATTTGCTTGGAATTGTTTGATTTTTAATGACAAGTATATAATATCTTTAGATCAGTTTGGAGCAAGTGGCAAAAAAGAAGATGTTTATAAAAAATATGGGTTTGATGTTGATAGTTTAGAAGAAAAAGTAGAAGATTTATTAAAATAATATTCGACTTAAATAGACTTTTATATTTGTTACTATTAAATAGGTGATAATATGAAAGTCTATTTTATTTTTGAAATTAAAGATGAATTTGTTAATTTGTATTTAGATAATTCACGAATTTTATTTAATATTTTGAGAAACATATATTTTTTAGAGCGAGATGAAGTGGAATTTGGTTATAGTTTATTTAGACAAATTACTAATCCCATTGATAAAAATTTGCTTGATCGTAAGATATTTTTATATTGTCATCAAGATATTCCGTATTCTAAAAGAAGCAATATTCATTATATAAATAATTTATATAGAAATGAAATAAGTCGTTTAATTGTAAAAAAAAGTTATATTAGGCTAGAAATGGAGCAAGCAAAGTCATCTTTTTTTGATATTTTAAAAGAGTATTCTAATAATTATTTTGTTTGCGATTTTAAGAATTTTGATTTTTTCTTTTTAAGTCATTGTAATTTAGAAGAGGTTAGTGTTTATATGAGTTATAATAAAATGCTTGTCTAAAGTTAATTAATTTAGTAAAATATTGGTGAGGAGATGAAATAATGGCACATGATATATTATTGGTTGTAATTGGACTAATTATTGGTTTAGTTATAGGTTTTTTTGCTGCTAGATATTTTATGCAAAAATATTTAAAGAAGAATCCTCCTATTAATGAAGAGATGATTAAAACTTTAATGATGCAAATGGGAAGAAAACCTAATCAAAAACAAATTAATCAAATGATGAAGGCTATGGAAAAGTTTCAATAAGTAAAATAATTAAGGCATAATGTGTTTATGCTTTTTATTTGCAATAAAAATGATATCTAGTTCTTCTTTTTTTTGATATAATTTTAAGTAGGTGATCTTATGAAAGACTTTAGAGAAAAGTTAGCTTTAGTCCCAACTAAACCAGGTAGTTATCAAATGAAAAACAAAGATGGGGTTATTATTTATGTTGGTAAAGCTAAAAATTTAAGGAATAGATTAAAGAGTTATTTTACCGGAACGGTTACAGGTAAAACAAAAATGTTAGTAGAAGACATTGATGATTTTGAATATATTGTGACATCTTCGGAACTTGAGTCTTTGATATTGGAAATTACATTAATTAAAAAGTATGATCCTAAGTATAATATTATGCTTACAGATGATAAAACGTATCCATATATTGAATTAACTAAAGAGAAGTTTCCTAGGCTTAGGGTAGTTAGAAATGTAAAAAGAAAAAGAAATTTAAATTATTTATATGGGCCATATCCTAATGTTACAGCCGCAAGGAAAACAGTTAATATGCTTAACCGGTTATATCCTCTTAGAAAATGTGAGCATTTAGGAAAAGAACTTTGTTTATATTATCATATTCATGAGTGTTTAGGATATTGTGCTAGAGAAGTTAGCCCTGTTGTTATTGAGAAAATGGAAAAAGAAATTGTTTCTTTTTTAAAGGGTGATTCTAGTTTTATAACACAGAAGATTAATGAGGAAATGCAAAAGGCAAGTGATGCACTTAATTATGAGCGAGCGCTAGAATTAAAAAATATGCTAACGGATATAGACATTACATTAAGGAAACAGAAGATAGATTTAAATAATAATTATAATTTTGATTTGCTTAATTATTATTTGGATAATAATTATTTATCAATACAACTTTTTTTTGTTCGAGATGGTTTACTTGTAGGTAGAGATAAGGAAATATTGAGCAGTAGTATTGATATAAAAGAACAAGTGGTAGAATATATATTGCGTTTTTATGAAAAGACGGGTATTTTACCGAAAGAATTATTGGTTCCTGAAGAAATAGATGCTGGATTACTTAGTGAATATTTAAAGATAAAGGTTGTAACACCACAGCGGGGAAAACTAAAAAATTTACTAGATTTAGCTAGGGAAAATGCTAAGGAAGTATTAGCCGAGCAAGAAGAAGTATTGAAAAAAAATGATGATCTAAGAATAGGGGCACTTGATGAACTTAAAGAGTTATTAGGAACTGATAAAGTTTCCCGAATGGAAGCATTTGATAATTCTCATTTATTTGGAACTTTTTATGTTGGGGGTATGGTTGTTTATGAGGATTTTTTGCCTGTAAAAGATGAATATCGAAAGTTTAAAATATCAACGGATGTTAAAGATGATTTAAGTGCGATGAGAGAAGTTTTATACAGACGATATTATCGAGCATTAATGGAAAATTTGCGTTTACCTGACTTAATTGTAATGGATGGAGGATATTCTCAAGTAGAAGTTGCAAAAGATGTTGTATCATCTTTAGGACTTTCAATTAAAATAATTGGTTTAGTTAAAGATAAAAAGCATAAAACTAATTCTATTATTGATGGTGATGGAAAGATACTTAATATTAAAAGTGATAGTAATTTGTTTTTATTTTTTAGTAGAATACAAGAAGAGGTTCATAGATTTGCGATTGCATATCATAGGAATATTAAGTCTAAGGGGGCACTTAGTTCGGTTCTTGATGTAGTTCCAGGAATTGGGGAAGTTAGAAAGAAAGAATTACTAAAGAAGTTTGGATCTTTAAAAAAATTAAAAAGTGCTTCAATAGAAGAATTAAGTGAAGTTGTTTCAAAAGATGTTGCTTTAAAATTATTTAATTATTTAAAGGAACTTTGATAAATGATAAGCTAGTTTAGTTCATTTTTAATTGCTTATTTAAAAAAAATATTGTACAATGTCTTTAGAATTGGAAGGTGATTGTATGAAGAGATGTGATAAAAAAAGGAGTAGGCAATCTAAAGGCTTTACGATTGTTGAAATACTTGCTGTTGTTGTTATTTTAGGTATTCTTGCGGGAGTAGCGGTTCCAATGGTTTATCGTTATGTTGATAAAAGTAAAAAACAATCTTATGAAACGATGGAGTCTACAGTATATGCTGGAGCTAAGAACTATGTTTTGGAACAGAATATGTCTTTAAATAGTTGTGCTTCTGGTTATACTGATATTGAGACAATTGGAGATAATTTTCTTCAAGACTTGCAATATGTTGAAAGACTAGTTGATCCAAATGATAAGAGTAAGCAATGTGTATATAATGTGTATGGTTGTGAAGAAACGGAAGCAGCTGGTGATGCTTTAGCGACGTATAAATATAAGATTGAACTTAAGTGTTTAGATTATACTGGTTGTATTGTTTTCCATGAAGATGGTACAAGAGTAGATTGTGAGATGCCAAATGATGAAACTAGGGGCCCTGATTGTGGAGAACAAACACCAAGCATTAATAGTTGGAGTAATGTTGATAAGCTTGATATAAAACTTCAATGTGTTGATACAACTAGTGGTGGTTGTGAAAAAAAAGTATATACATATACTTTTACGGAAGAAAAAGCTCATCAAGATGTTGTTATAAAAGATGTTTTTGGAAATTCGACCACTTGTTCAATTAATACTTATATTGATAGAACTGCACCTAGTAAGCCTGTAATAGATAATCCATATGAAAATGTGTGGGCTAATAAAAATTACAAGATAAAGGTTAGCTCTGTTGATAGTTTATCAGGCATTAAATATTTTGAATATAGGTATCCAAATTCAAGTAATGAAGCTGAAAGAAATTGGACACAATGGGAAAATTCTTCTAAGAGCAAGGGAGATTCTACACCATTTACAACAACTGATTTTTCTATTGAGAGAAATGAGGTCGTAGAAATAAGAGCTTGTGACTATGCAGGAAATTGTTCTGAAAGCTCTCAAAGTATGATAAAAATTGATAAAACTAAACCAACTTGTACGATTGTGAAAAATATTGCTAATCCTAACGGATCAAATGGTTGGTATGTTTCTGATATTAATGTTTCTTTAGATACTAGTGATGTTGGGGGAAGTGCTATAGCTGGATATGATTTGACTACTTCTACAACTCCTACGTATGCTTTTAATAAAACAGCTTCTCAAGGTGAAACTTCAGGGGTGACATATTATGGATATGTTAAAGACAATGCTAATAATGTTGGTACATGTAGTTCTGGAGTTATAAAGGTTGATAAAACACCTCCTAGTTTAACCTTTTCACTTTCAGGTAATGTTTCAACGGCAACATGCTCTGATTCGTTGAGTTCGGTTACGCAAGAAAAATATACTAAAAATTTAAGTTCTTCTTCACTAGTTCATTCTGTAACTTGTACTAATGGTGCTGGACTTACTTCAAGTAATTCAAAAACATATAAATACAATGCTTGTATAACTGGTAGTCCTAATGAATGTGTTGGTTCTTATGTTCGCAAGTGGGTAGGAAATGCTACTAAAACTGCTTCTGGGTCATGTCTTTGTAGGGGAGCTAACACAGGGCACGGATATCCAGCTGCAACTGGCTGGTGTACAACTAGTGGTTGTGGCTGCCCTGGCGATACTTGGGTTATTCAAAATAATTGCTCAATAAAGTATTCTTGTTCAAGTGGTACTCTTAGTGGTTCTAGTTGTTATTCTACTGTTTGGGATAGTTGTGCAACTACAACAAATACTTGTGTTGCTGGGTATACGGGATAAATTTAAGAAGTATATTTAATTTAATAAAGATATGTAGGAATTAAGACTTCCTACATTTTTCTTTTGTCTCCTGGTAAAATAATTTTTATAAAATTGATTATTTTATGATTCTTATGTGTTAAAGAAGACGATAATTTTAACTTTGTATGATTGATAAAAAGTGGATAGATAGGATGAGAAATATTTAGAAGGTATGTTTTATCTTTTTTTCAATTGACAATAAAAGTTTTAAAAGAGTATACTTTAATTACTTGAGTAGGTGATATTGTGTCTAAAATTAAAGTTATGGATGAAGTTTTAGCTAATAAAATAGCAGCTGGTGAAGTAGTAGAAAAGACTATGAATGTAGTAAAAGAGTTAGTTGAAAATTCGATTGATGCTAAAAGTACAGAGATAACTATAAAATTGATTGATTCAGGGGTTAAGGAAATCGAAGTTATAGACAATGGTATTGGAATGGATGAGGATGATGCTAAAATGGCTTTTTCTCGTCATGCTACTTCAAAATTAAAAAATTTGGATGATTTATTTTATATTGAATCATTGGGGTTTAGAGGAGAAGCGTTGCCTTCAATTGCGGCAGTTTCTAATGTTAGATTGAAGACTTCTGATGGAAATATAGGAACATTAGTTACTTTAAAAGGAGGAGAAGACCTTTTAGTTTCAAGATGTGATTTACAACAGGGAACTACAATTACTGTTTCAGATCTTTTTTATAATACACCAGTTAGATTAAAATATTTAAAAAATTTATATGTAGAATTGGCTAATATTGTAGAGTATGTTAATAAAATGGCTTTATCTTATCCTAATATAAAGTTTTGTCTTATTAATAATGATAAAGTTTTATTATCAACTGATGGTAATGGTGATTTACTTAAGGTTATTTATCAAATATATGGTGCGGATATAACTAAAAAGATGGTAGCAATTAGTGGAGAGAATGATGATTATTATATAAGTGGTTTTATTTCTTATCCTGAAGTTACTAAGAGTAATAGAAATTCTATAACTACGCTTGTTAATGGAAGAGTTATTAAAAATAATGATTTAAATAAAACTATTATTGATAGTTATCATACTTATATTCCTAAGGATAAGTTTCCAATTATTGTACTTAATATTGATGTTGATCCAATTTTAATTGATATTAATATTCATCCTACAAAAATGGATATTAAATTTTCTAAGATGGAGGCATTAAAAGACCTTGTTTCTGAACTTATTTCTAAAAAACTTAAAGAGTTGGTATTAATTCCAAATATTTCTGTTCGAGATGTATCAAATGTTTCTGAGGTAAGAAATCAAATTAATAATAATTTTGAAGATAATAAGGTAGATAATAAGAAAATTGAAGAAATTTCTTTTGATTTTTCCGTGGCGGATAGAGAGGTTTCTTATGAAGGGACTAATGATAAAACTAGTAGTAATGATTATTCTAATGATGCTTACCGAATTAAAGAAATGATTCCTCGAGGAATAGTTTATTCAACTTATATTGTTGCAGAAAATGAAGATGGTATGTATATAATTGATCAACATGCGGCGGCTGAGCGAATAAATTATGAAAAAGTTCTTAGAGCTTTAAAAGAAAAAGTTATTATTGTTGATTTACTTGTTCCGATTAAAATTGAACTGCCAACTCATGAGTATTTAATTGTAAAGAATAATTTTAATATTTTAGAAGAGTATGGTTTTAATGTTGAAGAATTTGGAATAAATACAATATTGATACGAAGCCATCCTAATTGGATTATGGAGGATTTGGCGGAGGAGTGTATTCATAAGGTTATCGATATAATTGTTACTAAAGAAGGATTTGATTTTGACCAGTTTGTTTGGCATATGGCAGCTACAATGGCTTGTAGGATGTCAATTAAGGCTAATGATTATATTTCTTATGATGATCAAGTATGGTTACTAAATGAGCTTAGAAAATGTGATAATCCGTTTACTTGCCCACATGGAAGGCCAACAATTATTACATATACAAAATATGATTTAGAAAAGCTATTTAAGCGAAGTATTGATTAGTTTTAATAGTTAATAGAGGTGATTTTTTGAAAGATATTATTGTAATTGTTGGACCAACTGGGGTTGGAAAAACAAAACTTAGTATTGAACTGGCCAAAAAGCTTGATGCGGAAATAATTAATGGAGACTCTGTTGCGATATACCGAGGATGTGATATTGGTAGTGCTAAGCCTTTAGAAAAAGAGCGAGATAATATTAGGCATCATTTAATTGATATTCGTGATGTATGGGAAGATTATTCAGTTTTTGATTACCAGAGGGATGTTAGAAAATTAATAGATGATATAACAAATAGAGGTAAAAGAATTATTATTGTTGGAGGAACTGGGCTATATATAAAAGCGGCTTTGTATGATTATAAATTTACGGAGAATAGTAAAGCTAATAGTTATGATAGTTATACTAATCAAGAACTATATGATAAGATTCTTAGTTATAATGTAGATTTGCCAATTCATATAAATAATAGACAGCGTTTGGTAAGATTACTTAATAAGTTAGAAAATGGAGAAGAAATTTCTAATAATAAAGATATCTTATTATATCCAGTTAAAGTTATTGGCCTTACTACAAATCGTTATCATTTGTATGAGAGAATTAATAACAGAGTTGATATGATGATTCAAAATGGTCTTATAGAAGAGGTTATGAATCTAAAAAAATATTATAATAATTCTCGTATTTTAAATAGTGCGATAGGGTATAAAGAGTTTAGCGAATATTTTAAAAATAATAAAGAACTAGATTTGGAAAGTATTATATATAATATAAAACAGGATTCTAGGCATTTTGCAAAAAGACAGTATACTTTTTTTAAACATCAGTTTGATGTTGTTTGGTATGATGTTAATTTTGAAAATTTCAATGAAACAATAGATGAAGTGTATAATGAAATAAACTAATATGTTTTTATGTTTTGGCAAAATAAAAATCTCTATTTGCTAGAGATTTTTTTATTTGATTATGATTGCATTATTTCTTTATAGATATCAGGATTAAAATTATGTTCTGTTTGATCAAGAGCTAATAATTCGGAAGTTGGGATTAAATAATAATCATAGATAATTATATTAAGTCCAATGTCTAATATTGGAACATCCCAAGTCAAATCAATATTTTGCCACTGATTATTTAATTTTACGGCATTCCATACATGGTTTTCACTTGCTACTTTATAGTTTTCAACACCTAGGCGTTCTAACATTAGTTGCATGGCATCTGTATAGCCACTACAAATACTATAACCTTGTATTAATGGACCATAGGCAGTGTCGGATTTGTATGTTTGATCATTATAGTCACGTCTTGATGAATCATATATAGTATTGTTAATAATATAGTCATGAGCAGCTCTAATGTTTAATTCGAGAGAATTATCTTTTTTTATTATGGTATCTTCGATGGAATCTAATTTTGCTTCAATTTCTAAAATATCTTGTTCAGTATAGCTTCTATTAATATGAATTGTTATTTTTCCAGTACTATCAAATTCTGTTTCAATATGTTTGAACCCATTGTAGGGATGAACAAAGTTATTAATTGGGGATAATGATTCTTGGTCATTAGCAATGCTTTCCAAGTCATCAAGGCAAGTTTCATATTCTTTACCACAATAAAATGTAAAGTCGTTTTTACCAGCATTTATAACAGTATAATAAATATTTAGTAAATCTTGTTTACATTCTGGGATAAAGTTATCGGTATTTTGAACATAAGAAAAGTCATAATCACGATAGTATTCGTTTTTTTCTCCAAGACTCACTTCTATTTGATTGGAAGAGAGTAATTCATTAATTGGTACTTGTAATTTTTTATCTTGCATTAGAACTAATCCTAATACAATAAATAATATTCCTAAGGCTGCAAGCTTTTTCATATTTCCTCCTAAGTATTCTTTATATTCATTGTATACTACTTTTTTTTTTATGTAAATAGTTTGCATAAAACAAAAAAATCGGATTATTTTCCGATTTTAATTTTTAGTTCATAGTGTTCATCATTTTTGTTAATCTTGATTTTAAACGTGCAGCTTTATTTTTGTGTACTTGACCACTAGACATAGCTTTATCAATTCTTTGGATAGCAATATTTAAATTATTACTTGCTGCTTCTTTGTTTTCGGCTTTAACCTCTTTTTCAAATTTTTTAATAGCAGTTCTCATACTTGAATTTACTAAAGTATTTGTGTTAGTCTTTTTTACGCTTGAACGCATACGTTTTTTAGCGCTTTTAATATTTGGCATAATTTCACCTCACTTTTATAAACATATTAATTTTATCAAATTTAAAAGAAAAAAGCAAATAAAAAATAGCATTTTTGTTAATATTATAGATAGGTGAAGAATATGCATACGATAGATTTAGGAAAATATGATTATCGGACGGATTTAATTATTGAAAAAATTGATAATTTGAAAGATAGTGTTCATTATGAAGAAAACAAAATTTTAGTTGATAATATAAAGAATTTAAATAATCAGTATATTACTATATCTTTCGATGATATTACTGATAAAAATAATTATAAAAATGTTTTAGATATATTTGTTAAGGAATTAAAAAAAATATTAGCTGGTTATCTTAAAGAAAATAGCAAGATATTAGTAATTGGACTTGGAAATAGTAGATCAACACCAGACTCTTTGGGACCGCTTGCTGTTGATAATGTTTTAGTAACAAGGCATTTATTTGATTTGGGAGATGTAGAAAGTGGTTATAAAAATGTTTGTTCATTTAAACCACAGGTTACTGGAGTTACAGGAATAGAAACTAGTGAGGTAATTATTGGGCTTGTTGAAAGATTAAACATAGATTTAGTCATTGCGATTGATGCATTGGCTTCTTCTTCTATTACAAGGGTTAATAGGACAATTCAGATTACGGATAGTGGAATTGCTCCAGGAAGTGGAGTTGGTAATAATCGACAAGAGTTATCATTAAAGACATTAGGAATTCCCGTTATTGCGATTGGAGTGCCTACTATTGTTGATGCGGCTACCATTGTTACAGATACAATTAAATATTTACTTAAACAGTTAAGCTATAAAGTTGAAAATGTTGATAATGTTAAGGCTAAATTAATAAATGAAAAAACTTATGATTATAGTAAACAAGATGTTATTTTTAATGATAAGGATAAAGAAAGGGTATTAGGAATGTTAGGAGGCCTTAATGATAATGAATTAAAGACATTGTTTTTAGAAGTCTTAACACCTGTTAATTATAATTTAATGGTTACACCTAAAGAAATAGATTTTATGATGGAAAAAATGGGATTATTAATAGGAAATGGGATCAACAAAAGTTTACATAGTTCTTTTAATACGACAAAATAATTAATATTTAATCTATATATTAATATTGGTGATATTATGAAGAAGAAATTTATTACGAGAAAGCAGCAAAGAAAAATACCTTTTAAATTTTTCTTTTTTTTCTTTTTTCTTTGTTTTGGTCTTTATCTTAGTTTTTTATTTTTAGATAAGAGTACAATAAAAATTACTGATGTTGAGGTAGCAAACTTTTTAGTAGCGGTATCTTTGAAAGAAAAAGTTTTTAGTGTTGAGGCAATAATTGAAAAAATAAAGCCAACTTCTTTTTTACAAAATAATTATGGTTATTCAAAAGAAAGCAAGAAAGAAATTCCCGTTATTAAGGAAGAAAACCCACTTATTTATATTTATAATTCACATCAAACAGAAGAATATCATCCCAGTAACTTTTTAGAATTTAGTGTTACACCAACAGTAATGGTGGCAGATTATATATTAGAAGATCTTTTTGAACAAAATGGTTTTTCTGTTATTGTTGAAGAACGGAGTATAAAAAATGTTTTAAAAGAAAATAATTGGAAATATGCATATAGTTATAAAGCAAGTCGTATTTTTATGGAGGATGTAGAAAAGAATAATCCCTCTTTAAGATACTTTATAGATGTTCATCGGGATAGTTTAAGTAAAGATAAAACGACTGTTACAATCGGAGAAAAAGAATATGCTAAAACGATATTTTTGATTGGAATGGAAAATAGTAACTATGAAGAAAATCTTGAATTTACAGAAAAAATTAATAATAAAATTAATGAAAAGTATCCAGGCCTTTCTAAGGGAATATATAAGAAAGGAGGAATAGGTGTTAATGGTGTTTATAATCAGGATTTTTCAAATAGAGTAATTTTAATTGAAATTGGTGGTTATGAAAATTCTTTAACAGAAGTATTAAATTCTACATTAGCTTTTGCGGAATGCTTTATGGAGGTTATTAATGAAGAAATTTAATAGGATTTGGGAATTTTTTTTAGTTGTTATGGTAATTCTATTTTTGGTTATATATATTGGACAAGGAACAGGCTATTATCAAGTGGGGGAAAATAGAAAGGCAACTTTAACGAGTGATGCAATTAAAAGATTTGAAGATGATGTTAAAGAGGGAAAAGATATTATTGCAAGTAATTATTTAGTTAAAGAAAAAAATTATAATAATAATATTTCAATTATGGGTATGAAAATATCAGAAATTATTGAGAAGGGGTTTAATAAATTTATAAATTTTATTTTTAAAGAATTAGAAAATGTTGTTAAGGGGAAATAAAAATAAAGATTTTTTATTTCTTTTTTTTGACCCATATAGTATAATGTCAATAGAATAAGGGTGATTGGATTATGCCAAAACGTAATGTGATGCTAGATAGTTTATTATATGTATTAAATAATTTACAAACGGATATTAGCAATAATTTAAATGAAATATCGATGGAACGAAAAAGGCGTGAATACCGTGATGATATATTACAGTTATCAGCAGATGATGTTTTACTACTGGCTACTTATTTTACTAATTCTAATGATGCTTTTAAAGAGAGATTTTTAGAATTATTACATACTACTTATAATGATAAAGATCTTGAAGAAAAGTTTATGGAGGAGTTTAAAAATTTGTATTTTTTAGGCAAGTCTAATTTAACAAATATTACACAATATGGGGCAGCGAAAAGGGTAGTAATGGATTTTATAAATAAACTAAAAGATCAAGCTATTAGTGAAAAAAGATTGGATGAAATAAAAGAAAAAGAACTAGCAGGACAACTTTTTATCGTTAAAAAACTGATTAAATATTATTTGGCTAGCCCAGGGAGTATTGAAGTTAAAAATATTGATGAGTTTTTGATGATGTTTGATGTTATTGGAGTTAATGAAAAATTTAAAAATAATGCTTTATGTGTTGCAATAGAAAATAATGTTAAGTTTTATAATAGCACTCTTAGGAGAAAGAAGAAAAATAGTGAGATTTAATTAAGAAGGGATTGATATTTGTGATGGAGCAAGAACAGTTAGTAAGCATTTTACAAAAGTTTGTTGCGAAGAACAAAAGACAGCTAGAAAAATATAAGCGTTTTCAAGATCAGATGATTAATGAAAAAGAAGAGGCAGTAAAAAAGATTACAGAGGACATTAAAAATATTGTTGAAGTTGATTTTTCTTTAATTGAAGGGCTAGTTAATTCTTTTTTAATAGCAAATGAGGAAAAAAAGGCGATGCTTAATGAATTAAAACTAGTAATTCAGTTAATATCTTTAAATGTTTCAGATGGTACTACTTTGAATTTAAACTCTAAACAAACTTCTTCAATTAATAGTTTCTTAAAAAATGCTAATAATTATCTTGCAGATTGGAAAAAGTTTTGGGAAAATAATCATGCTGATATGGAAAAAGTGCAGGATAGTACTAAAATGTGTAAAAAAATTCTTCGATCACTAAGTAATCCTAAGAATATGAGTTTTATTACTGATACGTTAGTTTTAGATGATATTTTTGATAAAGTGGGGGTTACTTTAGAAGATAGAAATGATATGTATCAGTTTATATTGAAATATAATAGAAAAATTTTTGATTATAAAACGGGAAATTGTAATGTCCGTGAGTTAGAAGCATTAGGAAAAATAGATCCAGCTAAATTAAAAGATATCTTTTTTAGTTTTGGGTATGATTTTTCAAAGCTAGCTAGTGATATTCAGGAAAATATTATTGAAAGAGCGACTGTTAGTAATATAAGTTCTGTGTTTTCAAGTTTAGCAAATAATGGTTATCAGTTAGATATTAATAATGATCAGTATTTATTGATGTCTTTATTAGTTGAGGGGGATGCTAGTATTATTAACAGGATAAGTAGTATGGCTTTTTCTAAGGGATTAGCTCCGCATGAAGTATTACAGATTGGAAGTATTTTGATTAAGCAGTCAAGAAGTAAAGTTCGTAGTAGCAGGGCTTATGAGAGATTTAGAATAGATGACGATTTAGAAAAAGGTTTAAAAATAGTTGGGGCAGCGGATGACTTTGTAAATAATGTTGAAGAATTAGGTAAATGGGGGTTTTCTGTTAGATATGTTTATGATCGCTATAAATATGTGCTTAGTTCGTCTAATGATGTTTTACGACATAATTTAAATTTGTTTAGAGATTATGGCTTTTCCTTAAAAAGTGAGAAAAATAAGTTATGTTCTGGGGTTATGGCAGCTCTTCTTGGGTATAATACCGTGGAAGTAATTGATCGGTTTCTAGAAGTACATCCTTTAGCTATTAATTATCTTAGAAATAATTTAAGTGTATTGCGCCAAATAAAAAATTTGGATGATTTAGTATTTTATAAGCTATATTATTCTTATAAACATCAAGGTAGTGAAGAGGCATTTATTAAAATTATTACTAATGATGATGAAGTATTATGCATGCAAGGTGAGGTGGGTGGTTTATCATCAATTTATATGGAAGGTTATGCTGGTATTAATGAAGATAATAAACTTCTTGCAACTGAAGCTTTTAAGCCAACTTACAGTAGAGATTATTATTCTTTAATAAAAAATAAAATTGATAAAGAAATCATGGCTTCAATCTTTGATAATGATTATGTTCAGTATGTAAATAAATATTCTGATAAAAATGAACCATTACTTTATGATTTTGATGGAATAAGGATATCAAAAATGAAAACTTTACGTGTTTTTGATACTTTACTTAGCGTGGGAGTAATTCCAAGTGATGAGAGTTTCTTATTTGCTCTTTTATATAATACAATTATTACTCGTGTGGATTATGATAAACTAGTTAAAATGGTAAAATTAGAAAGTTAGGTGATAATTTTGGATTTTCTAAAAGATTTTGGTATTACTGATGAGATTATTTATCGAATAGAAATGGCTAATGATCGTGCCTTAGTTTTTAGTTTTATTTGTGCTAAAGATAAAGTTTGTAAAAATATTGAATATTTTCGAAGTATTGGAATAGAAGTTATAGAATTATTGCTGATATATAGATTGGAATTATTTTTAAATGATTTAGATAAGATAAAAAGTTCTTTTGCAAATTATGATATTAAAACTTTAGTACAATTAATTAATGAGGATATAAATGCAGTTAACTTATTATAAAGAGTGGAATCAAAATAATTACAATACTTTTATAGCTAGTTTGATGGATTTTAAAGATATTAAGTATTTAGAATTTAATAAAAAGATTATTTTTACTAAATATGAGATGATGGGAATTAGGGTAGGAGAAGTTAGGAAGATAGCTAAAGAACTTAGTAAAAGTAATTTTACTAGTTTTTTAGATTGCAATTATAATTTCTATTTTGAGGAATTATTAATTCGTGGAATATTATTATCTTATATAAAAGATTATAATGAGTTTGTTTTATATTTAGATAGATTTGTTGGGTTAATTGATAATTGGGCAATATGTGATATGGCTTTATCTAGTTATAAGATTATTTTAAAAAATAGAAGCAATTTTATTAATAAAATTTTAGAGTATCTTTCTACAAACAAAGAATTTATTGTAAGGGCTGGAGTTATATTTTTACTTGATTATTATTTAGTTGATGAATATATAGATGAGGTATTTAAAATAATTAATAGTATTAATTTTAGAGCTTATTATGTTGATATGGCAATTGCTTGGCTTATTAGTGTTAGTTTTGTTAAGTATAAAGATAAGACAATTGAATTTTTAGATAATACTAATTTAGATAAAGAAATTATTAGGATGGCTGTTCAAAAAATAAGGGATTCAAAAAGAGTAGATAATTATGATAAAGATTATGTATTAAAGTATAAACATATTGAATAAAAGTACTTGTTGGAGTTTAATTATTTTGATTTAATAATAAATAAAAATAGGCAAAAAAGAAAAGTAGTAAATATTTACTACTTTTTTGGTTTTATTGATATAATTCTTGTTTTATTAGTTCTAAGTTTTCATTCATAATTGATAAATAATCTTTTTTTTCAGAACGTTCACTATCAGAAATAATATCTAATTTGTGAAGACTTAGTATTTTTACATCATTGTAGTTGGCTATTATATCATTAGCATTATCACTAGGTGAGTTGCCTTTAAAATTATATATATAACTTATTTTTTTGTTGGCAATTAAATTTTTTACGTCACTTAAGGTTTTATCAGAGGCATCTTTATCAATGCAGTAAACTTCTAAACCAAATTTTTCTAAGAATTTTAAGGCTGAATTGTCAACAATAATAATTTTTTCATTAGTATTTTCAATAGTAAGACGATAATCAGCATCAAGTTCTGAAAGATTAATTTTTAAAGTTTCATACTTTTCTTCAATTTCTTCTTTTAAAACATTACTGGTAATATATTCTTCCAAACCAAGACGAATATTTTGAGCCATCATTAGAAGTGATGATGGATTAAGCCATAATTCTTCAGGAGAGTAATTAGTTTCTAAAACATAGGTACTATCGATTATTTTTAGATCTTTATTTAGTTCTAGTAGGTCGATTGCTAATTCTCTTTCTTTTTCAATTAAACCATTGTATATAAATAAATCCTTTTTACTAAAATCCTTTTTTTGTTTTTCACTAATATTATAATTGTCTATATCAACACCGTCTGGATAGATAGATGATATTGTTGCATGTTCTGAATATAGATTTTTCGTAACATATTCATTTGGATAATTAGTAACTATAATATCAATGTTTTCCATATCATCAGTAGTACATCCTGTAGTTAATAAAGCTCCAATTATTATTGTAACTAATAAAATATTATACTTTAGTAATTTTTTCATTTTTTCTCCTTGATTGGTACAGGGTCATAGCCATATGTTCCAAAAGGGTTGCATTTAAGAATTCTTTTAATAGTTAAATAACTTCCTTTTATAGTTCCATATGTTTCTAATGCTTCAATAGCATAATTTGAACAAGTTGGAATATGACGACAAGAATTATGACAGGATAGAGGCATTTTTTGATATATTTTTATAAGAAAAATTAAAATTTTTTTCATATATGTTGACCGTTTTATGACTATCCTTTCCTGTAATTTTTTATTTTATCTTGCACAATAAGTTTACTATAATTTAAATAAAATAGCAATTATAAGTATACTAATTTCATTAATTTTGTTATACTTATCATGGTGATGCAATGTGGAAGAATTATTTAAAAAAATAAATATAAAACCAAAAGATATTAGTCTTTATGTAACGGCTTTTTCACATAGTAGTTATGCTAATGAACATAAAGCAAAGGGAGATTATGAGAGACTTGAGTTTTTAGGAGATTCTGTTGTTGATTTAGCAATCGCTGATTATTTATATTCACATAATTTTGATAATGAGGGCGAGATGACAAAAATTAGAGCGAGCTATGTGTGTGAAAATGCTTTATATGAATATTCTATGGCTTTAGGTTTAAATAAATATATTAGAGTTGGACATGGTGAGGAAAAAGAAGGGGGACAATATAAAAAAGCAATTGTTGCAGATATATTTGAAGCTTTAATGGGAGCCATTTATTTAGATTTAGGTTATGCTACGGCTAGAAAAACGGTGTTAAATATAATAGTTCCTTATATTGAAGATCCTAATATTACTTTTTTTAGTGATTATAAGAGTGCACTACAAGAATATGTTCAAACGGAACAAAAGAGTGTTTTATATGATTTAGTTTTAGAAACTGGGCCTGCACATGATCGAACATTTACAGTAGAAGCTAAAATAGATAATATCGTATATGGTGTTGGAACCGGTGGCTCTAAAAAAGATGCTGAACAGGAAGCCGCAAAAGAGGCTTTAAAAAAATTAGCAGTTTAGATTTGTATTTTATTTAAACTAGTGGTATAATTGTTTATGCTCTTTAGAAATATGTAAGTCTTTTTAAATATTATGAAAGGAGAAATTATGAGTAAAATTAAGATTTTTAGTTTGGGCGGTTTAAATGAAAATGGCAAAAATATGTATGTAGTTAAAGTGGATGAAGATATTTTTGTGTTTGATGCTGGACTAAAATATGATAATGATTTAAATTTAGGTATTGATTATATTATTCCTAGTTTTGATTATTTAATTAAAAAAAGAAAAAATATAAAAGGAATATTTTTGACACATGGTCATGATGGAAATGTTGGAGCTGTTCCAGATATTATTAGTAAATTGCCTAATGTTGCGGTATATGGAACAAAATTAACTTTAGAAATTGTAAAAAATGATATGACTAGTGAAGAAATTGCCAAAGCTAATTTTAAGGAGATTAGACCACATTCAAAACTTGATTTTGGGGCTAATTCATTATTTCCTATTAGTGTAACACATTCAATACCAGATGCAGTTTGTTATGTATTATATACGGTTGATGGAGCAATTGTTTATACAGGAGATTTTGTATTTGATTCTACAATGATGGGGGCTTATAAAACAGATATTGGTAAATTGGCTTATGTTGGGAAACAAGGTGTTTTATGTTTACTTGCTGAGTCTTTTTATGCCGATAGAGAAGGACATACTAGCCCTAATAACCGAGTATCTTCCTTTATTAGAGAAGTTTTAGCAGAAAATCCTAATCGAATTATTGCAACAGTTTTTCCAGCTCATATATATCGAGTACAAGAATTATTTAATGAAATTTCTAAAACACATAGAAAAATAGTTATTATGGGAAAATCTTTACAGGAAACTATTAATAGAGCTTTAGAGATGGGGTATTTGAATGTTGATAAGGGTCGCATTGGAACGCTTAATGATTTGGATAATAAGGATGTAGTAGTATTTATTTCTGATGAGAAAGAAAAACCATTTGCTAATTTGGAAAGAATTATTAATGGTTATGATAAGTATATAAAAATTAAAGAGACTGATACAATATTTATTACTGAGCCAAGTTATCCTGGAATCGAAAAAAGAATGGCCGTTGTAATGGATGATATTGCTATGCTTGGAGCTAATGCTGTTAGTTTATCTAGCAAAAAGCATTTATTGCACCATGCTTCTAGAGAAGATTTGATGCTAATGATTAATTTAATGAATCCAAAGTATTATTTTCCGGTAAAGGGAGAATATCGATTACAATATGCTAATGCAGAAATTGCTGAAGAATTGGGAATTCCTAAAGAAAATATTATATTGAAACAAAATGGCGATGTATTTGAATTAGTGAATGGCGTTAATACAAATTCTACAGAACACGTTGAGGTTGATGATATTTTAATTGATGGAAAAAGTCGTGGCGATATTGGCGATTTAGTGTTAAAAGATCGTGAAATGTTAGGCGAAAGTGGAATTGTTATTATTAGTTGTACTCTTGATAAGCAAACTAAACAGATTTTAGGCGGACCTGAGATTTTGACGAGAGGTTTTATCTATGTTAAAGAAAGTCAGGATTTATTAGAGGAAACTAAGAACATTTCTAAAGAAACAATTGAAAGTAATATTGAAGTTAATGCAAAGCGTGTTGATTATGCTAAAATTAAGAATGAAGTTCGAGATATTTTAGGTAAATTTTTCTATAAAGAAACTGGTGCAAAACCAATGATAATTACTGTTATTCAGGAAATATAAAAAGCTTTTGCTTTTTAGTTGTTCTCGTAGCTCAGTAGGATAGAGCGATCGCCTCCTAAGCGATAGGTCGGCAGTTCGAATCTGCCCGGGGACACCATTATTTGTTTATATGAAGTCTTGATCAAAAAAAGAATCAGGGCTTTTTTGTTACATAGTTAAAGAAAGGGAGAATACTTGTAATATTTATGCTTTTGGTATATAATATTAGTGTATTAAATGGTATTAGGTAGTAGATATTATTTAATAAAATGTAAGGAGATATTTATGGATTATTATTATATAAGTTATGCATTAACAATTTTGGCGCTTATTATAACTACAGTGGCACAAATATATGTTAATTCGTCATATTCAAAGTATAAGAAAGTTAAAAATAGAAGGGGCTTAACTGGAGCTGAGGCAGCACGAGCTGTTCTTGATAAAAATGGTTTACAAAATGTAAAAATTGGGATGGTAAGAGGTACATTATCAGATCATTATGATCCGCGTACTAAGACTGTGAACTTATCTTCTGATATTTATAATGGAACAACGATTGCTGGTGTTAGTGTTGCTTGCCATGAGTGTGGCCATGCTATTCAAGATAAAGAAAATTACACTTTTATGCGAATTAGAAGCAGTTTAGTTCCAATCGTTAATTTTTCTTCAAAGCTTGGTTATTTTGCGATCCTTTTAGGAATTGTTTTTAGTTCCATTAATTTAATTTGGCTAGGTATTTTTGCAGAAATTGCAATTTTGTTATTTCAACTTGTTACATTGCCTGTTGAGTTTGATGCAAGCCGAAAGGCATTAAAGGAACTTGATGCGATGCAGATTCTTGATAATAGTGAGATGCGTGGTAGCAAAACAATGCTTAGATCTGCAGCACTAACATATGTTGCGAGTGTTACTTCTACTATTATTGAAATATTTAGATTAATATTATTAGCAGGAAATAGAAATCGTGACTAATATGATTTTAAGAATTATGGCAAAAATTAAAAAATTTATGTACGGAAGATATGGAATTGATGAGTTATATAATTTTTTATTTAGTGTCTATTTAATTTTAGCTTTCATTAATTTATTTTTAGGTAATTCTTTTATTTCATGGTTAATATTTTTTATTGCTGTTATAGCAATATATAGAGTGTTATCTAAAAATAGTAGTAATAGAAGAAAAGAAAATGCCATTTATTTAGAGATAGTAAGAAAAATTTCTAAGTTATTTATTAATGTTAAAAGAAATTTTACTGATAAGGAACATATTTATAAACGCTGTTCTTGTGGGACAACAATAAAAGTTTCTTTACCTAAAAGTTATGGTATTAAACATGCAAAATGTCCTAATTGTAAAAAAAGAAATACATTTCTTGCTTTAAAGAAAGAAAAAATTATTATTATTCCTAAAGAAAAAGAAGCTGAATAATATATCTATTATTTAGTTTTTTTTTATGCAAGTTTTAAATAAAGTATTTATATGTTATTTTATTACCTGACTTTTGAAAAATATTAGGATGTTTATATTTTGATTTATAAGTAAGTAATTGATAATTTAGTAATTAGGATGATTATAATTTAAATTAATTGGTTGTTAATAAAAACTATTGTAGGAAAAATTAGGTAATGTCTATACTCTTAAAAAATAATTAAAATAGTATTTTAATTGTTTTTTTTATGTTATACTACTATTATATATAATAATTGATAGTAGTTGAGGTATATTCATTTACATTTGATAGTAGTTGAGGTATATTCATTTACATTATTTATTAAAAGTGGAGGTATTTATGTCAAAAGTTATTAAGAGCGAAGTTCGTGAAATGAGTAGTTCGGCTTTAGTTTCTGCTTTGAAGCAAGATATATATGATTCTAAAAGATTAAAATTTGCGATAAGATCGTTTGTTAGTGGTTCAAAATGGAAATTGACTGGTCCTAATTATGATCTTGCTAGGGAATTAATGGAACAATATATTCCTATATTAGATAAAAGAGAAGAAGCAGCAGAACAGCTAGTTAGTGCAATTAAATCTGGCTGTAATAGTTTGGCTAGTTATATGTCACCTTTTGCTGTTTTAGATGAGGCAGAAAGAGCAGAATATGAGCAAAATTTAAGACAGGCACAAGAGACTTTAAATTATTTAAATTCGCTTAGTTGGTCTGATGAAGATTTTAATTTAATTAATTATTGGAGTACTTATTTTTCTTGTAAAAAAATTATTGAAGAGTGTACTTTATATCTTGAAAAATTGGATGGTTTACCTGGGGCTGATGCTAGTGCTTATAGCCCGATTGAGGCAGCATCATCGCAATCTTTAATGTAGGGTTAAAGGGGTGCTTTAATTTTATGAATGAAGAAAAAGATACAAAGAATGAGTTACGAGAAAAGATTGGACAACTTGAAGAGAAATTAGATATAGAAAATGGCAAATTGAAGAAAATTAATACAGTACAAGATTCTTTGATTAGTTTGAAAAAAAGTCTTGATAAATGTACGGCAGTTTTATCTCGAGCGCTTGAACCTGGTGAGGCTAAAGAAAAGTTTAATAATTTATTAGACGATAATGCCTTAGATTTTAAAAAAACACATAGTAGTTTTGAAGAACAGGCAGAAGTCTTAAAACGAAAGGTTATAGATTTACAGGCTGAACGCGATAAGGCTATTCAGGATTATGAAGAATATTCTCGTGAAGAAGAAAAAGATAGTGAAAAGTAGTTTTAATTATTTAATTAAGGAGGATTAATATGGCTGGTATACCGACTAGTGATGGGGGTTCAATTACTTATCATAATTATAAAGGCAATGTTAGTTATTCAATTTATGTTCCTGCTAATGTTTCGGCTGATACACCAATATTTACATATACATATGGTTCAGGCAGAACGGATGATTGGTGGAGTAGATATCATAGTGCTGGAAACTATGGGATCTATGATGCTTTAATTGCTAATGGAAGTGATTCTATTGTTATTATGCCTACGATGGATTGGGGAGCTGATTGGGGCAAAAATACAATGGAAATAATTAATTCTGTGCGATCTGAATATGGAATTACTAATTTAAATGTATCAGGTAGTGGATTTAGTAAAGGTGGTTTTGGTGGTTTTGATATAGTAGCAGAAAATATTAGACAAAATCCTGATCTTGATCCACAAGTTGTGTTTTTTGTTGATGATTATTCTAGTACATATTACATGGCACGAAATAAGTTAGGAAATGGTAAAGCAGAATTGTTTGCTGAAAATAATACGGTATTTTTTGCTTATGATCCTTATTGGAAAGGTACTGATAAATATCAAGCTTATATCGATGCTGGTATCAATGTTATTAGAGTAGAACCAGCCAATTATGATCATGTTCAAATTAATGCTAATTTTTTTAAAAATGGTATTTATGATTATATGGCAGGTGAACAATTGCCAGCTGATGGTTATGTATATAAAGTTTATAATAAAAATACTGGTAGCTGGGAGGAAATTGAATATAGTCAAATTGCTACAGTAGATAAATTATATGACTTTTATGGAATAGATAACTTACAAACAAAAATTAATACAATATTAGGCCTTGCTTCTTATGATATAAAATCTGATAATGAAGTTGTTGCAGAGTATCTTAATAAAATTTTAAGTTGTATCAAAAGTTCTAATTTTTTAACAGCTAGTTTGGATTCTTTTGCGGGTTCTAGTGATACTAATGTGCCATCTCAAGTACCATATTGTGTTAGAAAACATTTTATAAGTGTGGCAAAAATGTTTACAAAATTAACTTCGCTTATGGATACGGTAGCTTCTATTGATCCAAGTTATCAAGAGACAGATCAGAATCTAATGAATATGGTAAACGGAATAAATGATTCTTCCAATATTGAAAAATAAGAATAACGATTTTAACTAGTTGTAGTTAGTTACTGAAAAAAAATAATTTTATGTCTTGCTAAATTTAAGTGAATATGTTAGTATTATATTGTTCACTTGATTTATGGCGATGTAGCTCAGCTGGCTAGAGCGTCCGGTTCATACCCGGAAGGTCGGGGGTTCGATCCCCTCCGTCGCTACCAATTAGAATTAAACTCAATAAATTTGAGTTATATATCGACTAACTAATACAGTTAGTTTTTTAATTGTCAATTCAATTTGACTTTTTTTGTTAAATGTAGTATAATCTACAATACTTGATTAGTAATATACTCTTCAAGTGTTTGAGTGGTAGTTTATTTTGACTAAGTGGTACATACGATTGTATGTCTTTTTTAATCTATAAATTCATATAATATAATTAAGTATCATTTAGTTATAATATGA
>JAQXOT010000023.1 GCA_029099845.1 bacterium
TAAAAAGTGATTTGCAAGATTCAAAAACTACATATACAAGTTTAAAAAACAACATAACAGAACAACTATATCCATTTATAAATGAACTAACTGGTAGAAAACCAATAATTCTACCTATCATACTAGATATAAAGAGATAACTAATAAAAGTTATTTCTTTTTTTATAAACAAAAAAAGTACAATATTCAGCATTCATATTGTACTCTTATATAAATATTTATTTAGCTTCTTCTTGTGCTCTAGTTTCACGAACAACTGTAATTTTAATTGTTCCTGGATACTTCATGTTAGCCTCAATTTTTTCCTTGACCTCTCTTGCAATTTGATGTGCACCTAAATCGTCAACTTCTTCTGGCTTAACAATTACTCTTAATTCACGTCCAGCTTGTACTGCATAAGTCTTTTCAACACCTTCAATATTATTACCAACTTCCTCAAGCTGAGACAATCTTTGAATATAATTTTCTAAAGAATCATTTCTTGCTCCTGGGCGAGAAGCAGATAATGCATCAGCAATAGCAACAATTGATGAAATAACACTTGTAGCAACAGTATCACCATGATGAGAAGCAATAGCGTTTATAACTATTGGATCCTCATTATATTTCTTAGCCAAATCAACACCAATATCAACATGGCTACCTTCTACTTCATGATCAATAGCTTTGCCAATATCATGCAATAAACCAGCTCTTTTAGCTAAAGCAACATTTTCTCCTAATTCACCAGCTAAAATACCAGAAAGTTGTGCCACCTCAATTGAATGTTGTAAAGCATTTTGACCATAACTAGTCCTAAAATACAATTTACCAATTATTTCAATTAAAGCTGGATCAAACTTCGTTAAACCAAGTTCAAAAGTAGCCTCTTGACCATAGTCAATTATCTTTTGTTTCATATCTTTACAAACTTTATCATATAGCTCTTCAATTCTAGTTGGATGAATTCTTCCATCCTTTATCAAGCTTTCCAAAGTAACTCTCGCAATTTCTCTACGCAATGGATCAAAGCTAGATAAAACAACAGCTTCTGGTGTGTCATCAATAATTAAATCAACCCCAGTAATTGCCTCAATGGTTCGAATATTTCTACCTTCTCTACCAATTATTCTACCTTTCATTTCATCATTAGGTAAATCAACAACCGTAACGGTTTGATCACTTGCCACATCAGCAGCATATTTCTGCATAGCTGAAACAATTAACTCATGAGCCCTTTTATCTGCAGTCAACTTAGCCTCATTTTCAGCCTCACGTACGTACTCAGCAATTTCACGATTCATTCCTTCTTTAACTTGGTTCATTACCATTTCTCTAGCTTTATCTCTACTAAAACCAGAAATCTTTTCTAATAAATCTAATTGTTCTTTTTTAATTTCCTCCACTTTACTTTTTTCATTTTGGATTTCCATTTGGCGTTCAGAAAGTTTTTCCTCACGCTCATCAAGAGTTGCTTCCCTCTTCTGATACAACTCATCTCTCTTATCTATATTTGCTTCTCTTTGAAGTAAACGTTGTTCAGATTGTTTTAACTCCTCTTTTTTTTCACGAATCTCCCTATCTAAATCCATCTTTTGTTTATGAGCTTCTTCCTTTTGTTCAATCGCAGCATCCCTTTTTAATTTATCAATTTCTTTTTTTGCTTGACTAATTAAATTTTCAGCGGCTTTAGCAGCCTTGCTCACTCTTAAATTATTTAAAATAAAAGCTAAAATAAACCCAACTAGCAGTCCAACTGCTATAAGTAAAACGGAGAATAATGCATTGTTTTCCATAACATTCCTCCATCTAGACCATAATAACAATCCAATTATATTGTAGAGTGAATTTTATACCTTGTCAAGCAAAACAAAAACGGGAGAAAAGCAAAATATCATGCAAAGTATTGAGCAATAACATCATAATCACAATAAGGAATTTTCTCATTACCTATTGCCATATAATTATCTCGTCCCTTACCCAAAATTAAGACAACATCGCCACTTAAAGCTAAATTAAAGGCCCGATAAATAGCCGCTTTTCGATCAATATTTCGTTCATAATTAGAATTAGTTGTTGCCCTAAGCATATCGTCAATAATTAAATCAACATCCTCATTTCGTGGATCATCCATTGTAAAAATTACCAAATCAGATTTTTCCAAAACAAGTTTTCCAATCTGAGATCTTTTTTCCTTTTCTCTACCTCCCGCTGCTCCCGTAACAGTTATAATACGCTTATAATCACTAACACTATTTAAAATATTTAAAATTCCATTATAAGTATGGGCATAATCTAAAATAATTTCAAAATCTTGCCCAAAATTCAAGTGCTCAGAACGACCTAATACAGGCTCCATATTTTTAATTTGCTTAATCAAAACATCACTAGATATACCTAAATACAAAGATACAATAAAGGCTAAGCCAACATTATAAATGTTATATTTCCCCAAAAAAGGGCTAAAAATAGCATAAGAATTACTTTCATGATTAACTGTAAAGTTAACACAATTATCTAAATATTTTACATTAGAAAACACAAAGTCATTATTCCTATTAAAACCAAAAGTAGACATATCATCATGTGTCAACATCCGACAATTATCATCATCGCCATTAATAAAAATATGTCCATCACCATCTAAATAATTAACTAGTAAAAATTTTGCATTTCTATAATTTTCAATAGTTCCATGAATATTTAAATGATCCTCTGTAATATTAGTAAAACAAATAACTTTAAATTTTAAACCAGCAATTCTATTATGAAGTAATGCCTCACTTGACACTTCCATTACCACAGTTTTACATTTTTCTTTTTTTATAATTGACAAAAACTTATATAATTGAGGAACACAAGGTGTAGTATTACTACTATCATAATGTTTATCTAAAATATCTACGCCATTTGTCCCAATATAAGCAACTTCCTCTTTTGATGATAATAATCGTCTAATAATTGAAGCTGTCGTCGTTTTTCCATCAGTACCAGTAATACCAATAAATTTAAATTCTGTTGGATTGACACCATAAAAATTTTGGCATATCTTCACAAAAGCATCAGAAATATTATCAACTACTACTACTGGTACAGAAACACTAATTTCTTTATCTGTTATAATTGCACTTGCTCCTCTAGCAATAGCATCATCTATAAAATCAAAGTGATCAACATTAAACCCTTTAGTCGCTACAAAAAGATATCCTACTTCAACAAGCCTTGAATCTTCGGCTATTCCAACTATCTCTATATCAAAAGGGCATTTAATAAGATTACAAAGTTTCTTCATATAACCTCCTACAATACAATAATACGCCAAAAAATTAATAAAATTAATAAAGGAAAAGAAATTACTTTTCCTTTTCCTTTTTCTTATCTTTTTCCTCTTCTTTGGTAATAACTATATCATAATATTCACGAACTTTATTTTCAAGTTCTTCTTTTAATTCAACGTTTTCCTTAAGTAACAATTTAACGTTTTCTTTACCTTGACCAAGCTTTTCACCTTGATAAGAATACCAAGCACCTGTTTTTTCAACAATACCAGCTTCAGCGGCTAAATCAATAATTTCTCCTTCACGAGAAACACCTTCACCATACATAATATCAACAGTCGCAGTTCTAAATGGTGGAGCAACCTTATTTTTTACAACCTTAATGGTAGTTTTATTACCAACAATTCCCTCACCCATTTTTAATTGCTCATTACGTCTAATATCCAAACGAATAGAAGAATAAAATTTTAATGCCCTTCCACCAGGAGTAGTCTCTGGGTTACCAAACATAACTCCAACTTTTTCACGCAATTGATTAATAAATATACACGTAGTATTAGTTTTACTAATTGTTCCAGACAACTTTCTTAAAGCCTGGCTCATAAGCCTAGCTTGTAATCCAACATGAGAGTCCCCCATTTCTCCATCAATTTCAGCTTGAGGAACAAGTGCTGCTACCGAATCAATAACAATAATACTAACAGCCTCACTTCGAACTAAAGCATCACAAATTTCCAATGCTTGCTCACCAGTATCAGGTTGAGATAATAACAACTCATCAATATCAACACCCAACCTTTCAGCATATACTGGATCCAAGGCATGCTCAGCATCAATAAATGCCGCACGACCTCCTGCCTTTTGATGCTCTGCTATTGCCTGCAAAGCAAAAGTCGTTTTACCACTTGATTCAGGACCATAAATTTCGATAATACGACCACGCGGATAACCACCAACACCTAAAGCAATATCCAAAGATAAACATCCACTAGAACAAACATCAACTTTTAAATGTTTATTATCTCCTAGTTTCATAATAGAGCCTTTCCCAAATTGTTTTTCAATATCATTTAATACCTGCTCCAAAGCTTTATCTTTAGATACATCTTTATTTTCTGCTTTCATACTTACCTCCTAGTAAATAACTTACAAAACCATTGTATACTAACTTAAAATAAAAATCAATAACATTTCGAACAAATGTTTTTATTTTTTGATAACAAAATTACTAGCAAAAAGAAAAAATCCCCTAAAGAAAAAGGATTTTTCACAACAAATTGATTATCAATCAACAACTTTCTTAGAAATAATAATATCTTTATTCATAGAAAAATATTGCCAAGCTGAGATAATAGACATAATACATGCAAAATATAACAATAAGGATGCAACATCAATACCTACAAGAGCAAATGGTAAATTATAGAAGAAAGATAACACAATACCAACCATTAAAGATGCCGTTTTCAACTTACCAGCACCAATAGCTGCAACAACCTTTCCTTTAGCAGCTGCCTCCATTTTAATTGCATTAACCACAATATCACGTAAAACAATAATTACTGGAATAATTTCATTAATAAATCCATGTGCTGCTAAAATAATTAATACTGAATTAACTAAAACTTTATCAGCAATAGCATCAAGCATCTTTCCAGTATCAGTAATTAAATCATATTTTCTCGCAATATATCCATCCAAAAAGTCTGTAAGACTAGCGATTATAAAAATAATACCAGCAATAATATATTGTAATTCAATAGGATTAGACAATCCCGAAATCGTAAAAGTTGGAAATTGTATGCCAACTGCATAAAATGGGAAAACTAATAAAATTATTATTACAATTGATAAAATTAATCTAAGTACAGTTAATTTAGTAGGTAAATTCATAAATAAGCTCCTCTCTTAAATCTGGTAACAATTCTTCACTACGAACAGGTACCCTATTGATAGTACTAATTACCCAATAAATAATTAGTATTAACAAAATAAAACCTAAAAAAACACAAATAAACGGCCATGGGCCAATTTTTTTTGTATAAGTTTTGGTATATGGAGACTGAACTTTTTTTTCACTATCCTCAATCTTTTTCTGAGCGGCCTTGATATCTTCTAAAGATATTTTTGATGTATGTTCAAATAAAAAGCCATTAAATTCATCAACTACTTTTTCTGAATCTAATCCTAAATATTTAGCATACTGAATAACATAAGATTTTAAATCATAAACATCTTTAAAAGCCTTAACATTACCACTTTCTATATTTTCAAGTTGAGATGTAGATAATTCTAAATCTTCGGCTGCCTCTGTCAAACTAACACCATTACTAGTTCTAGCTTGCCTTAAATACTCTCCTAATTCTTTCAAGAATAACACCTCACAAAATAAACAATAAATATAAATAAGCCATGTTCTGTTCCTAGTAATCTAGGCGACAAACATTTATCTATTAACTTTCGTCAATCCCTAATCTAATTCTTATTATCAAATTAAAGCTCCCCTACCAAAATTTGGGTTTCTCACTCGCGGGGTTTACCACGTTTCACTCTTTCGTTTCCAAAAGCCTCGTCACTGCGGCACTTTATGGCATAAAATCATATCACAAGACTTAGATTTTAAAACCGCCGTTAGTAAAAACTACCCTAAGTTATTTTTTCCTTAGGCGCGAACACTACAATCATCACAGATTGTGCGAGCATGGACTTTCCTCAAGAATCATATAAATTCCAGCGTTTGTCTATATATTAATTGTCATTTTTTTCATCAGTTGGTTTCATACTAGCATATACTAATTTTTCAAGTTGTGATAATCTACGTAAAATATCAACATTAGTAACTTCAGCAGATTCACTAGTACGCATAACTTCCATATTTAACTTAGAATTTCTTAACTCTTGCTTCAAATTAACATTCTCTGCAAGCAAATCAGCCTTTTCCTTTTCTAAACTATTAATTATTTCATAGAACTGTTCATAATCACCAATAATAGTATCTAAATATTGATCAACCTCTTTTAACCGATATCCACGAGTATCTATTCTAAACTCTTTTTTCAATATTTCCTCAGGAGAAAGCGTAATCTTATTTTGATACATTTTATCACCAATCCCTTACAGTATTATTATGTCATTTTTAGTCATATTTGTCAATTATTAACCGTGATACAACATATGATAATTTAATACTCCTAGTATTATCAACCATTCTATTGATTATTCTAATAACTTCTAATCCATTCATAACTATTCACCACTACAATAATAATACAAAAAAATACCAAAAAACATACATTCGACAATACTAGTTAAAATTAGTCACTAAATAAATCCAAAATATAGAATTTTTTTTGCTAATATAGTATAATGAATGATAGGTGATGAAATGAACTACCCAAATGCTATAAAAAAGAAACAAACAACTTTGACTAGGGAACCTAGTTTCAGTAATAGAGGAATGCTTTTAGAAAATGAACTTAATATTTCTAACGAATATTATCGTTCAATTGATAAAGCATACATATATAAAAAACCAACACCTATCAAAATAACTAACGTAGACTACCCATCTAGAAACAAAGCGGTAATAACTAAAGCTTACTTTACCGTTCCATCAACTACAGATTATAATGGAATATATAAAGGAAAATATATTGATTTTGAAGCCAAGGAAACCAAAAGTACCACTTCATTTGCCCTTGAAAATATCCATGAACATCAAATAGAACATTTAAAAAACATCTATAGACATCAAGGCATTTCTTTCATAATAGTAAGATTTTCTACTTTAAATAAAACCTATTTACTTATGACAAAAGACTTAATAGAATTCATCTCTACTGAAAAAAGAAAATCAATTCCACTAAGTTATTTTGAAGAAAAAGCTTATTTAATAAAAGATGGTTATACACCAAGACTTGATTATTTAAAAATAATTGACCAAATCGGAGGTATTTAATATGAACAATAAAAAAGATACAAAAGGGAAAAAAACTACTACTGCTAGTAGAACTAGTCAGAATACAAATATAAAGAAAAAACAGGAAAATAGTTCAAAGCAAGTAACTATCAACAAAAAAAATATAAAGCCTAGAACAACAGCATCAAGAACAACTTCCACTTCAAAAAATTCGCCAAGTTCTAAAAATATTAAATCTAGAGTTATCAAAAAAAATACTAAACAAGATAATAATGTAAAACTAGCATGTTTAATTGCACTAGTTTTCATCGTAATCCTATTTTATTTCTTATTTGACTGGATTTTTGCTTTAATAACCATAGTAGGAATTTTCTTAATAATTGGAATTGCCCAATTATTAAGAAAATGTAAAGGAAAAAAATCTGGGAAAATACTAAAAATACTTTTAATAATATGCCTAATCCTAGGAATCATTGGTGTTTGTGGCTTTTCAGCCTTTATGCTATACATAAAAAAAGAAGCTGACCCAATATATATTCCATCACAACTAGAAGCCCCAGAAAATACAACTTTTCTAGATATTAACAATATGGAATATGCAAAATTAGGAACAGAAGTTCGACAAAAAGTAACTTATGACGAATTACCACAAGTACTAATAGATGCACTTGTTGCTACTGAAGATTCAAGATTCTTCCAACACAATGGTTTTGATGCACCTCGTTTTATTAAAGCAGCTATTGGCCAAGTACTAGGAAAATCTGATGCCGGTGGTGCTTCAACAATTACAATGCAAGTAGTAAAAAATACTTTTACCGATCCCTTCGCCACATCTGGTATGAGTGGAATCGTTCGAAAATTTAAAGATATATATTTAGCTATTTTTAAACTAGAAAAAAACTGTACCAAAGAAAAAATCATTGAATATTATGTAAATAATCACTACTTAGGTGGAAACATATATGGTGTTCAAGAAGCCGCTGAAACTTACTTTGGAAAAAATGTTAGTGACATAAATTTAAGTGAAGCTGCTATTCTTGCTGGAATGTTTAAATCTCCATTATATTATAGACCAACAGTTTACCCTGAACATGCGGAAGAACGTAGACAAACAGTTTTATATTTAATGAAACGACATGGCTACATAACAGAAGAAGAAGAAAAATTAGCTAATAGTATTCCCGTTGAAAGCCTAACTGTTTCTAATTCCAGTACAAATAATAGCATTTATCAAGGATATATTGATACAGTTGTTCAAGAAATTAGTGATAAATATGGCATCAACGCTTACACTACTCCACTTCTTGTATATACTAATTTAGATCGAAGTAAGCAAGATGCAGTAAATAGTGTTTTCAATGGTGAAAGCTATAACTGGATTAATGACAAGGTCCAAGCTGGTGTATCAGTACTAGACAGTCAAACTGGAAAAATTTTAGCAATAGGTAATGGTCGTAATGTTAATGGTCGTGTTGCTTCCGACATTGGAAAATTAAACTACGCTACTGACATTTCAAGACAGCCTGGTTCAACTGCTAAACCGCTATTTGACTATGGACCTGGTATCGAATATAACAACTGGTCAACATACACCTTATTTGATGATGCACCTTATACCTACTCCAATGGTCGTTCTATTAAAAACTGGGATAATGGCTACTTTGGTGTTATAACAATGCGAAGAGCCCTTTCAACATCTCGTAATATTCCTGCCTTAAAAGCCTTCCAACAAGTAAACAATGACAAAATTAAAGAATTTGTATTAAATTTAGGCTTAACTCCAGAAATATGTGAAACAGGATACAAATATAATAAAGAAACGGATTTATGTGAAAATAAAAAAGATAAATCTGATACAAAAAGTCCATCAAAAATTCATGAAGCCCATTCAATTGGAGCTTTCTCACCTGGTACTAATCCACTAGAAATGAGTGCTGCATATGCGGCTTTCTCAAACGGTGGTACCTATCACGAACCATATAGTGTAAATAAAATTATTTTCAAATCAACCGGGGAAGAAATTGTTCATGAAGATAAATCAAATAAAGCAATGTCAGATGCTACTGCCTTTATGATCTCAAGCATTTTACAAGACGTAGCACTAACTGGTGGAACACCAAAAAATGTTGCTTGTAAAACAGGAACCACAAACTATGATTCTCAAACAATGAGTAATTATGGCCTACCAAGTGATGCTATCAGAGATTCTTGGGTTGTAGGTTACTCAACCAAAACTGTAATTGCCCTATGGTATGGCTATGACTTTATTGATAGCGAATATTGCTTACATAACCTTCCTGCTACAATTCAAAAAGATAAAATCTTTAAAGCCCTAATTAACGCTGGAGCAATGGAATCAAATAGAGAAGCCTTCACTCAACCAAGCAGTGTTTCAAAAGTTGGCGTAGTCGCAGGCAGCGATCCACCTATGCTTCCAGGTGCCTATACCGGTGAAGTAGTATATGAATACTTCAAAAAAGGTTATGAGCCTGATCAAGTATATGAAGAAGAAAAACTAGAAAAACCAAATAATTTCAAAGCAACCTACAATAAATTAACTAAAAAAGTTACTTTAAGTTGGGAAAAAGTTGCTCAAGGAAATACCGCCGATAAAAATTATGGCACATTCGGTTACAATATATATCTTGGCTCAACATTAATCGGATTTACAGAAAAGACAAGCTATACGTACACACCAAAAGATACCCCATATGGAACATATAAAGTAATAGCTGCATATAAAGGCTACTCTGGTATTCAAAGTGAAGCGGCAACCTATGAATTAAAAGATACAACAGCACAAGATGCTATAAAAGAAAAATTAAGTCTTACATATACCGGTGAAACCATTATTCCACAGGATTCATCGTTAACATTAGATCATAGTAAATTTATAGTTAAATATGATGGAAAAATAGTAAATGCTACTGTTAATACTTGTAGCCCAGAAAAAATAAGTATTGCTGGTAAAAACTTCATTATATGTAAAATAACCTACGACAAAAATGAATACGAATTAAGTACTTCCATCGAAACGACAAAAGAAGAAGCATCTTCACCAGAAACTCCAGAAAATACTCCAGAAACCGAATAAATCTTAACTAACAAATGAGAAAAATACATAAAAAAATCAAGGCTAACCTTGATTTTTTTTATTACTTACCAACTTTTTTCTGCTTACATATATCGCTAAGTAAACAACAATCACATTGTGGTCTTACCGCTTTACAATGATAACGTCCAAATAACACTAGCTGTAAATGCCTTTTGGCCCAAGTCTCTTTAGGAAATCTTCTCATCAACTTCTTTTCAATTTTCAAAACATCATCATCCACTGCAGCTAATCCTAATCTTTTAGAAACCCGTTCAACATGTGTATCAACCGCAATCGCCGCCTCACCATAAAATTCGCTCAAAAAAACATTAGCTGTTTTCCTACCAACTCCAGGAAAAGTCATCAAAACATCCCTATCTTTTGGTACGAGTCCATTATATTTTTCATCCAATATTTTCGCAATTTCCCGAAGATAATACGCCTTTTTTCTATAAGAACCAATACTTCTAATAATATTTTCTAAATCTGAAATATCTGCATTCTTTAACTCTTTAAGTGTTTGATACTTAGAAAATATAACGGGAGTAACCATATTAACTCTTTTATCAGTAGACTGAGCACTTAATACAATTGCCATCAGCAACTCATAATCTTTATCATAATTAAGTTCACATTGTGGATTAGGAAATAAATAATCTAAATACTCAGCTATCCTACTCGTCTTCATCAAACCAATTCCAATCAACTATATCTAAATCAACATCATTATCCGCTGTATCTTTCGCTTTATTGCGTTTCTTTCTATTAGCCTCAACATCAGCAACCGTTTTAATCCCCAATTTTCCCCATTCATACAAAATCTTATCAATATAGCGCAAATTAGAAACACCATTAAACGTTGCCTCTTTTATAGCTTCCCTAATAAGTTCTTCGGCAACTCCTCCATCTAACCATGCTTTAATTATCTCGTACTCAATAGGACTAAGCGTCCTACCAAATTCCTTCTCAATAATATCAAAGATATTTGAATTAGCACTCTTAGAAACTTGATTAACCTCATCCATTACAATTAAAGACAATTTGTTATAAAAATCATCTAGTAAAACAACTTCCTCCATAAGACCCTTATCATTCTTCACAACGTCAACTCTAATAAGTTTATTATCAGTTAAAGTACCTATATATTCCATTACTACAGCAAGATCAATATTTAAATCTTCTGCAAATTTACCTGGATTAAATATAATATTATTACCTAAATTATATAAATACATCAAAAAGACAAATTCATTCATCCCAATATTTAATTTTTTATAAGACTGCAATATAAAAAGTGGAATTACCATATGACCTTGTTTAAAAAAAGAAACTAATTTTGAGCCTTTCACATCATCATCCCCAATCAATATAGGCACTATAATAACACAAATTAAAAATAGATACTAGATACTAGATATCTATATACCATTATATTATTCTTTATAATTATCTACTACATATTTTATAATAGACTCCTTATTATTAGCTAATTTCCTATACAATATATTATAAATAATATCATCATAAATCTCAGATAAATATTTTCCAGGTTTCTTATTCAATGCCGTAGTAATATCACTACACTCAATAGCCAAATCTTTTTTTGAATGAATAGCAAGACAGGCATAAGCACTAGTAATCTCTTTTTTATCTAATCCTTTTATATCTCCTGCAACACTATTAACATATAATCCATACTTATATAACGCCATTGGGTCCAAATTATTAAGCTTTAAGGCCTGATTAATGTCCTTAATAAGCTCCTGCTCATTGCTAGAAAAAGGATACTTATCAACCACATTTAAAATACTCCATGCCGAAATAGAACTATCAATATGCTTAATGTCTTTTAAACGTTCCAGCTCAAGTTCTTCATCAAGTCCAAGCTCCAATAATAATCTGACACCTTCCATATTGTTACCACAGCTAAATATTCTATCCAATTCACTTTTTTTCCGGTAATAAGAAAGATTACGTAATAAATGTTTAGTCTTCTTTATTCCCGCAACAACAGAATCATCTAGCTTAAATCCCAATATTGTTGCAAACCTAACCGCTCTTAAAATTCGTAAGCAGTCTTCTTCAAATCTCTCGGTAGCAACACCAATTGTCTTAATAACTCGGTTATCAATATCAACTCGTCCACCTAATAAGTCAATAATTTTTCCATTTTCATCCATACAAAGTGAATTAATTGTAAAATCTCTTCGTAATAAATCTTCATACAAACTATCAACATACTCTATTTTATCAGGTCTTCTATGATCAATATAATTAATCTCTCGTCGAAAAGTAGTTATTTCAAACAAAATACCATTTTTTACAACTGTCACAGAGCCATAATCTTCTGTTGGCAAACAACTATCATCAAAAATTTCTTTTATTTCCTTTGGCGTAGCATTCGTAGCAATATCAATGTCATTAGACTCAATTCCTAATATATAATCACGAACAAAGCCACCAACTATATATGACTCATAACCATGAGAATTTATTTCTTTAAGTACTTTTAAAGCCAATTGTAGCAAATTTATATCACCAACATCTTTCCACTAATATTATACCAAAATAAAAGCAAACTAACAATATTCACTAAAAAAAAAGAACCAAAGAGGTTCTTAAATATTAGTTTACAGCGTCCTTTAATGCAGTACCAGCTTTAAATGTAACAGCCTTTCTAGCATCAATCTTAACTGTTTCACCAGTTCTAGGATTACGTCCTTCACGAGCAGCTCTTTCAGATACTCCGAAAGTTCCAAATCCAACTAATGGTACTTTATCACCCTTTACTAAAGCTTCAGTAATAGCTGCAAATGTAGCATCAATAGCTTTAGTAGCATCAGTTTTTGTTAATCCAGCTGCAGCAGCTACAGCTTCTACTAATTCAACTTTTTTCATTAAATTATACCTCCTATCATTGATTAAGCAAAATATTATGCTTACATATAAAATCTAACATGAAATACTATAAATTGCAAGAAATATCAACAAAATTTACATCTATTTACTCAAATGATCTCGAATATCAGTAAGTAAAGATACAATATGACCAACTGCAAAGAAAAATAAACATACTAAGAAACTACCAAACCAAAACAAAATAGTTAAGAAGAAATTAAACTCTGTTGCTACACATACATCACTATATAAAGAAGCATTAGTACAAGTAGGAAATAAATTGCCTAAAATAACTCCAAATACTAAACAAACAAAATAAGTAATAATTGCAAATCTCTGATACCAATTAAAATCAAACTTGCCCACTTCTTTTTCAATATTTTTAAACTTTGGTAATTCTTTCTTTACCTTATCAATTTCCTCAAACAACATAATTACTTCTCCCCATTCTTTTCACTTTCATTTTTTTTACTATCTTTCTCTACCTTTTTCTCTTTTTCCTTACTATTTTTTATTTCTTCTTCCTTTTCATCTTTTTTAGGGATTAAAGCATTATCAATAAAGTCTGTTGTTGCAGTAATTGCATCTGTTGCAATATCATCAACTCGATCACAAAAATGATCAAAATTACCAGGTGCAGTAGGATTCTTCTTTATTGAATCTAAATACTCTCCATACAAATATATATATCTTGCAAATAAAATAGAACAAATACAATCAAGTGTAGCAAAAAAAGTTCCATCAACAGTTGTCATTGAAATAAGGCTTACCGCAAATAAAGTAACCTCGATTACTACAATTGCATCAAAATACCAATCATTTCCTAACTCATTAAATAATGATTTACTTAAATTAAAATCTTTCCAAAATCTAGTTCCTCTAAGAAATGTATGAGAAAAGTAAATAAATAATAAGAAATTATTAAAAACATTTAGTAAAGCTATTAATGAAAATGACTGAAGTAAAGATAATATCGATGTAACAAACGAAATAAGGAAAAAAATAATCATTAATACATTAGAATAATCAAAATATTTTTTACCAAATTTAGTATGTAAAAGAACAAAATATACAATCATAATCATATAAGTAATATTATGATTTAAAATATTTTGAACTAGTTTCAAAGCATCAATACTGCCATCAACCGAAAAAGATTGACTAGTTAAAATTGTTAAAGAAAAAATTACTATTAAAACCCATGAAATTATCGATGGATTATTATACCATTCTATCTTTTCTTGTTTATTCATATCATCACTCTCCTATACCAATTATAACATAAAATATAATTCAACACTCAAAAATATATTTTTTCTTTTAAAGTTTACAATATTATGATATAATACGTTTGAATTGGAGGGGATACTATGTCAATACCTACTGTAGCACTAGTTGGTCGTCCCAATGTTGGAAAGTCAACTTTATTTAATAAAATCGTTGGAAAAAAGATATCAATAATTGAAGATATTCCAGGAGTAACAAGAGATCGTATTTATCAAGAAGCAATGTATAATCAAAAAAAATTCTATTTAGTTGATACTGGTGGAATCGATGATACTAAAGAAACTTTTAATGATGAAATTAAAATCCAAGCAGAAATAGCAATTAATGAAGCTGATATCGTTGTTTTTATTGTAGACGGGAAAGATGGCTTAACTAGTAACGATTTTACTATTAGAGATCTATTAAGAAAAAGTAAGAAAAAAGTAATTGTTGCTATTAACAAAATGGATGTTAAAGAAGCCCAGGACAATATCTATGATTTTTATGAATTAGGCTTTGATACATATATTCCTATAAGTAGTATTCACAACATTGGATATGTTGAATTAATGGATACTATTACTAAAGATTTTCAAGAAAAAGATGAAATCGTTGATAATCGATTAAAATTTTCTATAATTGGTCGTCCTAATGTTGGAAAAAGTAGTCTTATGAACGCTTTATTAAATGAAGAACGCGTTGTCGTTTCAAATATTGCTGGTACAACACGAGATTCAATTGATTCTGTTCTAAAATACCATAATGAAGAATACGTTTTAATCGATACTGCCGGTATGAGAAAAAAAGGAAAAGTATTTGAAAGTATAGAAAAATATAGTCTTCTACGTTCCCTAAAAGCAATTGATCGTAGCGATATCTGTCTAGTTGTTATAAATGCTGAAGAAGGAATCAAAGAGCACGACAAACATATTGCTGGTTATGCCATTGAGCGTGGAAAAGGTCTAATCTTTGTTGTAAATAAATGGGATACCGTTAAAGATACAACTATTCAAGAATTTGAAAAACAAATGCGTGCCGAATTTCAATTTGCAAGTTATGCTCCTATTGTTTACTTATCAGCACTTACCAAAAAAAGAATTCACACACTAATGCCAGAAATATTAAAAGTAGCCGAAAACATTAAGCGGGAAGCCAAAACAAGTCTTATTAATGAAGTAATTCAAGACGCTTATCAACTAAATATCCCACCTTCATACAAAGGAAAACGTTTAAAAATTTACTTCACATCACAAACAGGAACTAAACCGCCAAAATTTACTTTTAGAGTTAACAATAAGGGATTAGTACATTTTTCCTATGAAAGATATTTAGAAAACAAAATTAGAGAAAACTTCGACTTTACAGGCACACCTATTGTTTTACAATTTAAAAATCGTAATGATGAAGATTAGAGGTAATACTATGATTATAGATGACAACTTCAATAATAATTCAAATTTTAATTTTCATAAAGAACCAAGCGTACCAAGTAAAAAACTCCACAGCAACGAAGGACTAATTACACCAAACAATAATCTTCTAACAAACAATCTTGCTTCTTTTAACCAAACAGATCCAGCAAATAGACAAGCAATGGCTGATAAATCCGTTGCCATGTTACATGAAAGATATCAAAATAATCTTGTAAGCACTGATGAGTTCAATAAAAAGTGCAACAATATCGCCAAAAACCGACAATAAATTAAAGCCTCCTACATATAATTACATAGGAGGTTTTTATGTTTAAGGATAGCTTTTTTAAAAAAGTTGAAAATAAAACCAATGTCGATAAAGATACCATTTTATCTTTAGCTAAAAAAATGCAAAATTCAAACATGAAAGATGAAAAAACCATACGTGAATTAATTGCCGAAATAAGTACAATTACGGGAAAAAGTGTATCAAAAGAAAAAGAAAATAAAATCGTTAACGCAATTCTACAAGATAATATTCCTAAAAATATTGATTCTATGTTTTAAGTAAAGAACTTCTAGTTCTTTTTTTATACTATAAATCATACATATTACTGTATAAGGAGAATGTGTATGGATAAACATGAAATAATTAAAAACATTGCCAAAAGAAGTGGTGGAGATATCTACTTAGGAGTTGTTGGCGCCGTCAGAACTGGAAAATCCACCTTTATTAAAAGAATGGTTGAAACACTCATTGTCCCAAATATTGAAAATGAATATGAACGAAAAAGAGCTTTAGATGAAATTCCTCAAAGTGCCGCGGGCAAAACAATAATGACTACTGAACCAAAATTTGTTCCCAACAACGCTGCTAATATAAAAATTGATGACTTTACTTGTAATATACGTTTAATAGATTGTGTCGGTTACATGATCGACAAAGCAAATGGTGCAACCGATGAAAACGGTCCAAGAATGGTTAAAACCCCTTGGTATACTGAAGAAATACCCTTTGTTGAAGCCGCTGAAATTGGAACGGAAAAAGTAATCAAAGATCATTCAACGATTGGTATCGTTGTAACAACTGACGGATCAATCGGAGAATTTGAGCGAAACGATTACATAGAAGCTGAAACACGTGTAATTCAAGAACTAAAAAATATTGGTAAACCATTTATCGTTATACTAAATTCAACTCACCCAACACTACCAGAAACAGAACGACTAGCCGAAAAATTAAAAGAAGAACACCAAGTACCCGTCTTACCAATAAGCATAGAGGCAATGACAGAAAAAGATATGTACAATATTTTAAAAGAAGCTCTCTATGAATTTCCAGTTCTTGAAGTAAAAGTTAATATGCCAGAATGGATAGCCATTTTAAACCCCGATCATCCCGTAAAAAAAAGCTATATTGACTCAATCAAAGAAAGTGTTGTTGAAATTGATAAATTAAAAGACATTGATAATATTATTAGTCATTTTCTAACCAATCAAATGATTGAAAAAAGCTACTTATCAGATGTAGATCCCTCTACTGGAATTATTACAGTAAACTTAACAGCCCCAGCCGATTTATATAACAAAACACTAACAGATATTATCAAAATAGACGTTAAAAATAAGGCTGACTTACTTGCTCTATTTCAAGAATTTAATACAGCAAAAAAGGAATATGATCAAATTAAATACGCTTTAAAAATGGTAAAACAAACAGGTTATGGAGTCGCAACACCATCAATAGAAGACATGAAACTAGACACTCCAGAAATTATAAAACAAGGACCACGTTATGGTGTAAAATTAAAAGCAGTTGCTCCATCAATCCACATGATACGAGTTGATGTAGAATCAACCTTTGAACCAATAATCGGTAGTGAAGTTCAAAGTAAAGAATTAATCGATTATATTATGAAAGATCATGATAAAAATCCAAATGAAATTTGGAAAAGTGAAATATTTGGTCGTAGCTTAGACTCAATTGTTCAAGAAGGCATTCAATCAAAAATAAATCTAATGCCAGATAACATCAGATTTAAGTTACAAACAACGCTTTCAAAAGTTGTTAACAAAGGATCAAATAATATGATTGCTATAGTTATCTAAAGAATCCCCAAGGATTCTTTTTTATATCAAAATTCCTCGGTCAAAAACATCATACATCTCTTTTCCATACACAAATTCCCCAAATTCAACTACGCTATCCATATCCATAATATCATCAACTAAGCAATAATAATTACCATCCAAATAATGAACATTAGAAACATCCCTAATTTTAAAATAATCATCTGTCTTAAAATATATATCCTCATCAAAATAAACAATTACTCTTAAATCAACAACATTATTCCTCTCTATCCCATCAAGTAAAACACCCTCAATAAATAAACCAGTTTTTTCATTAACATAAACCTTTATTTTATAAAAACCTTTAAGCCTAAGCTTTCCACTAATATTTGCAATAATTTCTTTAACTACTTTAATTATCTCTTCTTTATTATCATAATCCCTAATTTTTGCATACAAAAGATTAACAAAAATAAAAAATTCTTCCGAAGAAATAACTTCAACCTTCATGTATCTCACCTAATATAATATATGAAAAAAGACTTAGATAGTTTCTTCTACTAAGTCTTCAATTTTTTTAAGTACTTCCTTAACTCCTAATTTAGTAACACTAGAGAAAACAACTAAGTCATCGCCAACAACTAAATCCAAAGTATCTAAAATAACTTTTAAATTATGTTGTTTTTTGCTTCCACTAACTTTATCTGCTTTAGTAGCAATAACTGTAACCGGCAAATTATAATACTTTAAAAAATTATACATCAACAAATCATCTTCAGTCGGTTTAATCCTAAAATCAATTAACATAAAAACTCGACGTAAATTATCTCTTTTCTCCAAATATTCCTCAATCATCATACCAAACTTAGCTTGAGTTTTCTTATCTGTTGCTGCATAACCATATCCAGGTACATCAATTAAATAAAAGCTATCATTTACTCCATAAAAATTAAGTGTTTGTGTTTTACCAGGTTTAGCTGAAGTATAAGCTAAATTCTTTCTGGATAGAATTGCATTAATAAAACTACTCTTACCAACATTACTTCTGCCGACTAGTAAAAATTCCGGTTTGTCGCCCTCTGGATATTGACTTCTTCTCGTCGCAATAATATCCAATTTAGCTTCTTTAATCACCATTATTGCTTGCCTCCTCTAATCCCTCTTTATATTCTTTTAAAAACATATCTAAATCGTGCATTAATTCCATAGCTTCTTCAAATGATTTTAACTTAACACCAGAAGCCTGTTTATGACCACCACCATGGTATTTTTCAGCTATTTGATTAATCTCTGGCCCCCTTGACCTAATAGAAACTCTAATTTGATCATTTTTTACGTCTTCCGTTATCGTAGCCCAAACTAAAACTTCATTTATAAAATTAAAATTATTAACCATATTACCAGCCGCTGCACTATCAACTTCATACTGATTAATAATATCATCAGTAATTTTTATATAAGCCAAAGAATTTTCTGTAACAACCATATTTGATGAAATATACCCCTCAAGTCTTACTTCATTAAGTGGTCTTGCATATAATTGCTGATATAAAGGAGCTATATCGAATTTATATTCATCCAAATATTGTGATACCAAAGCAAAAGTTGAAGCCGTACATGAATTAAATAAAAATCTGTTAGAATCTGATACTAATCCCATAAATAATTCTTGAGCTATCTCCTTATTACATTCAAGTTTTGTATTAAGAATAAGTCTCATAATAACTTCACACGCTGAAGATGCTGTATCTTCAATTAATTCCATATCACAAAATTTTTCTATAAAAGGATGATGATCTATTTTTATAGAATAAGCAAATTGTCTAACGTCAACAGAATCAACTCTTTTTTTATCAGGCGTATCTGTAACAATCAACAATGCATTATTAACTTTTTCAAGCCTATCAAGTTTCCCTAAAAAAGTAAACTTAGCACTTCCCGTACCAACCGCATAAACTTTTTTTTCAGGAAAAGTCAATTTAATTGAATCCCTAAGAGCAATCTGACTAGCCATTGCATCAGGATCAACACCAATATGTCTAGCAATAACAATAGTATCATACTTCTTTATTTCTCTAAAAATTTTTTTATACATTTCACATTTCCTATCTATTTATTAAGTTAAGTGTATCTCTTGCAATCATCAATTCTTCATTAGTTGGTATTACATAAACTAAAATTTTAGAATCGGAAGCACTAATTTTACTAATACCCGTACAATTATTATTTAATTCATCATCAATAACAACACCTAAACAAGCCAACTGTTCACAAACCTCTTTACGTATTAAACTATTATTTTCACCAACACCAGCCGTAAACACAAGAACATCTGCTCCACCCAATAAAACATAATACTGAGCAATATAATCAACAATTCGGCGAATATACTTACGTTTAGCAATAATAGCTTCTTCATCTCCCAAACTACACTTAGCTAAAACATCACGCATATCACTACTACATTCACTTAATCCTAATAATCCACTTCTTCTATTTAAATCATCAATAACTTCGCTGGCATTCTTGCCTTCTTTCTCCATTACATAAGGAATAATAGATGGATCAACATCACCAGAACGTGTTCCCATCATTATTCCAGCAAGAGGTGTAAATCCCATTGAAGTATCAACACATTTACCATCTTTAATTGCTGTAATAGACCCTCCATTACCAATATGACAACTTATTAATCGATATTCTGATGTATCTAATAACTTTTTAACTTGTGATGCTATATAACGATGACTAGTACCATGAGCTCCATATTTTCTTACACCATACTCTTTATACCATTTATAAGGAACCGCATATAAATAAGCATCCTCTTCCATTGTCTGATGAAAAGCCGTATCAAAAACAGCAACATGTACAGCCTCTGGCAAAGCGCGCCTAAAGGCTTCAATGCCTAACATATTAGCAGGATTATGTAATGGGGCAAAAGATTTTATTTCTTCTAACTTTTCCATAACGGTATCATTAATAACAACAGAAGAATTAAAAACATCTTTTCCTTGAACAATTCTATGACCGACACCATGAATTTCATATAAAGACTCAATAATATCTAAAGAAATTAATTTTTCAAGTAAAATATTAACAGCCTCCAAATGAGTTGGTAAGAAAACCTCTTGCCTAATCTTTTCAGAATTAAACTTAATAGTATAAAAACTACCCTCAATACCAATTCTTTCAAATTGCCCACTAGCAATTACACTCTCATCATCCATATTAAATAAACTAAATTTTAAAGAACTACTACCCGCATTAATGGATAAAATTTTCATAGTACTCCCTCTTTTCTAAAAAACCTATAAATATTATACTACAAGCCTAAAAATATTAAAAGAGGCAAAATTTACCCAAACATCTGTCTTGTTTTTACATAACAAAAAGATAGGAAACCCTATCTTTTAAGCTATACTACCTATTTATTTGTATTATAGCTTCCACTTACTTGATTTAAACCATTTTGTACTAAACGTCTAGTAATTTCACCACCAACAGTACCATTAGCACGGCTAGTTGCATCAGCTCCTAGATTAACACCAAATTCATTAGCAATTTCGTATTTCATCTTATCAATAGCTTGTTTAGCACCTGGAACTCTCATTTTCATAGAAGAATTCTTTGTATTATTCATTATTTCACCTCCTATACACTAATAGGTTGTGAAAAAAATAAATTTTAATACCTAAAATCAATTGGAAATTTATAACAATTCAGAAAACTCACTTTCAACAGCATCTATAATTTTTATAGTATTTAAATTATTTAAAGCCTCTGTAATCATACTTTCATAATCAAATTTATTTTCTTCATATATAGCTGTACTTAACTTTGGATTAATCACTGGATGCTTTGGTACAAATACCGTACAGCAATCCTCAAAAGGTAAAATACTAGTTTCATAAGTATCTATTTTTTTAGCAATATCTATTATTTCCAATTTATCAAGACAAGCAACAGGTCTAATAACAGGAACATTAGTAACACTATTAATAACAGACATACTAACAAGTGTCTGACTAGCAACTTGTCCAATTGATTCACCATTTACAATTACATATCCTCCACGATCTTTAACTATTTTTTCCATAATACGATACATCATTCTTCGCATAATAGTAATACAATAGTCACCACGGCAATTTTTATAAATAGCTTCCTGTATTGGAGTAAAATTAACAATATGCAAGTTAATACTATCTGTATATTTAGCAAGCTTTTTTGTTAAAGTAATAACCTTATTTCGTGCTTCCAAACTAGTATGTGGAATAGCTTCAAAATAAACTGCTTCCAATTTTACCCCACGTTTCATTGCCAAATAACCCGCAACAGGTGAATCAATGCCACCTGATAGCATCAAAAATCCCTTTGGTTGCGTTCCAACTGGATATCCACCACTACCCTGATAATCATTTAAATAAATAAAACTATTATTTTCACGAATCTCAACTTGAATAAGTAACTCTGGATTATGAACATCAACACTAATATCAGCTGTATTTTTTAAAATATAACCACCAATAATTTTACTAGTTTCTAAACTATCAGTAGGAAAGTCTTTAAAACTACGTTTAGTTTCCACTTTAAAAGTTGAAAAATGTAAATTTTTAATAACTTCAAGCACTCTCTTTTTAATAGCTTCTATATTAGTATCAACAATATAAGCAATATGATACTTATGAATTCCAAAAACCTTATCAATTACTTTCTTTATCTCATCAAGTTCTTGATCTTTAAATTCAATATACATTCTTGCTCTATCTTTACTAATTTTAACATCAAAAGTTTTTAATTTATTTTTAATATTATTATACAAAGTATTTATAAAAAAATTACGATTTCCTTTTTTTGTACTAAGTTCCCCATATTTAATTAATATAACTCGATCCATAATTACACCACCAGCAATATACTAGCATAAAAAAAAAGAAAAGTACACAAAAAAAGGTGATTATCACCTTCTAATAGCCCTCATTATTAAACAACTTCTTTGAAATATCTATATCAACCATTTCAATAGATTTAATAGCAATATCCAAGGCTTTTTTATAATCACCAACATAAAACTTTTTCTTTGCATCATCAAGACCGGCACTAACCTCAGCATAAACTCTATATCGATTACCGTAAACCATCGCAATTTCTGCACATTGAGCTGTTCTAATCATATCATTAGTAGTATTATAAAGTTTCAAAACTAAATCCCTAGCGGTATCAACTCGCGTATTTAAAATTGTAATTGCAATAGGCTTCTTTTCAAGTTCTTTAATAACCTCCATAATTGCCTCATTAGCTTCCGATAACTGAACAAAATAATTATCCGTAATAACTGGCAATTTATAGCTACGCATCTTAGTCTTACACTGCTTTAAAAACATCTGAATTTCATCAAGTTGTTCCCTTGCCCGAACCTCATCATCATACATATTACCAAGCGACTTCAAAGCCTTATCTAAATCAACCTCTAAAGCCTTCAATCGCAAAGTTAAATCCTCCATCTCTTTATTGACAACAGAATATGGTGAAGATTTAACTTCTACCTTATTAATAACCTTTTTATAATCATCATTAATAACAACTAATTCTTTATTAACCTTGTGAATTATCTCAACATCTTCATCATGTAAATCATATAATTTTTTTATATCATCAAGTTGCATATAAATATCATTAACTAATTTATTAGTTTTAACAATTTTCTTTGAAAAATCTCCCTCTACTTCATCATATACTTTTCGAGATAACCTTTCTTTTTCAAAATCAACAAATAATGAATCTAAGTACTCCAACATAGTTTTTAAATCAAACATGCAGCCCTCTAAATTCAAAACATTAACTTTTTCCAATATAACTTCGATATTCTTTTTAATCTCATCTAAATTATAATCTATATTTAGGTAATCAAGTGGAAATTCCTGCTTTACCATTTCATCATAAGTATTTTTAATTTCCTCAATTCTATTCGGAATAATCTTTTTACTCATAAGCAATACATCTGGAACCTCATTAACAATTATTTCCATATGCTCAATCATTGCATCAAGGGCCTTAACAATATGCACAACTTCATTGTAATCATTATCTTCCATTACTTTTTCAAAATCCAAAAAACGTCTCTCAATATTTTCTAATTGTAAAGAAACAGATTCCTGAATTTCTCCGTACAAATCCTTATGGTTTTGAAATTCCTTATTCAAAAAACGATATTTAGTTTTTAATTTAGTAACAATAGAACGATACTTTTCTTCACTTAAAGTAATGTCTTTTATTTCTCCTAATATATGATCTGCAGCTTCTCTGACTTTATAAATTTCCATTTCTACTTTTGCCATTCGATAACCACAAGATTTATAATCTCTCTTATCAATATATATATCTAAATCAATTAACATATCATCAATAAGCGTTAACCGATTTTCTTTCAACTTAATAAATTCATCTTGCCACTTATTATATTTTTCTTCCATTCTATCATTTTTAATAATTGGCTCAACTTTTGATAATTCCAATAAAACCGGTGTACTAGCTACAATATTACGTTGCACTTCTAAATTCTTAATTCTATCCCGATAATACTTCATTTCAACTTTCCTAATAAAATGAAGTATGATAATAACAATAACAAGCGCTATAACAATAGCTGAACCAATAATTAAATACTGTCCTGTCACATTATCACCTCTATCCTAGATATACCTATTTTAACACAAATATTTGACAATTTTCTACTATTTTATAAAATATTAAAATAATTTTTAAGCCTATCTTTAAAAATGCTTGACATATCAACAAACCTACCATATAATTAAAAATGCAAATTAACTTGAAACAGCAGATTTTAGAATATTTTAAAGTGTTTTATTTAATGTCAAGTAACTATTGCTGTTTATGCGAACAACAAAGAAAAACTCCCTAAAATATGGCTAAATCAACTTTCAAGAATTGTAATATAACAGAAAGGAGACAAAAATATGGCAAGATATACTGGTCCAAGCTACAAACAAGCTCGTCGTGTTGGTTTTTCTATCAGTGAAACTGGTAAAGAATTAGCAAAACGTCCTTATGGTCCTGGTCAACATGGAAATGAACGTAAAGGAAAATTATCTGATTACGGAACACAATTAAAAGAAAAACAAAAAGTACGTTTCATGTATGGTTTAAATGAAAGACAATTCCATAAAACATTTGTTGAAGCTGAAAAAATGGAAGGAATTCAAGGTACTAACTTCTTAAGATTACTTGAATCTCGCTTAGATAACCTAGTTTATCGTATTGGTTTCGCATCAACGCGTCGTGGAGCTAGACAACTTGTTAACCACGGACACGTAACTGTAAATGGTAAAAAAGTTGATATTCCATCATACAGAGTAAAAGTTGGTGACGTTATTTCTCTTAAAGAAGATGACAAGAACCTAAAAGTAGTTGAAGAATCTTTAGCAAAAGTTTCAAAGCGTGTTGATTTCATTACTTATGATGAAAACAAAAAAGAAGGAACTTATGTAAGATTACCTGAAAGAAATGAATTAAATGCTGATATCGATGAAGCATTAATCGTTGAATTCTATAACAAGTAAAAAAGAACTAAAATTAGTTCTTTTTTTTGTATACAAATTTAGCAAAAAAATAAAAACCAAATATTATGTTCATTATTTTGATTTACATAGATAATACATAAATTAGTCATAAAATTAAATAACTCAAGCATTATACACAAATAATATATGAACTTTACTATTAAGTATAAAATTATACAAAAAAAAGACAGTATGACTAAATCACACTGCCACATAAGTAACTACACGCTTATTATACTGATTGTCCAGCAATAGTACCAGTATCTGAACCTAAATCACCAGAAATATCAGCATCTTGTTGAGCGTAAACAGTTTGAACACTATTAACAATTTCAGCTTCAGCAGCTTTTAACTTATTTAAATAAGATATTGAAACCTCTACTTTTTAAAATCCCCCCCTCAGAATTAGAATCAATATTTATAGAATTTTCCATTCCTGTATCATATGACTTATAAGAAAAAAGTAAAGCACCATCCACTTTTGCTGGCAAATTATATTTTACTAAGTTATTCTTTTCCTGAATATATAATCTCATATGAAATCCCACCTATTATGTTAACATTGTATCAAATTACCAAAACAAAGTCCATAAATTAAAAATATTTCAAATTATTTTTAATAAAAAGTAAAAATAAAATTTCTAATCTATCTATCCTTTACTTCTATTTCCTCACAATAACAGTTTTTAATATCAAAATCTAATAAATTAGAAGAATGATTAGTTCCTCTTAAAATATGATGTAAAGCTCTTATTGGTGCACCATGAGAAACAATTAAAATATCCTGTCCAGGGTGTCGCTCATATAAATAATTTAGAAAATCTTCGCATCTCGCAAAAATATCCTGTACTTTCTCAACCTCATTATCACCTAAATTAAGGTCATAATCCCAATATTTATTAACATCATACAACTCCCTACTCTTTCCCTCTAAAGTTCCCATATCACGTTCTATAAGTCTCTTATCTGTTACTGTTTCAACACGTTCACCAATTAAAATTATCGCAGTCTCTACTGTTCTTAATAATGGAGACATATAGCAAACATCAAAATGCTTATCTAATAATTCCGTCCTTAATTTTTTACATTGTCTTCTTCCTTCATCATTTAAATAATTATTAGTTAATCCTTGAATTTTATTTTCATAATTAAAATCCGTTTGTCCATGTCTAACCAAAGTAATTTTCATACCCTACCTCCAATATTTTTAATACACAACTATAATAGCAAAATAAAACTGTTTTTTCCACAATAAAAGAGGAAAACTGTTTCCTCTATTCATAAATTCCAATATAATATTTCTTTTTACCTCTTCTAATAACAACATATTTAGAACATAAACAAATATCACTTGAAACAACAAAGTTTTGATCCACAACTTTATCACCATTAACACTAATAGAACCACTAGAAATAAGTTCACGAGCTTCTCTTTTACTAGAACAAACTCCCCCAGTAATCAACAAATCTACAAGTGGCATATCACCATCAATTTTAAATGGAGTTAATCCTTTGAAAGCATCTTTGATATCATTTTCAGTAAAAGATTTTATATTACCACTAAATAAAGCCTCACTTATTCTAACTGCTTCTTGATAAGCCTCTTCACCATGTAAATCTGTAATTACCTCACGTGCTAAAATCTTATGTGCCTCACGCAATTCTGGTCTTTCCTTATGCCTTTTTTCAATTTCCTCTATTTCTTCCCTACTCAAAAAAGTAAGCTTTTTTAAATAATCAATAATCATACAATCTTCAAGATTAATCAAATATTGATAAAGTTCATAACTAGATGTCTTATTTCTATCTAACCATAAAGCATTACCCTCTGTTTTACCAAATTTTACTCCATTAGAATCTGTAACAAGTGGCATAACCATTCCATAAACCTCTTTATCAAGTTTTTTTCTAACCAACTCAATACCAGAAGTAATATTTCCCCATTGATCAGAGCCAGCCACCTGCAATACACAATTTCTTGTTTCATATAAATGCATAAAATCCAAAGCCTGTAAAATCATATAAGAAAATTCTGCATATGTAATGCCTGAATCTAATCTTGATTTAACCTTATCTTTAGCCAACATATAATTAACATTAAAATATTTACCATAATCTCTTAAAAAATCAATTACATTAATATCCTTGATCCAATCAAAATTATTAACAACTTCAAAACCAAATATCTTCTCTGCTTGAGCCTTTAACCCTTTAAAATTATGTTCAACTTCTTCTTTAGAAATCATAGGGCGCTCAGCCGTAGGCTTAGGATCTCCAATTAATCCAGTAGCTCCACCTACCAAAAGAATCGGATGATGTCCAGCTTTAGCCAATCTTTTTGAAATTAAAAATGACGAATAATGTCCAATATGCATAGAATCAGCCGTAGGATCAGTACCTATATAAAAAGTAAGTCCCCCTTCATTTAGTTTATCAATCAATTCAGGACTAGAAATATCTTGTACTAATCCTCTCCATTGTAAATCTTCAAATAAAGTCATTATTTTCTTTCCTCCTCTAATTTTAAATTATAAATTTCTTCAATATTATACCCATAATCTAAATAAAGACTTTCAACATCTTTAGTAGTAGCATCTTCTTTTTTTAACCCAAGAAGACTAAGAACACTATAAACATCATCCTCACTAGAACCCTCAATTTCCAAATAAGTAGGAATAAGTGGCCAATAATCAATATCAATTTCTACTCCATTAAGTATATACTGAACTCTGCGATTTTCTTGATAACCTTTTGCTTCATAACCCAATTCCTTTAAAATTAAATTAGTTCTTTCAAAGTCACCAACACTAACCTCTAATTCTTGCGTGCCATCAATCTCACTAGATACTAAATTCTTAATCGTCAAAGTTGTTTTATCGCCATTAGTCCGAAGTCTAATCCATTTACCATCAACTTTAGGAATAAAATCATATACATATCTTCGTTGCAACTTATCCCAACAAAATTCTGCGCCTATATCTTTTAGCTTTTTTTCAATATCTTTGACATTAATTTCTAAAACTCTAACCTCATATTCTGTTCGCATAGCATTCCTCCTAAAAAAAAAACGAACATTCCATCACTAAGGACGAAATATTCGCGGTACCACCTTAATTCATAAGTAAAACTTATGCACTTTACTATTTTAACGCAATAAACGCTTTTCTCCTAATATTGTAATTCAAAACTAATCATCTCCTAGTTTTCACCAACCACTAAGTCTCTAACAAAATAACTAATTTCTACTAATATATTAATCATCAAAAATATAAATGTATTATATCATAATTAAGTAAATCATCAAGAAAAAAATAAGCATAATGCTTACTTTTTAGTAGAAGTTTCCAATCTTTTCAAAACATCCTTAGTAACAAGAACTGCTGTTTTCTTAACTTCTTCAGCTGCATTACGTAATACTGGGGTACCCTTATCAACTGCTAATTGTACCAATTCCTCAACTTTTTCCTTTATTTGCACAGCTTTTTCTTGAGCAATTTCTAATACTTTTTCTTTATCAAGATCATCCAAATTAGCTTTAATATCATCAAGTCTTTTATCAAACTCATCTTTTACTTCGGAAACATCAATTTCCTTAATTTTAGTCATCAATTCATCAATTTTAACCTTTAATTCAGCTCTTAAATCGCTTCCCTTTTTAGGAGCAAACAAAAGTCCTAAACCAGCTCCTAATGCTGCACCAGCAAAAAATTTACCAAAACCTTTTTTCTTACTCATCTGTATCTTCCTCCTCTTTCTTACTTTTTTTATTTGATTTTTTTCCAACTAAGCTATGAACAAGCCTAGCAATGGCATTAACTATAGTATCACTAAGCAATGCGATGCTATCAGTAGTCTTATCAATTAATGAAAATGCCCTATTTAAAGAATTAACTTTATCCTCAACATTATCAACAAGTCGATCTACCTTTCCTAGCATCATAATTAATTTTATTCCTAATACTATTAAAACTATTAATAATATTATACCAAAAACGTATAATAATACCAGCAAAATTAAATTTAAAGTATTATCCATAAAAATTCTCCTTTTTACTCTTGTTCCTGATACATTGAATCAATTAAATCAAATAAATTATCATCATCAGTAGTCTCATTACCTGCATCAACTAATTTAGGTTCTGCATCAGTATCATAAACTTCAGAATTATTATCACTATCATAAGTATCTTTTACTCTACGGCCACTAGCTTTTTTACTAGCATCTAAATAATCAACATTATATTCTAAACCCAAATCTTCAAAATACTCAACAGCATCACCAACGGTAACCTCTTTAACAGCTGGCTTACTTTCTTCAGAACTTAAATCAACAACGCTTGTTGACTCAGCAACATCAAAAGTTGGTTTAATAGTTTCTTCTCTAGTTTCTACTTTGGCAGTTGCATCATCGCTAACCGCCCCAAAAGCTTTTTCTCTAACATCATCAACATTTAACTTTTCCCTAGCGAAACTACTAGTAAATCTAACTTCTCTTTTTTGCACAACATCTTCCTTTTTATAGTTCTTATCTAAAATACCATAAATAGGAGAAATTATTGGTGAAGGCTTAAAATGAGTCTCTTCTTTTTTTGCCTCATAAATGCGATAATCACTAACTGTAGATTTTGGTGATGAAGTTGTACCATAAGGCTGATTAGGAACTCTACCATGATATAAATTATCACTTTCATAACCATATGGAGTTGGTTCTTTCTCAATGACTTTAACAATTTGTGGTTCAACATCTGGCTTCTCTATTTTTTCATCTGCATCAACTGTAAAATCACTATCGTCCATAATCCTAAATTGTCTTTTTTCCACAACTTCTTCTACTTCTTTATCATCAACATCATCTATATCTTCTTCTAGCTTTTCAGGATAAGAATCTTTCTTTTCTGGTAAAACTATCTTTTTAGCAATAGGTTTTTCATCCCTATATTTATCTTTTATATCCTCACGTACTGATTCTCTTTTTATTTCCTTAACCTTATTCTTTTTAGGAGCCTGCTTCACTCTAGGCTTTTCCTCAACCTCTACATACTCTTCCTCAAAAAGAGCATTTTTAAGTTTCTCAAATACACCCATGAACTCACCTCTTCAAATTTATTCATCATCAAGTTCTAGCTTTTCTTGATCTTTTGCTTCCTTATAACCAACATCATATTTCTCCACTACATCCAAAAAATCTTCTTGTGTAGCTTCTGTTTCAAACAATGAGAAATTTTCCTCAGCATAGCTCAAAATATTTTCACCAACTAAACTATTCAAAATCTCATCATTATAAGTAATAGAACGCAAAACATAACTCATATTATTAACAACCATAACTAAATCATCAAAATCAACAAGAGCCTGCATTCTACCATAATTAAACACATATTGAATATAATACTTATCATCCACTTTGTCTATTTCAAGATATCCATCTTTATCATCAAAAGTAAGTAAAGACGAATAATAAGCATCACTATTTACGAGATAAGTATTAGCTGTTTTATGATAATATCCAATAACATCAACAAATAAATAATATTTATTTTCGAATCTATCTTTAAATACAGCGTTATATTCTTCCTTATTTAAAAATTTCAATCCTCGTGGAACAAAATACTTATATCCATCAAAACTAGTATTAGTAATACTAACATTTTCAGAAAGCAAAATATCAATATTTTTATCAATACTTTTACTGTCCAACTTCTTAACACTACAACCAGTAAAGAACAGTAAAACACCAGAGAGTAAAACAATTATCTTCTTCATAGTTCACCTACTCTTAATATATTATATCAAATTTTTTATAAATGTAAAAATATTTTCTTACTATTTACTATTTTGGACACTCTTCTTGATTGCCCTAACCGCATAAATAGGTAACCCTTTATTAGAAAACTTATCTTCATACTCCGTAGTTATTAGCTCTTCCTTTACATCATTATGTAAATCAAAACTTATATCTGACAACACATATCCATTTTCGCTAAAGCTCATCAATGAATAAATATATAAATCCCTATTATCAGTGCGCATCCAAATTTCACAATCAGAAACAAATACATTATCATACTTGTCAAGAAAAACTTTACTAGAAAGTCTCCGTGAAGCATGTCGAACTTTAGGCCAAGGATCAGAAAAATTTAAATATATTCTTTCTACCTCCTTAAAAAACACCTTATCTATATTATTAGCATCCATCCTAATAATCGCCAAATTACTTATTCCCTCAGGAATTTTAGGTAAACATCTCGCAACAACACTATCAAATTTTTCTATACCAATAAAATTAATATTAGGATATTTTAAAGCATTATCAATGATAAATTTTCCCTTTCCCATTCCAATCTCTATATAAATAGGATTATCATTGTGAAAAAAATTTTTCCACTTTCCAATATAATCCTCTGGATTTTTAACTAAATAACTTGAACTATTTAAAATTTCTTCCTTATTTTTTACATTTCTAAGTCTCATAATAATCACCACCAATATTTTATCACATAATAAGACAATTAGCATATAATAAAACGAAAGATGAGTTGATTCTAATGAACAATATGCCTTTTCCCTATTTAATTCCATATCAACCTACACCAATACCTAACATTGAAGAAGAAATAAAGAAATTAAAATATGATATAAAAATATTAAAAGAAAAGGTAGAAAATTTAGAAAAAAAAGGTAATAAAAATTATCTTCAAAAAGAAGAAGGCAAATATATGATGTAAAAAAAAAGGAAGCCCCTTCCTTTTTTTGTTGAAAGCAATATTTTATGATATACTAACTATAGAAGGAAGTGAAGTAACAATGTTAAAGCTCAAAAACATTGATAAAGATATATATGACAATTATGTAAAAAATCACCCAACCAAATCACATTTTTTACAATCACACGCATGGGGAGAATTTGCCAAAGTAAAAAAAGGAGTCACCCCCTATTACTTAGGACTAGTAAATGAAAAAGACGAACTAGTAGCAACAACGCTTCTATTGCAAAAAATTCTACCCTTAAATTTTTGTTATTTCTATGCCCCTAGAGGTTTTGTAATAGATTACAACAAAAAAGAGCTAGTAAAAATAATGACTAAAAAAGTAGTAGAGTTTGCTAAAAGGAAGAAAGCCATTTTTGTTAAAATAGACCCCGACATAATATATAAAAGTTATAACTACTTAAACGAAGAAGTAAAATTAAATTATGACCCTAAAGAAATCTTTGCTACACTACAAGAAGCCGGTTTTAAACATCAGGGCTTTACCAAAAATTTTGAAACAATGCAACCACGATATACATTTAGAATAGACTTAACTCAACCAATAGAAGAAATAGAAGAACATTTTTCCAAAACTACAAAGCAACGGATAGCTAAAGCCATTAAACTAGAAACCGAAGTTACTATTGGTGGAAAAGATGATATTAAAGAATTCTACCATTTAATGACACTAACAGAAAATAGAAAAGACTTTATTTCATACAACGAAGATTACTATGAAACCTTATATGAAATATTTAATGGTAATGAAAACAGTAAAGCTACCTTATTTCTAGGAAAAGTTAATTTAAATAAAACTATTAAAAGTTTAGAAAAATCGTTAAAAAGAATAAATGACCAAATATCTATTATTCCAATCGATAACTTAAGCAAAAGTGCCAAAACCAAATTATCAGAATTAACAAAACAAAAAGAAAATATTAATAATGAAATTGAAAAATTTAAAAGCTATCGCCAAGAATATGGTCAAGAACTAACATTAAGTGCTCATATGATTATCGAATATGGTGACAAAGCTTGGGTCTTATATGCTGGAAATCATAATATTTTAAGTGAAACATATGTTAATTATAATACTTATTATGAACATATCAAATACTGCAAAAATAGAGGTCTAAAAATATATGATCAATTTGGCACTATCGGTGATATAAACGAAAATAATCCTCGCCTAGGCCTACACGAATTTAAAAAGAAATTTGGTGGTGACTACGTTGAATTTATTGGAGAATGGGATTACATTACCAATAAAATAATGTACTTTATCTTTACAAAAATCGTCCCAATCTATCGAAACTTTGTAAAAAAGAGAAGTAAAAAGGAGCTTCAAAATGAAATTAACAAAACTAACTAAAGAAGAATTTAAAGAATTTGCCATCAAACATCCCCAAATTACTTTTCACCAAACAGAAGAATGGGCCAATCTTAAAAAGAAAAATAACTGGGAAAGTTACTATGTTGGTTTAAAAGATAAAGATAACATCACTGCTGGTGCACTCTTATTAGCTAAAGAAATTCCCATCATCAAGAAAAAAATGTTTTATTCACCAAGAGGATTCCTAATCGACTATAATAACTTCGAACTACTAGAAACTTTTACTAAAGAAATTAAAAAATTTGTTCAAAAAGAAAATGGTATTTTTATAAAAATTGATCCCTACGTGGAGTACCAAGAGCATGACAATAATGGTGATATTGTAGAAAATGGTTTCAATAATGCCCAAGTAGTTGAAAACTTAAAAAAATTAGGTTATAAGCATTTTGGATTTAACTTAATGCAAGACACCCTACAGCCAAGATGGATGCACATTATTGACACTAAAGATAAAAGCTTAGATGATATTTTAAATGACATGGAATCAAAAACTAGACAAATACTAAGAAAAAATGAAAAATCTGGAATAACAACAAGAGAAATCACGCGAGATGAGCTTCCTATTTTTAAAGACATCATGCAAAAAACAAGTGATAGACGAGAATTCATTGATAGACCATTATCATATTATCAAAATATGTGGGATAATCTCCACGACTCAGGAATATTAAAAATAATTATTGCAGAAATTAATTTTAACGAATATGAAAAAAATACTCTCAATGAATTAAATATAAATAAACAAGAATTAGAAGATCGCATTACCAAAAAAGAAAAAAATCTTCTAAAAATGAATGAAAAAAAATATCAACAAAGCAATAACCAAAATAAAGAAGCCATAAAACGTTTAGAAAAGCAACTAGTAAAAATCAAAGAATTAAAAGAACAATATGGTGAAACCAAAGTTCTAGGTGGCATACTATTTCTAATCTATGGTAATGAAGTATTATCACTTTATGGTGGATCCGATGAAAACTTAATGCAGTTTCAATCAGCCTATAGTACACACTTTGCAGGAATAAAATATGCTGTTGAAAACAACTATGCAAAATATAACTTCTACGGAATCACTGGCGATTTCAGAAAAGAAAACCCATTATATGGACTATTTTTATTCAAAAAAAGTTTTGGTGGACATGTATCAGAGCTAATTGGTGAATTTGATTATATCATTTCACCATTCTGGTATAAAATATATAATTTATCCTTCAAAATATATCACAATATCAAAAATTTAAAACAAAAAATTAAGAAATAACACTTCTTTGTTATTTCTTTTTAAATGTTTTAAATTTATCACCAAATATAGACTTAATAATTCCCAATTTATAAGTTACCAATAAATAAACTAACGCCCCTAAAATAGCGTAAATAATTATAATAAATATATTAACAAAACGTTTCATTGAAACAATAGGAACAATAAACTTAAATAAAAACAAAACTAAAATCATTACCATTGTCCCAGAAATAATATCCATAAAATTTTTAATTACATTCTCATAATTAACCTCATATTTATAATGTAAAACAATAAGACAAATTATAAATGATACTAAATATCCAATTATACTAGCCGTAATAACACCATAATATGCCGGTAAACCCATTTTATAAAAAGCACTAACTAAATTATTATTTAAAAATAATTTTAATAATACCCCAACAATTAAACTTATAAAAACCGTCTTATAATCTTTTAAAACTTGAACAATAGAAACAGTAGCCGTAAATAATCCCATAACTAATCCCGCAAATATAAAGTAAGCCAAAACACTAGGTCCATATAAACTTTCTCCATAAAATAAAAACCAAATTGGCTTTGCCAAAAAACTAATTCCAACTGTCATAGGAATCATTAAAAATAATAGTATGTTAAGAGCTTGAGTAATTTTTTTATTAATATCTTTTTTATCATCTTTAATTACACTTTGTGTTAAATTAGGAATTAAACTAACAATAACACCAGTTGAAACCGCTAATACGATCATATTAAACTTATTAGCCCAAGTTGAAAGCATACTCATAATTGTTTCTGCATCTAAAACACTAAAATTAGCATTACTAACTAATCCTTCAATTACCGTAGTCATATCTATATAATTATATAAAGCCTTAAAAACATCTATCATAATAAATGGCAAAGCATAAACAACGATTTTTTTAAATATTTGCTTATTTGTAATAATAGGTTCATTAGTAGTTCTAATCCGTTCATTAAACTTCTTACTATTTTTTCTCTTCTTTAAAATTAAGTAACCTAATGCAAAAATAGCTCCCAAAGTAGCTCCCAATAAAGCAACACCTACTGTAAAAGAAAGAGACATCTTAAAAACATTTAAAGCTAAATAACTTCCCAAAACAATAACCAAAATTCTAATTAATTGTTCAAGAACTTGCGAAATCGAAGGTGGGCTCATAAATCTATGCCCTTCAAAATAGCCCCTATAAATACTTAAGACCGGTACAAAAAGAATCGCTATAGAAATAACTCTAATAACAAAAACAACATCATCGATTGTATTACCACCAGTCAAATCTCCCAATACCGATCTAGCAATTAATGGAGCAAATAGCATTAATAAAAGAAAACAAACAAATCCTAATAATAAAGCTATTCTCTTACCAATAATAAAAGCTCTCCGTTTAGCATTATAATAACCCAGTGTTTGATATTCAGAAATAATTTTACTAATTGCTAATGGTATTCCAGCCGATGACAAAGACATAAATAATAAATATATAGTATAAGCATATCCATATAATGCTCCCCCACTATCACCAATTATGCTATGAAATGGAATAACATATAAAATACCAAGAACCTTTGTAATAACAATACCCAAAGTAGTTATAAAAGCCCCAGTCATAAAACTATTTTTAAGCATAGTACGATCTTTTTTCATAATATCCCTCATGATAATCATACCATACAAAAATAAAAAAATAAATTATTCAGTGTAAACAATCATTGCCGAAAAACAAAATATTTGTTCTTCACTAAAAACCCCAATACTAACTTGATACTTAATATCAATAACCTCTCCAGTCATATTATCTAAAAAATCATTAATATCATTTTCTAAATCATCTTCATCTTCTAAATCAAATATTTTAACTTTCATTTAATCACCAAATAAAATATAAACCATAAAATATGAAAAAATTGTCAAAAAAAATATGCAAATATTTTTGCATACTTTATTTCCTCAAACCAGGCTTTTTATTTAAATCATCACTTTTTTGTTTAGCAACTCTAACACCATCAACCATAGGTGGCACATGAACTTCTTGCTTAAGGCGTTCATTTATATCTAATTCAATAATAGAATCACAAACTTTATATCGATAAAAATTCTTAATTTCCGAATAATCTCCACCACCAATAGCTTTACCCATTGCATCGTGATATTCATCACGTTCTTCAGCCTTAATATAAACTGGTGGAAAACCAGCATCCTCTAACAATTTATTTACAAAGCCACGAACTGTACGACCATTGCCATCTGCAAAAGGATGAATTTTAATCAAGTTACAACCCAACACTACACATTGATCTAAATAGTCTAATAAAATACCAGGATCTCTCCATTCCCTAACAAATGAAGCCACTTCTTTTAAAAATAATACCTCATCATTTAGCCCTTTTAACTCACTAAAAATTGCATACCATGGAACTAAATCAGAAGGACAATTCTTAATACGCGCAGGCTCTCTTCTAAAACTACCACCAAATTCTGGATATGGTGTTTTAGAATATAATTTTTCATGCAACGTTTTAAGCGTAAAAATATCAAACATATCTTCAATTTCATCAGAATGAATATATTCATACATTTCACGTAATCCTTCTATTTCTTCAGGACTGTGAACTGCCTCCAATTTACTCTCATTCTTAATATATCGAGATACAAAAGCATTTTTCAAACTTTCAAATTCAATTTCCTCAGGATTCAACGAGAAATACATTTTTAACAAGGTTGTAGGAACAGTATTATCTTCACTATAAAGTTGTCTTCTTTGTTTTCTTTGCTTATATCCTAAAAACATTTCCCGAATAACAACACTCATATCTATACCCTTTGAATCAAATAACTTCAAAATAAGTTCTCTCTCGCTCACTATAAGCCCCCCCTTAATTTGGACATATTATAACACAAAAATAAAAAAAAGACAAGTATAACTAATCTATCAATCTTATAAAACAAATTATTATTTTTAATGCATTAAAATATAATTTACTTTTTATTTAAACTAATTATTAAAAAAATAAAAACCATCTACAAATGGTTTTTATTTCAATATAGAAATAACATTTAATTATAACTAATAAAAATAATATTAGTTTATCTTAATGTTACTATTTAACAACTATATTAATTATTTTTCCCTTAATAACAATTACTTTAACTATTTCTTTGCCATCAATGTAGCGAACAACATTTTCTTCTTGCATAGCCTTTTCTTTAATTGATTCTTCATCCTCATCAATAGAAATATTAATAGTTGCTCTAACTTTTCCATTTACTTGCACAGCAATCTCTTTTTCTTTTTCCACTGTTTTAGAATCATCATATTTTGGCCATTCAGCATAACACAATGGTTGATAACCTAAACTCTCATTTAACTCCTCTGTTATGTGTGGAGCAATAGGATTTAAAAGTATTAATAATAATCGATAATCATCTTTAGTTAATTCCTTAGAATCTTCATACGAATTAGCTAAAATCATTAAAGCTGATACTGCGGTATTATAAGCCATACTAGTTAAATCATTTGTAACTTTCTTAATTGTCTTATTTTGAACAACTTCAAGTTCTTTAGTATATCCTTCCTTATCCACAACTTTATCTTTAAGTCTAATAATTTTATCGATAAACCTTTTACATCCTCTTAAAGAATCAGTATTCCAAGGTGCATCTTGCTGATAATCACCCATAAACATTTCATATAAACGCAAAGTATCAGCACCATATTCACTAACAATATCATCTGGATTAATAACATTTCCCTTTGATTTACTCATCTTCTCATTATTAGAACCAAGAACCATACCATGACTTACTCTTGTCCAAATCATTTCTTTATGAGGAACTAAACCAATATTGTATAAAAATTGTACCCAAAATCTAGCATATAGCAAATGCCTTGCCGTATGTTCCATACCACCATTATACCAATCTACCCTATTCCAATACTTCATAGCATCCATAGAAGCAAACTCTTTAGTATTATGTGGATCCATAACTCTTAAGAACTACCAAGAAGACCCTGCCCAGTTTGGCATAGTATCTGTTTCCCTTTTTGCAGGTCCACCGCAACAAGGACAAACAGTATTTACCCAATCAGTAATTTTAGCAAGTGGGCTCTCACCATTATCAGTAGGTTCATATTCAGCAACATCTGGAAGCAATAAAGGTAAATCTTCTTCCTTCATAGGTTGCCAACCACATTTTTCACAATAAATCATCGGAATTGGCTCTCCCCAAAATCTTTGACGAGAAAAAATCCAATCACGCATCTTATAATTATTAACCTTACGGCCAATACCCATTTTCTCCAATTTCTCAGTGATTGCACCCTTAGCTTCTTCAACAGTTAACCCAGTAAATTCTTCACTATTAATTAATTTACAACCTTTACCTAAATAATCCTGTTTTTCAAAAGCACAATCAGTAACATCTCTACCACTAATTACTTGAATCATTTCAAGGTTATGTTCAATTGCATACTCAAAGTCCCTTTGATCATGACATGGTACAGCCATAACGGCTCCAGTACCATAATCACCTAAAACAAAATCTCCTAAGAAAATAGGAACTTCCTTTCCAGTAATTGGATGAATTGCTTTAATACCTTTAACCTCAACACCAGACTTCCCTTTATTAAGTTCTGTACGATCCATACTAGATTTTTTAGCAGTTTCTTCAATATAATTTAAAATTTCTTCCTTATTTTCTACTCTAGGCAGCAACTCTTTAATAAGCTTACCATCAGGAGCAATAACAAAAAATGTAATACCATAAATTGTTTCAATACAAGTAGTAAAAATTGAGAATTTTCCACCACCAACAATATCAACATCAACTTCAACACCAGTTGATTTACCAATCCAATTAATTTGTCCCAATTTAACACGATCAGCAAAATTAGTATCATCCAAGCCTTTTAATAAATCTTCAGAATAATCACTCATTCTTAACATCCACTGACTTTTTTCTTTTTGAACAACACTAGTTCCACAACGCTCGCAAACACCACCCGCCGCATCTTCATTAGATAAGACACTCTTACAAGTAGGACACCAATTTACAGGAATTGTATCTTTATATGCCATTCCGTGTTTATAAAACTGTAAAAATTGCCATTGAGTCCATTTATAATATTCAGGATCCGTTGTTGAAAACTCTCGTGACCAATCAAATGAAAAACCAAGTGACTTCATTTGTCCTTTAAAAGTCGCAATATTTTCCCTAACAGCATCCTTTGGATGAATGTGATTTTTAATAGCATATTGTTCAGCTGGGGCACCAAATGCATCCCATCCCATTGGGTAAAGTACATTATATCCCTGCATTCGTTTCATTCGTGCTAAAGCATCTTGCGCTGTATAGCTTCTAACATGTCCAACATGAAGCCCAGCACCGCTTGGATAAGGAAATTCAACCAATATATAATAAGGAGGTTTAGATGACCCATTTATAGCCTCAAAAACCTTATTATCTTCCCAATACTTTTGCCATTTCTTTTCTATCTCATTAAAATTATACATTTCTAATCATTCCTTTCTTCTTATAAAATTTAGCTACCAATCCATAACTAATAAAAATAACCGGTATTACCAAAGCAATAGCCAAAATCAACTGCCAAAGATATCCATCAACTAACATAATAATCGATACTATCAATGCCATATCAAAAGATGAAGTTAAAGAAACTATCTGTAACAATTGATTATAATTAACTTTTTCTAAATCTAAACCATATTTATTTACCAAAAACTTAATTTCTGCTGGTTCAGATTTTTCTTTCCTATTTATCCCTTTCTTCTTATTTTTTGAAGCCTTATATTTTTTCATCGGCCATACAATAAAAATTTCATAAATAGTTAAAATTAAAACAAAGCAGATAAAAAACAATACTATCTCTCTCATACAACCTCCTAAAAAAAAACGTCCTTATATCTAAATAAGGACGAAAATTTCGCGGTACCACCTTACTTCATAGTAAACTATGCAGCTTAAACAGATATAACGGGTCTCCCAAAAATGCTTAAAAATAAGTCAAGTTCACTTTTAAATATACTTATTCACACCATCCATAAGCTCTCTTAAAAATTAATCAAAGTTACTACTACTTATCACATTTAAAAATATAAACCTAGTATATTCTAAATTATCTTTTTTTTCAAGTATTTTTAATTATACCTCACTAATATATTCCAAAAGTCTAAGGAACAAGTTAATATATTCCTTAGAAAGTCCAACTTTTTTCAACTTTCTAATTTCAATACGCTTTTTATTAAGTGGTAATTCCCCAAACATAATTTTAGCAATATCTTCTTTTAAGTAAGTATCAATTTGTAAATCCATCAAAATACTATTAACATCATCATTGATAAGTCTCATAGCATCAATTTCAATATCTTTACCCTTACAATTGATTGTCAATTGACCAACTGTCGGACAATCTTTTATCTCTACAATAAAATCAGTTGCATCAACAGATGATTTAACCTCAATTTTTTCATTATTAAAATAGCCAGTAACATCTGTTGCCTGTTTAGTGTTTCTAAAAACTAATTTATAGTTTCTCTTGTCTGGAACAATACCACTTTTTCCTTCAATAGACCTAATAATAACCGTATAATTATTTCGTAAATAATTATAATCAATTGAAGTTTTTAAAAAATAACCTTCCTTATACAATGCAGTAACACCATCATCTTCATACAAAGTATATGTATTACTTACGCCAGGAAAAATTTGAATTTCCAAATCAGTAGGTATTCCTGTATTATTATAATCACTCTTATTAGATAATGGGATAATCGAACCAGCATGTGCAAATACTGGATAATCTTCCTCTTTAAAAAATGAAACATATTTTTTATTTCCAGGAAACTTCTTACCAGTAATAAAATCATACCAAACTCCATCAGGAATAAAAAATCTATGCAAAGTTCGATTCATAATTTTATCTTTTTTATCAAGAATCGGGCAAACTAATAACTGTGAACCAAAATAATACTGATTTTTATATAAGTCATCATCATATACCCACATATAATTATAATAAAATGGTTGAATTAAAGGTATTCCTGTTTTAGTGTAATTATAAGCTTCTGTATATAAGTATGGAATCAATCTATGTCTAAGTCTTAAATAATCAGCAGCAATATTTTCTGTTTGAGCATCCCATAACCAAGGCTCTTTTTTATAATATGGCCCCCTTGCTCCATGGAATCTAAGTATTGGTGAAAAAGTACTTAGCTGTAAATAACGAACATAAAGTTCACCATCTTCAATACCACCATGATTACCACCAACGTCATGACTCCACCAACTAACACCAATATTAGAAGCATTTAAAATATCAAATGGTATTTTTCTCAAAGCTTCCCAACTTATTTCGCTAGAGCCACCATATAAAACACCATAACGATGTGGAGCAATCAAACCATTACGCGCCAATAGCATACCTCTTTTTGCAACATCTCTTTTTGAATCCATATACAAATAATGATTAAGACTCCAAAGCTTATTAACATCATTTACACTACGATAGTCATTCCAAAAAAAGTCAACACCTAAAGCTTCCAATGGATGCAAAAACATCTTTAATAAAATATCTAAAAGTTTAGGGTTTAATGGATCGAACTGAATTATAGTGGCATCCTTTTTACCTAAATATAGGCAAGCCTGCTTAAAGAAAAACTCATGAGGATGGATTCCTTCTTCTGGATTAATACAAAGCCCAACTCTAATTCCTCTCGCGTGAAACTGTTCAATCATCGCTTTTGGATCTTTAAACAACTGACTATTAAAAGTAAAGCCAGACTTTAACCCAACTTGTTGCCCAACATTACGATAATGCCAATCATTATCAAACAACATTATTGATAAAGGAATTCTTTTTCGTTCAAAATTACGAATCAAATCATAAACTGTCTTATCATCATAAGTAACATTTCTACTCCACCAATTTCCAAGTGCATAACGTGGAATTAATGATGGGGAACCCGTAAGTTTAAAATAATCCATTAAGGCCTGTTTAAAATCTTTATCATACATAAAAACATAAATATCAATATGATCTGCCGGAGGATCTGCTAACGTACCATCTTCCATTATTAGTTTATTTTTGCTATCATCAATAGAGACAAAACCATCCAAAGAATAAAGACCCTTAGCTTGTCCTGGACTAGTTACTAAATCAACGCTAATCATATTACCATTTAAATTTTTTGCCTCAGGATGTCCATAATACCAATCTTTTTGTCGATCTTTATCACGGCTCTCCAAAGTGATTCTTAAATTCTTTCCAGCAGAAATACCACCGCTCATAAATGGTTGTTCTTTAGTATAATAAAGTGAAAAATACTTAGTAGTAATTTCAACAACATTCGTATCCTGCCTAATAGAAAAATCAGCCAATCCAAGATTACGTCTCAAAATTAACTGTGTTGGTCGATCTACAAACTGGCCACTAGGTGAATATTCAAGCCTAACAACTCTTTCAGTAAGTACAGAAATTCTAAATGTTTTACCCTGCACCACTGCTTTATTACTACAAATTACTTTACTATAATCAATTTCAAATTGTTTCCCAAGTGGATACATATCAACACCCTCTTATTATCCTAGTATCATATTATCATAAATAAATAAATATTCCAAGTAAAACTATCTTGAGTTTTAAGCTAAAAATTCAGCATAATATTCTTCTAATGTAATATTATGTTCATATATATAGGTAGCTATTTCCTTTCCAACATATCGATAATGCCAAGGCTCACTCCTAAAACCAGTAATTGACTGTCCACTTTTTGGAAAGCGAAGAATAAAACCATATTTATAAGCATTATCTAACATCCACTTATACTCTAAAGATTCAGCAAAAATATTACTTGTTGTACTTCCAATGTCAAATGCTAAACCAGTTTGATGTTCAGAAAAGCCAGGAGAAGCCACATACTTTTCAACATAGCTATCACCATATAATAAACGATAGGCCTCACATAACTCTACTTGATCATCATAGCTACGATAAGCTGAATTAATAACCAACCCAAGTCCCTCTTTTGATGCTGCATCATACATTTCTTTAAATGCTAAAACAGCAATTCTTGAAGCTTCTTTTCCAAGATCACTTGCATATGGGCTTTTTATCTCTACTAAATCCGTTGGTAGAAAATCTTGACTAACCCTATTATATTTATTAACTAACATATCAATAGAAAAATCTTCAATTACGTTATAATCTACATATTCTTCTCCATCCATCCCCAAATTAACAAATAAAACTGTAGTTTCTTCATCTTCACCAGTTTGTCTAGAATATTCAACATATCGATCATAATACTTTAATTTAGCATAACTTATACTATAAAATTCTTCTAAATACTTAACCTTATCTCTTTTAGCAAAATTACTAACATCATCATCATTACCATGGGCAAGAATTATTGAAATATCATTATTACTATATCCTTTTTCAATCAAATCATTAATATTTTTAATAATATTTTCCTGTTTTTGATACTCTATTTTAGCATAAGAATCTAAATTTTTCTCATCATAAAAAGGACTTTCAAAAGCAACATTTAAAAGTTTACTAGAACCTACTTTTAAAACATATTCCTTTTTACCACCAAATAATATATTTCTACTAGATATCTTACTATAACCAAGCTTTCTAAGATCATGAACTTGATAAGAATAAATACCAAGTAAAATAAGCCCCACCACAAAAATAGCCATCAAAGTTTTAAGAAAAATCAAAACCGGCTTTTTTAATTTTAAACGACGCTTTTTCAACAATTCATCACCTACTATATATAGTATATCATAAAAAAAAGTTAATTTTATAAGTTTTAAATAAATATAGACATCTAACTAAAAAACATGTTAACATATTTACTGAAATTAATGGAGAGTCAAATGGAAAATAAATTTAAATACAGCAATACAAATAAAAGATATCATACTCTAGATTACTTCTATAAAGAAAAATTTCACCAGAAAGTTTTTAAGGTTAGTCTAGACGCCGGCCTAACATGTCCAAACATTGATGGTAAAGTTGGTTATGGAGGGTGCATATATTGTTCAAAAAGTGGTAGTGGAGAATTTGCTGGCAACAAAAATGAGCCCATTGAACTGCAATTTAAAAAAGTAAAAGAAATGATGTTAAAAAAATGGCCACGAGCTAAATATATTGGATATTTTCAAGCACATACTAATACTTATGCCCCAGTGAAAACACTAAAGAAAATGCATGAAACAATTCTTAATCAAGAAAATGTTGTAGGAATTAGTATTGCCACTAGGCCAGATGCCATAGATGATGAATGTTTAAAATATTTAAGCGAATTAAATAAAAAAACTTACTTAACTATTGAACTTGGTCTACAAACAACCAATTCCAAAACCGCTAAGTTAATTAATCGTTGCCATAGTCTAGATTGCTTTGAAAAAATGGTTAAAAAACTACGTCAAAATGATATCGCTGTTGTTGTTCACATTATTAATGGACTTCCCTATGAAACAGAAGAAGATATGCTAAATACCGTAAAATACTTAAATGGCTTAGATATTCAAGGCATAAAAATTCATATGCTAAGTATTTTAAAAGATACAGCCATTGAAAAAATGTATGAACAAGAAAAGTTTCCTCTTTTAACTAAAGAGCAATATATCGATATCGTTATAAAGCAGTTAGAATTACTTCGCCCAGAAATAGTAATTAATCGAATAACTGGGGACCCAAAAATAGATGATTTAGTTGCACCATCTTGGCTAACAAAAAAGTTTTGTGTCTTAAATGATATAGATAAGGAAATGGTAAAGCGAGATACTTATCAAGGAATAAAAGTTAAAACAAATTAAAACAAAAGGAGCATCACTTTTAATAATGTTCCTTTTTATATGAAATTAACTTTTATAAATTAACCATCTAATTATTTACTTTTTTATTTTATAAAATGCCCCCGCAAAATTACGGCCCAATTTCTTTTGATCATTTAATCCATATGGACTGGCAGCGCTATTAGAATAATAATTAGGATTAGTAATAGTATCATCCATATTAAAATCTACCCTAGCTATATTTCTTTCATTCAATTGCTCACTAATAACTTTTCTTAAGTTAATATGAAAAATTCCCTTATCATCTTCTTCTATAGCGTGTTCCCACATTTTCCTATCTTTTGCGAAACTTGGATATGAATCATATTTCCAACTAGTACCAGCACAAGCAGATACATACGCAATAATATCCGTATCAGAGCTTTCATATGCCTGAAGCAACGCGTCTGCAACCATCATAGGTAATTTCTTATCAACCAAAGAAGCTGAGCAATGAGCAATAGCACAAACATTCTTTTTTACATCTTGCATAATTACAACCGGGCAGTCAGCAACAGGATGCCCTATCACCACACCTGGCACCTTATCAGTAATAATTAAAATATCTTCATCAATATTTGTCCACCCATCGGGATTAGCCTCAACATAATCAGTAGTAATTTCAAAAAACGTACCTGTCCCATCCTTCTGATCCGCCATAAACATTTTTCTACCATCAAACCCATACTCTGCACCACAAGCCATTCTATGCTCCATAAATACTTTTCTTTTTTCATCAGAAGATAATGTTTTAGGAAGCGTAGTCGTATTCATAGTTCCAAATCTATTACCAGTATCAACGATTTTTAACATCTTATCCCCCCAAACAAATGTCAGTTAATTATAGCACTAAATAGTAAAATTGTCAAAAAACGTTTACACTAACTTACACTATTACGCCAATTATTTTCGCCTTTACAATAACTTTTCTACTTATTTACAGTAAAATTTAATTCTACAAAAAAAGACTATTAACAAACTTAATTCATTAATAGTCATATAAAATTTAAATTTTATTTGGTTTATCTAAATTAGCAACCGGTGGTTTTGGAGGCTTTGGTCTATCTATTGTTTCATTAAATACTGTTCCCGCAGTTGCAAAATTTTGAAGCTCACTTGGAATAATAATTTTAGTTGCTTGGCCTTCAGCAACCTTAACCATTGCCTCATAACTTTTGAATTTTAAAACAGCATCATCCATACCTGCTTCTTTTAAGAGTTTTAAACCAGTAGCAGTTGCTTCTTGAATTTTAACAATAGCCTCAGCCTCACCTTCTGCCTCACGTATATGAGCTTCACGTTTAGCATCAGCTCTTAAAATAGCGCTTTCTTTCTCACCTTCAGCAATTAAAATAGCCGCTTTCTTTTCACCTTCTGCCTTTAAGATCGCCTCGCGTCTTTCTCTTTCGGCACGCATTTGTTTTTCCATAGCATCTTGAATATCCCTAGGTGGTAAAATATTTTTTACCTCAACACGATTAACTTTAATTCCCCAAGGATCAGTTGCCTCATCCAAAATAGCTCTCATCTTAGTATTAATAACATCACGTGAAGTTAAAGTCTCATCAAGTTCCAATTCTCCAATAATATTACGCAAAGTCGTTGCCGTCAAGTTTTCAATCGCATTAACTGGATTTTCTACACCATAAGTATATAGTTTAGAATCTGTTATTTGCAAATAAACAACTGTATCAATTTGCATAGTAACATTATCTTTTGTAATAACAGGTTGTGGAGCAAAATCTTTTACATTTTCTTTTAAACTAACAACATTTGCTACTCTTTCAAATATAGGAATAACATAATGAAGTCCAGTTTGAATAGTTCGGTGATAAGCTCCTAATCTTTCAACCACTATAGCCTTTGATTGTGGAATAATTTTAATTCCTGATGCAGCAATCCCTACAAAAATAATTAATAGTACAACACCAAATCCCATTTATTTTTCCTCCTCCTTCTTTACGACAAGTTTTACGCCATCTACTCGTTCAACAATAGCCTTCTCGCCAACTTCAAGTGTGCAATCAGCAATCGCTGTCCATATAGAACCCAAAACCTTTACCTCGCCATAATTACTTTCCGTAATTTGCTTAACAACTTCTGCTTTTTGCCCCAAAACTCGATCGTAATTTGTTGGAATAACATCACTCTTTTTCATCTTTTTCACTATTGGTTTAGTAGCAAGTAAAGCAATCATACTAATAACAGCAAAAACAACAACTTGTATAAGTAGTGAATCTGTAAATAGTGCTGTTATCATAGCAAGTAATGCTCCTATCGCAAACCATATAGAAACCAAATTTACGGTAGTTATTTCAACAAAAATCAAAAAAAGACAGAAAATAAACCAATAAATAGCCATAAACTCACCTCTTAAAATCATTATATGAAAATATTAAAAACTTTTCAACAAATAATGACATTTTTCTTGTTTCCCAAAAGAAAGTATACTATAATAAAAATTAAAGATAAGGAGTAACATATAAATATGGGAAAACTAACATCAAAAGAAACAAAAATTATTTCCTCTGTCCTAGCAACTTGGGGTCTACTTTTTGTTGGAAGTGGGCTAACAATGAAAGAAATGCAGGAACCAACAAAGATCGTTAAAAGTGACTTAGAAATAATCCAAAAAAGAGTTTCCGAAACCAAGACAAATGAAATTAAATTAAAAGATATGGAATTAGAAATAAATAAACCATTAAGCGTCAATGTTAAAGACTATCTTGCTAACCTTGAAGAAATAGATTTAAGTATAGTCAAAAATCTAAAATTAGATACTTCAATGGTAAATCCAACGCAAGTAGGAGAATATACTTATACCATTGCTTACGAAAAGAAAAAATACAATGGAACTTTTAAAATTAAAGAAAAAGAACTACCAAAAGTAGAATTAACAGTAAAAGACTTTAAATTAGCCCTTAATTCTCCATTAAAAGCTAATCCAGAAGACTTATCAACTTACATTGAAGAAGAATTAACAGATGAAGTAAAAAATAATATCACCATAGACTTATCACAAGTAAGAACTGATCAAGAAGGAATATATGATTATACAGTTACATATAACGGAACAATTTATAAAGGGAAAATTGAAGTTTATCAACCACAAACTAAAATAATTACACCAAATCAGATAGAAGAAAATAATGAAAAAACCAAAACAGAACAAGAAAAAGATACTACACAAGATGAAAAAATAACTACCGAAAATAGTATTAATTAATGTAAAAAAGAGTAAAAGGCTCTTTTTTATTTTCAAATTTATTGATAATTTTTAACAAGACGAGTATCCTAAAAATAGGAGGAAAATAAATGGAAAATAAATTACGTGTAGTACAATATGGTACTGGAAAAATGTCAGCTTATACCATGAAATATGTGTATGAAAAAGGAGCTGAAATCGTTGGTGCAATCGATATAAATCCAAAAGTAATTGGTAAAGATATTGGTGAAATTATAGGTTGTGAAGAAAAAGGAATTAAAGTTACTTCCATAGAAAATGCTGAAAGCTTACTAAAAGAACTAAAACCTGATGTTTGTATTGTTACGACTATGAGTTTACTAAATGATGTAAAAGATGCACTATTGCTATGTGCAAAACTTGGAATTAATGCCATCACTACTTGTGAAGAAGCCTTTTTTTCATATAATTCCAACCCAAATGTTACTAAAGAAATAGATGAATTAGCAAAGAAGAATAATTGTACGATTGCTGGTTCTGGCTATCAAGATATTTATTGGGGAGAATTAATAAGTGCAATAGCTGCCTCAACCCATAATATTACTAAAATTAAAGGTAGCTCATCATATAATGTAGAAGATTATGGAATCGCCCTTGCAGAAGCTCATGGTGCTGGATTAACATTAGAAGAATTTGATAAAAAAATTGCCAGTGTTGACCGTATAAGTAAAGAAGAAAGAACAGCCTTAATTGAAAGTGGAACATACTCTCCATCATATATGTGGAATGTTAATGGATGGTTAGCTAGAAAACTTGGTTTAACCGTAACTAGTCAATCTCAAAAATGTGTACCAACAACATATAAAAAAGATATTGATTCTAAAACTTTAAATATGACAGTAAAACAAGGTGATGCCACTGGTATGAGTGCTATTGTCACAACCGAAACTGCTGAAGGAATTACAATTGAAAGCGAATGTATTGGCAAAGTATATGGTCCAGATGAATTTGATAAAAATGAATGGACAGTTATGGGAGAACCTGATACTACAATTGTTGTAAATCGCCCTGCTACAGTAGAATTAACTTGTGCAACTATAGTTAACCGCTTACCAGATGTAGTAAATGCACGTCCTGGCTTTGTACCAACTTGCGATATGGATGAATTAATGTATCGTACAAAAGCTTTAAATACTTATGTAAGATAAAAAAGCACTAAAGTGCTTTTTTTATTGAAAGAATTTATAATTTTTTAATCATTTTCTAATCAAGACCTACAATTAAATCATCAACTAAATCAATTTTTTCATAATTAGGAACAACCGGTAAACCTGGCATAGTAACTATATCACCAAGTAATACAGTAACAAACTCCGCCCCATTATATAAAAAGACATCTTGTACCATTACCGAAAAATCACAAGGAGCTCCTAATTTTTTAGGATCATCAGAAAATGAATATGGTGTTTTAGCAATACAAACAGGAAACTGTGAACAACTACTTGCAAGTCTCTCCAACTTTTCCCTTGCCAATACACTATACTCAACTTTTTTAGCTCTATATATCTCCTTACATATTTTTTCTATTTTTTTATCCAAAGGAAGACTATCTTCATACAACAACTCAAAATGATTTTTACTAAGACAACCTTGAACTACCTTTTTTGCCAAATCAATAGCACCACAACCACCATCAATATAAGCAGTACTAATCGAAAATAAAACACCATATTTTTGGCAATATTCCTCTACTAACTTAATCTCACTGTCTAAATCATTTGCATATTTATTTAAGCAAACAACAATAGAAACACCATATTTCTTTAAATTTTCTATATGACGACCTAAATTTTCTAATCCCAAAGATAACGCCTCATAATTTTCCTCACTAATACAGTCCTTTGAAACTCCCCCGTTATACTTTAATGACTTTAATGTTGCAACAAGAACAGTACAATCAGGTACAATCCCCGCCTTCCGGCACTTTATATCAAAAAATTTTTCAGCTCCCAAATCAGCTCCAAAACCAGCTTCCGTAATAACATAATCGCCTAAACTCATCCCAAGTTTAGTTGCAACAACCGTGTTACACCCATGCGCAATATTAGCAAATGGTCCGCCATGAATAATAACAGGTGTATGTTCCAAAGTTTGGACCAAATTAGGAAGAAAAGCATCCTTTAAAATAACAGTAAGAGCCCCTTCAATATTTAAATCTCGTGCATATACACACTTTCCACTACTATTGTAGCCAATAACTATATTACCTAATCTACGCTTTAAATCTTCTAAAGAACTAGCCAAACAAAAAATAGCCATTATTTCACTTGCCGCCGTTATTGAAAAACTTTCACTGCGATCATTCAAGAAAACTTTTCTTAAAGCACGATCATTGACATCTAAGCACCGTTTAAAAACAACATCAGAAATATCAAGTTGATTACCATGAAAAATATGATTATCAATAGCAGCACATAATAAATCATTAGCCGCTGTTATCGCATGAAAATCACCAGTAAAATGCAAATTAATATCTTCCATTGGAATAACCTGACTATAACCACCACCTGTAGCACCACCCTTAATTCCAAAAACTGGCCCCATTGAAGGCTCTCTTAAAACAACAACAGGATTATTATCAAGCATACTCAAAGCATCCCCTAAGCCAATACTAACAGTTGTTTTTCCCTCACCATATGGTGTTGGATTGACTGCAGTAACCAAAACTAATTTTGCTTTTTTATCAAACGAAGAAGTCTTAATTTTTGCTTTATCATAACCATAAAGTATTAAATCATCAGCACTAATACCAAGCTTAGATGCAATACCTCGTATATCCTCTTTTTCCGCCCTTTGAGCAATCTCTATATCCCTCATCATAATAATCACCAAATAAATACTTATTTTATAAATTTCCTTTCTTAAAGCACAAAATAATTGCCAAAATTAATATAATTATACATCAAACTTGAATAATCAAAAATATAAATAAATAAAAAAATAAAAACTAATTACTAAAAATTGAAAATTTATTTAAAAAAAACTAAAAAAATTAAAAATCCATAATTTGCCTCTCCAAGATGAAACTGCTATTATCGTAAGCGTTAAGAAAAAGGAGGCAAAATATGAAAAAAATAATAATTTTCTTAATAACATTACTAATACTTATCCCTAAAAGCGTATTTGCTATGACAACAAATTTTTTTGAAGGAGAATATATTGAAAACGTCTGGATAAATAAAATTACACCTGATAGAAAAACAATTTATTATCAAAAAGCTCGAATATTTAGAGAAAAAAGCAGTAATACCATAGCCTATTGTATAGAACCTTTCACCATGTTTAAAGAAGATAATACCTATGAAGAAAAAAGTTTAGATAATCTAACTGAAAGTCAAAAAGAGCGAATAAAATATCTCGTATATCTAGGATATGGTTATAAAGACAAAACCGATGAAATTTGGTATGCTGTAACTCAACTTCTCATCTGGCAAACAGTCGAACCAAATGGTACCTATTATTTTACAGACTCCCTAAATGGTAAAAAAACAGACCAATATCAAAATCTAATAGACAAATTAAATACTGATATAAAAAATTATCAAAATAACACCTCATTTAAAAATGAATATAACTTAACATATGGAGAAAAATTAGAAATAATTGATGAAAATAGTTATAACACTGAATATAGTACCGATAACCAAAATGTATCCATAATAAATAACAAAATAATTATCGAAAATTTACCAGTTGGAGAACATCAAATTACTATAAACAAAATTGAAAAAAATTATGATCGCAAAATTCTATTCTTCACCTCACCTACCAGTCAAAATTTAGTAACTTTAGGTAATCTAGAAAAACAAGAAATCATACTAAATATAAAAGTTAAAGATACCAGTGTAAATATCACCAAACTAGACTATGATACAAATTCCATAATACCAACTGGCGATGCTAAATTAGAGGGAACAATTTACAAATTATATGATCAAAATCAAAAAGAAATAAGCCAATTAGAAATAGATAGTACATCAACAGCTAGTATTAAAAATCTGCCAATTGGCAAATACTACCTAAAAGAATATAAAGCTGGAGAAGGATACAATCTAGACGAAAATATATATGAATTTGAACTAACAAAAGAAAAACCCGAAATAAATATATATCTTAAAAATAAAATTATAAAAGGGCTATTAAATATAAATAAAGTCTACGTAAAAAATGAAGAAGAATATATAGAACCAAATATTACATTTAATATTTATGACAGTAAAAATAACTTATTTAAAACAATAACCACAGATATAAATGGACATGCCCAAATTGAACTTCCCTATGGAATCTATAGCATAAAACAACAAAATACTACTGAAGGATACCAATACATAGAACCATTCACTGTCATCATAAACACTAATCAAGAACTTACTTATAATCTAAAAGATTATCAAATTGAAGTTCCCAATACATATATAGAAAATAAACCAAATAAATTATTAAATATAATAAAAAAAATACTAAAATTATTAGGGCAAATATATGATAATAAAATTACTATTACTACTACTTTCCTTAGTTAAAATAAAAGAACCCGTCAAGATAGTACCAGCAATAACTTCAAATTATCAAATACCTATTAAAGAAGAAAAAAAAGAAAAGAAACAATATGAATCACCAATTGGATATATAAAAATAGAATCTATAAATTTGTTCAATAAATTATATAATCCTAATAGTAAATTAAATAATATTGAAGAAAATATTACTATACTAAAAGCATCTCAAGACATAGAAAGTACAAATAGCCTAATTGTTCTAGCCGCCCACTCAGGTGAAGGTAAAATAGCCTATTTCAATAATTTAGACCAACTAACTATAAATGAAGAAATTACTTTAAATTATTACAATCATAATTATACATATATTATTACAAATATTTTTGAAGAAGAAAAAACAGGATATATAAAAATTGCTAAAACAAACGAAAGTCAATTAATATTAACAACGTGTAGTACCAGCAATAAAAATAAGCAATTAATAATTGAAAGCAAATTAAAAGAACCTTAACTAGGTTCTTTTATTCCCCAAGAATTGCTAAAGCGCGTCTAAATTGTGTATCATTATCACCCAAAACAGTATATAAATCATCTTCCTGTCCTACTTCTTCATCAGGCGTAACGCCAATTCCATCTAACCAAACACCGCTAGATGTTAACCATCTTTGTGTCGTATATTTTAAGCTAGAACCAGTAGATAACTGAATAGCATTTTGAATAGTCCCCTTGCCATAAGACTGAAGTCCAACTATTGTTGCCCTATCATAATTTTCCTGAAAACAAGAAGCCAAAATTTCTGAAGCTGAAGCAGAATTATAATTAATCAAAACAACAATATCATAATCCCGTTTTTCTTTACCACTAGAATAAACTTTTTCTGTTGTATCTTTCGTTCCAATTTGATATAACACAGTTTTCTTATCAAAGAATAAAGATAAAATTTTATTTACTTGGCTTAAATGTCCACCAAGGTTATCTCTTACATCAATAATTAAACTATCTATGTTATCCTCTTCTAATTTTCTTAATTGCTTATCAAACTGTGAATACGTATTAGCCGCAAAAGTATCAATATCAATATATCCAATCTTTTTCTCAGCATAATCGATAACTTGACTATTAACCGAAGGGATAATTACTGTTCCTCTAGTAAGGGTAACAGTCTTTTCTTCATCATTACGCAAAACTTTAATTTTAACTTTTGTATCAATATCACCAATAAGTAAAGCAGAAAGTTCTGATAATTGATATCCAACAACATTAGTATCTCCAACACTTAAAATAATATCTCCAACTTGTAGCCCACTTTTTTCAGCTGGACTATCATCAAATATTTCAATAATAGAGTTCCCACTTTCAGAGTAACTAATCGTTGCTCCAATACCAACATAACTACCATCAACACGTTGATTAAAATCAAAAGTTTCATTCTCATCCATATAATAAGAGTAGGAATCATCCAAGGAACCAACCATTCCATTAATTGCTGCATTAACTAAAGTTTCCTCATCAACACCATCATAATAATTATCAACAATACCTTCATAAGTATCCACCAACTCTTGTACATACAAAGAATCGTTTGTTCTAACAAAACCCTTTCCATAAGCAAGAATACAACCAACAATTATTCCAAATAATATAGCAATTACTACTACAACAATAACTTCAACAATATTAAAAGAAACGCTATCCTCAGAACGCCAAAGCTTCTTCCACCACTTTTTAAAACGTCCTGTAATCTTTCCCTTATTTTTTTTCTTTGCTTCCATAATATCACCTCAGTATATTCTATTAATAGAATACCATAATAAAACCAAAATTAAAACTGAAACTTAAGAAAAAGAAAAAGACTAAACAGTCTTTTACAATAAAATTATTTCAAAATAGCTTCAATATTTTCTATACCTTCAACATACCTATCAATCTGGTTATTACTAAATTTAATAAGCGTTGGTCCTGCTATTTTTAAATCGGCTGCCTTAGTTGCTAAACTATTGCCTGAATCACTATTAAATGCCGAATTCAAAGCATTAGACATATCAACAGTATAAAGATAAATTTCTGGATTTGAAGCACGATAACTAGAAACTAAAGAAGCCATTTCACTAGATACATCCTCATCGGCAGTTTCATAATATAAAACATAATATTCTGAATCATTAATAGAAAAACTTGTTCCAACTAAAACTTCATCATGCTGAATTTCAACAACATCTTCATCACCTTTACTAGAACTAGTATCATCATCCAAAATTATAACTGTCAACAAATAAAATAAAGCAAAAAGAATCAATACTATAACAGTAATAAGAAGAAAATTTTTTCCTTCCTTAGATCCATCTTTTGTTTCAATATTTTTTTTCTCTACATTTTTTTTAATATTAACTTTTTTCTTTGCCATAATATCACCAAAAACATTATATCATAAGGAAAAAAAAATAAAAAGGATTATCTCCTTTTTATTTCATAGTTGGCAAAACATTTATAGATTGAGCAATTTCAATAAGTTCATCCTGCTCTAAAACATCACTAACAATATAATACTCAATTCCATTACTAGTCCAAGACAACGAATTACTAGTCATAACGCCTAACGTATCCATCAATTGATAAGGTTCACCATAAGTAGGAATAACCGTAAATTCCTCTAAAGTTGTCGCCGTTTCCTCAACTAATAAGAAAGGCTTATCACCATCAAATGTCATAATAACTCTCTCACCAACATCTTTTTTTACCTTTTCTTCACTTATTAATTTTGTTCCCTCAGGAATTACTAAAGGATAGATAGCCTCATCAAGCCCCATAACCTCTTCTGTTGCATCAGACGAAACTGTATAAGTACTCATAATTGCATCCAATTCAAAATAATCATCTTTAAATGTTGGCGAATAATCAATATCATTAAATTTCATCGACATATAAACAATATTATTTTCATCATAAACTTTTACCGTCTTAATATTTAATTTACTATCAAGTTCTATTGTTTGACTAACTAATTTCTTATTATTAGGATAATTAACATTAGTAGAAAAAGCATAACCATCATCAATTTCTTTAAAATTCCTATTTTCACTATTTTTAATGTCATTTAATAAAGCCCCTAATAAATATATCTGTGAATTACTATATGGCCAATCACTTTGAAACTTAAAGCTTTTATTTAAAGATGGAGTAAGAACATAAACTCCCTCCTCATTCTTCAAAATAATCTGAGTATGACTATTAGCAATATTAGTTAAACAAACTTTATAAAAATCTCCTTTCTTATAACTAACATCAACTTCATAATTATAAACATCTTCATTATTAACTATTTCCAAATTTCCTGAAAGCCTATAGGCACTAGCCTTGTCTATCTTCTTTTCTAAATCTTTAATAACATCATTTTCGCTATATTTACCACAACCACACAAAATTAAAACCATAGATAATAAAATAAATACTTTTTTCATAACTCACCCCATATTAAATTCTAATTAATTATATGAAAAAAATATAACAATATTACAAAAAAAGAATAGCCTTCAAATAGCTATTCTTCAGTAACCCTAATTTTTACTTCTTTAGTTTTTGCTTTATAAATAAGTCGAACATCATCACCAGTAACAACAACTTTTACTTGATGCTCCCCAACACCATAGTTGGTTAAGTCAACATATGCTTTAATAGAAGAAGAATCAAGCTTCTCAATAATATCAGCACTACCAGAAACAACTACTGTAATCATACTATCCTCTTGTGATAAAGCTTGTGCCTTATAACCAGCTGAAAGATTTTCCGCACTTACTCTTATATTTTCAAATTCTTTAGTTATAGAATTATCAACAACGACCTTAACTTTGATATTTTTAACACTCAAATCTGTAATTCCCGCTGGCTTTTTCAATGTAACATTAAAATCCTTACTACTTTCTAAGCCATCAACATCAACTTCAACTTCAAGTGATGATAACTTTTCAACAGAAGCCTCATCCCCGTAAACAACAACTGAAGTTATTTCACTATCAATAGATTTAATTGCTTTACCAACAGCTAAAGTACCCTTAGGAACAATTTTAACTGGGATTTCTTTACGAGGAGAAGAAATAGTAAGCTTAGCATCTACTGCCTTTGGAACAATCTCAACATCGATAATTTTACCATCAGTATCATAAGCAACTAAAGGAACATTTCTAACCGTAACATCACCAGCTTCAGGATTAGGAATCTCATTAACATCAATCAACGCTTTAACGGTAGCCACCTGATCTAACTTATATTTAGCACCTTTAACAATTACATCCGTCCTATCAAGTTCAACATTTTTAATTGATAATTTACTATCTAAATCATCTTGATGCAATATATCATAAGTTAAACTTCTTGTATCACTTTCTTTATCATAAATTTTAACTGTTATTTTAGAAGGATCCAATTTATAATCCAAAGACTTTAACCTTTGTGTATACTTCAAAGTTACTTCATGTGTTCCAGGTTTTAATCCAGTTAAGTCAACTGAAACATTTTTAGAAGGTGACTGTTTAGCTAAAAAGATATGACGTCTTTGCCCAACCAAAGTAATATCAACAACTTCAGGAATTCCCTCAACAACATACAATTCCTCATTATAAATAGCTGTAACCGGCTGATTTTCAAGTATCTCAGCATATTGATCAATCATAATATCAGACTCCTGATCAACAATTATAAATACCGCAAAAGCCAGTGCCAAGCTAATAATTAATAAAGTAGACTTCTTACCAAGAATCCTATCAAAATTTTTAGAATTATTCTTAAAAAAATCAGTAATAAGTAAAACCAATTTAGTTATTGGAGTAATAACCCACTTATCAAAGAACGTTCCTATATGACGTATAATGCGCCCAATACCCTTAAACATCTTCTTCATAAACATCTTCCTCATCTGTTTCATCAAATTCTATATCCTGTTTAGGCCTTAACTCGTCAATCAATAACATTCTAGTATCATCAATTGTTAAATTATATAACAATTCACCCTTAAGTGCTACGGATATTCTTCCCGTTTCCTCAGATACTACTATACAAATTGCATCAGTTTCCTCTGCTAAACCAAGAGCTGCCCTATGCCTAGTACCTAAACGCCTATTAATTTTTTGACTATTACTTGTTGGAAATACAGCACCAGCACAAGTAATTCTGTCTCCCTGAATAATTACACCACCATCATGTAGAGGATTTCCCTCATAAAAGATAGCTATCAACAAGTCACTAGATAAATCTGCATATAGTTTTTTAGCCTTATCAATATAATTACCTAAACTAATATCACGTTCTAATACAATTAAAGCTCCAATATGTTCTTTTCGTAAATAATCAACTGCATTAATAATTTCATAAACCATCCGTTCTCGCTCATCAACAGTTAAAACTTTATGTCTACCAAGCAATTGGCTTCGACCCAACTGCTCTAAAATATTTCTAATTTCTGGCTGAAATATTACAATAATTGCCATAGGTCCCCACTGTATAACATATTCAAGCAAAACACCTATCGTAGTAAAGCCTAGCCAATCACTTACTACTTTCAAAAGTATTACAAAAGCTACACCCTTAAATAATAACGATAATTTAACATTATTTTTAATATTTTTTAAAATTAAATAAAAAATTAACCAAACTAAAGAAATATCAACGATCTTTCTTAGTATAGATAACACATCAGTAAAAATTGTTGCCATTAAATCTCTCCTTCAAAAGTACTATAATAGTATATCTAAAAAAAATTAATTAGTAAAGTTTTGGTTATTTAAAGTATCTTCACTTAAATTTGCAGTACTACTACTTTGCTCAGAAGATACAGTCTCACCATTAGTGAACGAATTATTCATATTACCAAGACCAGCATTAGACATATTTTGGCTTGCCATAGCTTCCCTTTGTGCACTAGTTGCGCCTATAATATTCATGGTACTAGAAACAAGAGCAACTTCTGCTGGGTTTATCATAACAACAGACTTAGTAGGTTGCATATTTTCTTTTGAGCCAGTAACACTAGCATTAGTATTAGTACTAGAAATAGGAACACTATTTATGGTCTTACTAGGAGGGGATGAAACAGGATTAGAAAATACAGAAGTATTTAAAGGTTTAGTCACAGTTGGAGTAAACTCTACCATTTCCTTTTCACCTTTATCATTGATAACTACAATATGAGAAGCTTCAAATTCCTCCCTAGCTATCTTTTTCTTTTTAGCATGTCTAACAAGTTGAAAAATACAAACTAGTATTAAAATAAAGCTTACAATAGATACTACTATATAAAGCGTACCACTTAATATATCACGAAGGAAAACTATAATAGTCTCCATTGTACCACCCCTATCCTATAATATATAATAGCATTTCACCGCCAATTTATCAACCAAAATAAAAAAAGACTTCCGTCTTTTTTATTCCCTAACCGGTCTTTTAGTACCCTCAATATGATTAAATAATATACCAATATTGAATATTCCACATATACCGACTAAAGTATAAATTATATTAGTAAATAAACTATTAGCACCAAATAACATAGCCACCAAATCAAAATCAAATATTCCAATTAGTCCCCAGTTAATAGCACCAATAATTGTAACCACCAATAATACTTTTTGCAATGTTTCCATATATATACCTCCTACTTATAGAATTTACCAAAAGTAAAATAATATACGAAATTTTTATCTAATTCTTCGTACACTAATAATATGTGTAGAAGAACTATTTTCCCAAAATAGTACCTCACTAAGTATTACCCCATCATTATTATTAGCAGCATGAATCATTTTACCATCACCCACATACAAAGATGAGTGAGTAGCAAAATCATCATTATATCCCCAGCTTATAATATCACCTGGCAAAATATCATCATAACTAACCGTCTTCCCATCATATAGTTGTGTACTACTGCCACGGCTAAGATCAAAACCAATCTGAGAATATAAATACTGAACAAAACCACTACAATCAAAAGCAAAAGGTCCATTAGCCCCTAATATATAAGGACTGCCTAATAACGAATAAGCCATATTAACAATTTTGGTAGAGTCCTCATTTTCTAAAACAGTTACCGTAAAGTTTACACCACTTATATTATTATTAGAATCACTGGCTAAAACCCTAACTTCATAGTCACCAACAACATTACAATTAAAATCAGAAACTATAGTATAATAAGCTCCATTTTCTAAAGCCTCATCAACATAAGAAATTTCTCCATCAACATTATCAATAACAGAAATAACATTACTAAGTAAATTTAAATCATTACCTTGCTTAACAGTTAATGTATCAGAAACCAAACTAATAATAGGAGCAACAGTATCTCTAACTTCAATTTCAATTGGTATTTCCTTAATAACTGCTCCTTTAGCAACTACCACCACAACTTCTTGTGTTCCAAGGGAATGAACATCAACCTTATTTTTTATAGATACAACATCTCCTTGAACTTTATCAAAAAATTGTTCTACATCATCATTTGAACTACCATATTCAATTATTGCTGTATCCTCAACAAAGACATTAATACTTTGATAAATAAAATTATAGAAAACTGCATAAATACATACAGTTAATGCAATAATACTAAAAACAGCTACCAACAATCGTCCAAATGACTCATCTTTTGTTTTCATAAATCCCCCTAAATTGGTTCATATTATACCACAAAAATATTTAAAATACCAGAAATACTTATTTCCATTTAATAATATCCTTTCCAAAAATAAAATAAATATACAAAAAGCAACCAAAAGTTGCTTCCTATTGTAATATATATTGATATTCTTTTGATAAAGTATCAAATTTTTGAGTAATTTTCTGTACTGGACTTTTTTCTAAACAATACCACCCTTTTCTAAACATCAGTTCATATGTTTCTCTTTGTAAAATCAAAAGTTCAGAAAATATATTTTTATATGCTTCAAATAATCTTTCATTACTAGCCTCAGTCATAGCAACAACATAATTTTTTACTATGTCTTTTAAACAAGTGTTTAAACTAGAAATATAATCCTTATCATTTAATTCCATTCCCGAAGAAACTTCCACCTTAGGATTACAAACTTTACTATCCATTATTCACATCCTCCCTTTCACCCAAAATATCTAATACTAAATTCAAATTACTATCAAAAAGAGAACAAGCTTTTTCTAATAAAGTAATTATTTCTAAATCATCAGTATTACTAATAGACTCATTAGTTTTCTTTAACGCACCATAGTTCCATTCAAACATATCACTCAAATAATTTAAATCTTTATCAGTTAATATCTCCTTTGGTACTTCTACATATTGATCACTCATAAATATCTCCTTTCTTTTTTATAATTAACAAAAAAAACAATTATATGCACTAATTGTTTTAATTTAAAATTTTATCATCAATACTAAATTATATAATTATCTCGTCTTATTTGCCTTTTTATCTCTAATTGACGTAACATACTTAATTGTACTTTCTTCATCCCCTTGCCAACCACTAGCTAATAAAATAAGTGCGGCTTGTAAATCATCACAAGCATCAACAATACCTTGCATTAACTTATCATATTTTGAATTTGAACGTTCCAACTCTTTTGTTTTATATCCAAGTTGTCTTTGTAACTCTTCAATCTGCAAATCTTTTAAATAACTATTACGCCTAATTTCAATTACCTCTTGATTAGAAAAGCCTTTACATTTAGGATCATATATTAAATTACCTGTTTTGGAGATTATATAACAATCAGGAAATAAATCTAATAAAAATTTAACAATTTCTGGTTTTTTTAATAAACTATCACCCATTACAATGCCAGAAATAGCACTACTAGGAACTCCATATAAAATAGACGATGCTACTTCTTCACTAAGGGGCAAATCATTCGTAAAAGCATGTGCTACCTTACCATTTGGTGTATTCGTTTTATAGCAATCATAACTAAGTAATTCATCAATTTCAGGATCCGGTTGGACTACAAAAGCTAAGCTAAATTTTCCCCTAGTCCCAAAAGGACAACGCCCATCTACATAAGAAAAACAAGAATTATATTCAGAAACAGAAATATCTTTAGAAACTTTATGAAAATCAGCACAATAATATGACTCACCATCCTCACCAATTCCTAATGCTTGCCCCGTAAGAATTCCACTTTCAGCAATACTGATAATCTTATCCATATCACAATTGCTAGTACCATGAATAATGCTCCCTGCGGGAAAAATAATATTACCATTATCATCAAAATTAATATTTTTATTAAAAATACGCCGCTCTTTAAGTGCATTAAACCTATTAATCTGTTCCACCAATACATTTTTCATCACATTATTCAATCCCAATTCATCTAAAAAATTTTCTGGCAAATCACTAATAATTTCGGTCATTCTAACACCTCACAATATATAATACATGATATAATAAAATGAAAAAAAATACAACAAATTGACACATTACAAATGATATAATAAAATAACGCTAGAAAGAAGGATTATATGAAAAAAGTAGGAATAATTTTCGCCATGGAAGAAGAATTAAAGGAACTAATCAAATATTTAAACATAGAAAATGAATATACAATATTTGATCTAATATTTTATGAGGGAAAAATTCACAACATAGACTGCGTTTTAGTAAAATGTGGAGTTGGTAAAGTTAATGCCGCTAGAACCACCCAAATATTAATAGATAATATTAAAGTTGACTATATATTTAATATTGGTGTTGCCGGCGGAGTTAGCAATATACTTAAAATTGGAGATATAGTAATTGGCGAAAACCTAGTTCAACATGACTTTGATATAACCGCCTTCAATCACGAAAAAGGCTATATTCCAGAAATTGGCGTCTACATAAAATCAGACGAATATTTATACACAATCGCCAATAATGTCTTAAGAGAAAAAAATGAACTCAATGTAGTATCAGGGGTAATAGCTTCAGGAGATATTTTTTGCACAGAAGAAAAAATGGGCGAAAAAATAAATAAAAAATTTAATGCACTATGTGTTGAAATGGAAGGCGCCTCAATTGCTCAAATCTGTTATTTAAATCATATTCCATTTTTAGTATTAAGAAGCATTTCTGATACTCCCAATAATAACAATACAATAACCTATGAAAAATTCTTAGAAACAAGTAGTAAAAATATAGCTAAAGCTATGAATGAAATTCTAGAAAAGCTAAGCAATGACACCTTATAATCACAAATAAAAACATCTAAAAAGCTAGTAAAAGACTTACTAGCTTTTAAATACTCAAATCTTTTATTACAAACTATTGAAATAGCTTTATCCTCGTATAACAATATTATAGCAATTTTCACAATTTAAGCATTTATATTCCAAATTTCCAATATTTTGTGAAACAAAAGTCATTCATCCTATTCTGGCAACAAATTTTGCTTCTTATGAACAAATTCATCTAATATAATAATCTTTTTTACATCTAATCTTCTGGTAAATTATATATAGTATCAGAATTAGATGGTAAAACATCATCTGAAATAAAGTTTTGACTAACTGAAGTAGTTTGTTTCAAAATAATAATGTTACCTCTATCCATAGCAGCTCCACAATTTGAGCAAAATTTATCTGTCTCTTTCGCTATCGTCCCACACTTTGCACATTTTATTGAAATAGTAGTAACCTGACTTGGAGTTGATAAAGTTGAATTTTTCTTTATAGTTATTGTCTTTTTATTAGAATTAACACCAGATTTGCTTTTAACTATTAGTGAAAGTGGCAAAAGGAAAAAAATGCCAACAAACAAAGAAAAAATATCAATCAGTACTATATTAGTTGTTATAAACAAATCAAAAAATAGCAAAACAAGGAACCTTATCATAAACAAAATCCAAAAAGTTTTTTTACTATTTTCCTTAGAAATAATCTCTGATAATGGCCATAATACCACAATTGATGAAAACATTGTTATTAATATTTCTCCCAAAATAGCAAAACTAAGCGGAATAAAACTATCATCACTCCCCGCAAAAACCATCACAGGAAACAATAAAAAACTAATAATTGAACACTTCTTTATAAACTTATCAAACTTCATAAATACATCTCTGCTATAAATTAAATTATAACATTTGTAACTTTAAACATAAAGATAATTATATATTATTAATTACAAATTTTTATTTTTCTATGTTATATTAACAATTAAAAAAATTAAGAAAAATATCAAAAACAAAATATATACTAAAATAAATCAAGGAACTATTTTTATTTAAAAAATCAGCCTTATTCCAGACTGATAATATATTAAACAATCACAATATCATTCATTATAATAAGCATCTAATTTAATATATATTGAGAATCATTCACCTAAAATGCTTTTTATTTTATACAAATTATCTCACTAAATATGCTATTGCATATTTTTTTAAATCCAACTTCTAAAACTATAATCGCTTTTTACTTAGTGATCTCTTATAAGTTTCTATTAAATCAGAATCGTTTTGATTTAATGGTAAATTATCTAAATCGAAAAATTTCATATCTTTTGATTCACTATCCCATTTTAAGTTTCCTGTATAATTTTTAACACAATATAACACAGTATTATTAATAACAACATCTCCATTTGGATATTCATTTCTTCTACTACCACCAAAAACTATGCCTATTAATTCTAAATTATCTTCTGTAATATCAAGATTCGTTTCTTCTTTTACCTCTCTAATTACTGTATCCTCAAATCTTTCACCTAACTCTTGACAACCACCAGGTAAGCCCCACCTATCATTATCTGCCCTTGACTGAAGCAATATTTGTCCCCTATCATTTACTATAATTGCTGCTGCACCATCTTGTAATAATACAAATTTATGATTTAAAACACCCATACATAATCTTGTAAACACAGGATAACCAATAATATTACTTAATTCTATAATTTCATTGGGAGAAAGTTTATTCATAATTTCAATTAATTTCTCATAAGTAATATTCCTTTTCTCTTGATTAGATAATTTTTTAATCTTTTCTAAAATATTTTTGCTAGTCATACCCTACCTCATCTAAACAATATAATAATTATATTATAAGTTAAACTTAATTATTTATTTTTTTAAATTTAATTCATAAAAATATTTTATCATGATTTTAAGCATATTAAAACTCGAAACAAAATGTCCGAGTTATTCTTAAATTTGGTGGAGCTGAGGAGAATCGAACTCCTGTCCGAAAATAAAGCTACATAAATTTCTACAAGCTTAGTTAACTACCAAATCTCATATATTATCCAAGTAATTAACGACCAAGATAATATACCAGTCTAATAAATTCTTTCTAATACCTAGACATGTATTAGCTATAACCTACTAAAATGAACCTTCAGATAACCCGTAGATATAGTTAAAAGAAAGCGCTTGCCTCTATATTATTAGGCAAATGCTACAGCTTGGTTTCCACCAAACATGTTAGCAAAAGCATTTTTAATTTTATTTGCGTTTATTTTTTTGTGCCCGTGACGTGGACAATCGACTTGCTATCTATGCTCAAATATTCCCGTCGAAACCATATCAGCCCCATACAGCTAGATTATAGCACAAAAGTAATGAAAATACTATATGTAAATTTTAGGAAAAACTACAATAAGTAATTTATAAAACAAAACAAAATATGGTATACTATTAGAGTAAGGGTGATGATTATGAAACAATGGAAAAATTTTAATGAAGGTAAATGGACAACAGAAGTAAATGTTCAAGACTTCATACAACAAAATTATACGCCATATGATGGCAATGAAGAATTTCTAGAAAAACCAACAAAGAAAACAAAAACAGTCTGGGAAACATGCCAAAAATTATTAAAAAAGGAATTAAAAAAGCATGTACTAAGTGTTGATACAAAACACATGGCTGGAATTAATGCCTTTAATAAAGGTTATATCTGTAAAGAAGACGATGTAATTGTCGGTCTACAAACAGATGCTCCCCTAAAAAGAATTGTAAACCCATATGGTGGCATCAGAATGGTATACCAAGAATTAGATGCTTATGGATACAAACTAGATCCAACAGTCGATAAATACTTCAATGAATTTAGAAAAACACACAATCAAGGCGTATTTGACGCATATACAGATGAAATACGTAAAGCTCGACATGTAGGATTACTAACTGGATTACCAGATGCTTATGGTAGAGGAAGAATTATTGGTGATTACCGTCGTATCGCATTATATGGAATCGATTTCTTAAAAGAGCAAAAGAAGAAGGATTGGAATAACTTAACTGGTCCAATGACCAATGAACTAATTCAATTAAGAGAAAATGTATCAGAGCAATATAGAGCTCTTGATGAAATTAAAGAAATGGCAAAATTATATGGATTTGATATTTCCAAACCAGCCAAAAATGCTAAAGAAGCCATTCAATGGACATATTTTGGTTATCTAGCCGCTGTAAAAGAAAATAATGGTGCCGCAATGAGTTTAGGTCGAGTTGATGCATTCTTTGATATATACATTAATCGCGATATAAAAGAAGGTATATTAACAGAAAGAAAGGCCCAAGAACTAATTGATCAATTCATTATAAAATTAAGACTCGTTAGACATCTAAGAACACCAGATTATGACACCTTATTTTCAGGAGATCCTACTTGGGTAACCTGCAGTATTGGTGGTATGAGTGATAATAATAAACACCTAGTAACAAAGAGTTCCTATCGTATTATTCATACACTTACCAATTTAGGCCCCGCTCCAGAACCTAATATGACTGTTTTATGGAGTGAATATTTACCAGAAAATTTCAAAAAATACTGTGCAAAGATGTCAATTCAAACAGATGCCATTCAATATGAGAATGATGACTTAATGCGTGATATTTACGGAAATGATTATGCC
>JAQXOT010000024.1 GCA_029099845.1 bacterium
AATAGTGTAAGGGTTAGGGTAGAAGTAGAAAAATAAACATATCAATTACACACACAGTACCTTGATAGTTTGTGTTAAATATAGTGTATTTAAACAATACGCATAGAAAAAAGTTACTATTCATATCCAATACCCAACACATGTGGAATCAGTTTGTGTATTAGAAAAAAAGAGAGATAAATAGTAATTTATCAAAAAGCAAGAATTTCTTGCTATGATGTAAAAACCTTTTGATGTTATAATGACTAAAAAGGTTTTATTATGATGTTGAAAGGAGGAAAAATTATGAATCTGGATGAAAAAATCAAAAAAATTAGAAAGGATAATAAGATGAGCCAAGATGATATTGCAGAAATTCTAAATGTAACAAGACAAACAATATCAAATTGGGAAAATGGAAAAAATTATCCAGACATAGAAACACTTATTAAGATAAGTGATAAATTTAATATTTCCTTAGACATCTTATTAAAAGAAAATATGAATATGGTTAAAGAAATGGATAAAAATGTAAAAGATACTAAAAAATATAAAACAATTTTAAAAGTAATTATGAGTATATTAATATTTCTTATAGTTATCTTTATTATTTATAATTTTATGTATTTTAACTCAAAGGATAGATTAGAAAGTAAATTTAATGAAACAATAGAAAAATATAACTTTTCTATAAACAGAGATGGGTATTATTCTATGATATATTCAGATAATATAATTTTTAGCGTTCCAAATCAAAAAATGCCTAAACTTTTAGAATTTAATTTAGATTTTTATGCAAAGCACTTATATTGTGATACTGATAATGAGATAAATCATATAAAAATAATATGGTCTGAGTATAATAATTTTAGTGCATCTATAACCAATCAGGAAACTAAAAAAACAATATATATTGATTTTTCTAAAGATGATTTTAATAACTATGAAAAATTAAGTGATGAGTTAAAATATGATAAAAATTTATTAAAAGAAATAATTATTAAAGGAAACAATTTATATAAAGAATTTTATAAGTAGTTTAAATTACAATTTATAAGTTTAAAAATAGGAAGATATTAAAAAATCTTCCTATTTTTTGCCTAATAACTTATCAATAAATTTTTTGCTCTTTCCTGATAGAAAAGTACAAAGCAAAATCATGCCAACACATAATACTAATGTAATTCCAATTATTAATATTACTTTCATTTTCTTTCTCCTTTTTCTTTTTTCAATATAGTGCTGCAAAAAACAACATTGAAATTGTTCCGACAGTAGCAAATGATCCTACGTAAGACATTGTGTTGTTTTTTAAACACGATTAAATTATAATCTACATATAGGGCAAATATAAGTCATAAATAATAATTATATTGTTGAGTATTCAACAAATATTAAAAATATGTTGCATTTGGAGGTAATTATGTCTAGGGAAAGAATGATAAATCATACTAAGTTGTTATTAAAACAAAGTTTATTAGAATTGTTAAACAACAAACCATTATCTAAAATAACAATTAAAGAATTATGTGATAAAGTTGATATAAATAGAACTACTTATTATAGATACTATTTAGATCCATACGATCAATTAGAAAAAATCGAAGTTGAAATATTTAACGATATGGCTTCGTTTATAGATACGAATAATGTTAGTAATAATTTATCGCGATTGAAATCTATTTTAAAATATATTAATGATAGAAAAGAAGAATTTAGGATTTTACTTGTTAAAAGCGATATTAATTTTCAAAATAAATTATTAAGTTTTATTGGAAAAAGAATATTTGAAAATAAATGTAAAAATGATATTAATTTAGAAATAAAATATATTTATACTGCAGTTGGAAGTTTTGGAATTGTATCAGAATGGATAAAAGGTAATTTAAATCTAAGTCTTGATGAATTATCAGAAAAAATAATTGAATTAAATCAAAAATAGCTTAAAATACAAGTAGAAAGCAAGGTGATATATTGAGTCTTGAAATTAGAAAATTAGAAAAGAAGGATTATAACAAAGTAATTCAATATGCAATTAAAGGAATGCACTTTAATACCTATATAGAAAATCCTTTTATTTTAAATTTATATGGTAGATATTTTTGGTATTTAGAACTTATTAATGCAACACAAGTAATTGCTTGTTATTATGGTAATGAACTTGCTGGAGTTTTGATTGCAGACATTAAAGGAGAAGAAAAATATCATAAATCATTTGCTAAAAGTTGCTATGTAAAATTTGTTGAGTTTATTCAAAAACATTTTTTTAAAGAAAGTGTTGGAGTATATGATGATATAAATAGAAAAATGTTAAGTGAATATAAAAAGAATAATAATCCAGATGGAGAAATAAGATTTTTATCTGCTAATCCTGATTTAAAAATTAAAGGTATAGGAACATTTTTATTAGAAGAATTAGAAAAAAGAGAAAAAGGAAAAGAAATATATTTATTTACTGATGATCAGTGTACTTATCAATTTTATGAACACAGAGGTTTTGATAAAATAGGAGATGAGAATATAGAGTTAGATTTAGATAATAAAAAAGTACCACTTAAATGTTTATTATATAGGAAGAAAATAAAGTGATTTCAAATATTTTTAAACCATCATGAAACTTGCGAATAGAATTTTATTGCATAATGGCAGATCTATAATCAGATTTGTCTTTTTTGTGGTATAATATTGTCAAGAGATACTTATGTAATGGAGGATATATGAAAAGAAAATTGACAATTATATTTTCAGTTATAGTATTATTTATAATTGTGTTCATTATTTACTTTTTATATTGTTTAAATATTATCCCCCACAAAAAATATACCAATGATGATTTTAATATTAGTACATATACAAGTTTAGTTGATAAGGATAATGATGGAATAGATGATCAATCTGATATATTAATTAATACTAGAAAATATATTTCAACAAAGCCAAAATATAAAAGTAAATATTATGGTAGTGGTTATCCTGATGATGGGTATGGAGTTTGTACCGATGTTGTTGCTTTTTCTTTAAAAGATGCAGGTTATGATTTAATGAATTTGGTATATAATCATATAAAAGAAAATAGAGAATTATATAATATAGATACGATTGATAAAAATATTGATTTCAGGAGAGTTATAAATTTAGATGTTTATTTTAAAGATACTGCAATAAATCTAACGACTGATATAAATAAAATAGAAGAATGGCAAGGTGGAGATATAGTAGTATTTAAAAAACATATTGGAATAGTATCTGATAAAAGAAATAAGAATGGAATTCCTTTTGTTATACATCATGCTAATCCATATCAAATTCATTATGAAGAAGATATATTAGAAAATAGAACTGATATAATAGGTCATTATAGAATAAGTTGAGGAAGGTGGTAGTTATGAAAAAATATATTAAAGAGATTATTATATTTTTAATTCAATTATTTATGTTTTACATATTTCCGCTATTTGCAGGACCAACTGATGCAATGGGCATGGTAGTTGTAATCTTAATTGCAACATTTATCTTGTCTTTAATTCTTACGATTATATCAAAACAAAAAGTAAAATATTTATATCCTATTGTTGTAGCTTGTTGTAGCATTATTATTTATACCTAGCATATGGATTTATTATAACGAATCAGCATTAGTTCATTCGCTCTGGTATTTTGTAGTTTCTGTTATGGGAATGATTGGTAGCATTTTAATAAATAAATTATTTAGAAAGTAGGTTATATATAAAAAAAGAGTTAAAAATAATATCTGAAAAATTAGAAGGCATTAATGAACAATTATCAATGAATCAAAGAAAGAAAAGAAAAAGAATTGTATAATTCTTAGTAACAATAGATGCAAGTTTAATAATATTATTCATCTTATTAGCCATATTAAAAAGTCCATATCTATCGTGGAATTTGAACAATCCAAAATGGGCTGTTATTGGAACTTTATGGCGTGCATTTGAATGGATATTCTTTAAAATAGCTCCACTTATGGTAATAGTAATTACTTCAGTATTAGCAATAATGTTCATAAAAAGAAATAAATAACAAATCCCAATTTAGTAATATAATATAAATATGATATATAAATAATTCGCTTGGAGGTAAAATATGAAGTTATTTGTTAAAGAAAAATTATTTTCGATTCACAATAGATATTATATTTACAACGAAAATGACGAAATAGCATATGAAATAGAAAGCAAAGCAATTTCAATAGGGGATAAGACTACAATATATGATAAAAATCATAATATTGTTGCATATATAGAACAAGAATGGTTTCATTTTATGCCACACTATAATGTATATATTGAAAATAATTATGAATACCAGATAAAAAAGAAATTTAATATGTTTAAAAACGATTATGAATTAAGCAATTCATACAAAGTTGAAGGCAGTATATTAAACTTAAACTTTACCATAATTAATAATTTTGGAAAGGAAATTGCAATAGTTAATAGGAAATTTTTATCTATAGGTGATAAATATCAAATAGAAATTTTGGATGAAAAAGACGTAAATACAATTTTAACTATTATAGTTGCTATAACTAATGATGTAGATAGAAGTCAAGCAAATTCTTCTAGTTCTTAAAATTAACAAATTTATAAATTAGATGAAAATTTTATTTTTACTATGAAATTCTATAAAACACTTAAAGCAAGAAATGCTTGCTTGAATAATTATATATTAATGATATGATTAAGTTGAAATGAGGGAGAATATGGATTTTGGAAAACAAATTAAAGAAATTAGAACTATGTACAAGATAACGCAAGAGGATATGGCAAAAGAATTAAATGTAACAAGACAAGCTATATCAAATTGGGAAAATAATAAAAATTTACCAGATATTGAAATAATTATTAATATTGCCAAAACATATTCTTACTCGTTAGATAATTTAATACTAGGAGAAAATAATATGAATAATATAGCAAAGAAACTAATAAATGATGGAAGTGAAAATAAAACGATTAAAATGAATTTAATTGGAATCTGTATTGGAGCCTTTCTGCTACTAATGGGATTTAGTTTAATAATATTAAAAGGAATGTCAGTTGAATATATTGATAATTATGGTATATTACATGAAAATTTCTTTTTATTACCAATGGGATTTTTATTTATCTTTTCAGGTGCAACAACGTTCTTAATATTAGGAATACGAAAAATTATTAATATAATAGTAAGAAAAAATAGATATGAGTAGAAAAACAAAAATGGTTGAAGATTTGCTTGTTATAATGTGTTGCGTGCCTAGAGTATGGCCATATAGAAATGTATATTGAAAATTCAAAAAAATAAAAAACAAATAATAAATCAAATTACAATCTATAAGGTAGAACTATAATAAGTTTTACCTTTAATTTTATATGTTATAATACAAGTAAATAATAAATAGTAATTTGTTGATAGGTGGAGTGCTTATGAAAAAAATATTAACTATTTTAGTATGTGGGATTATTATTTTAGAATTAACCGGTTGCAGTAAAGAAATTACAAATTCTGAATTAGAAAACTTGCAAACTGGAATTGAAACAAAGATGTAGGAAATAGATCTAATCGATAATATAGCGAGTATTGGTATTGACTATGATAAAAAGATGGTTATAGTGGAATTAGCTGATAATAGTAAAGAAAAACAAGAAGAATTTAAAGATAGGATTAATGATTCCCAATATATTGAATTTAAGCAGGGTGGCCCTCACACTACATCAGGATTAAGCCCCAAAACCACAATTATATTAGATTTAATGACTATTATAATGCATCAGATCGGACAATTTATTTAGTTGGTAATTTAGGAGAATTTTATATTAAAACAGAAGATAAAGATATTCCTTTAAAAACATATATATCAACTACATATCAAACATTAAACGACATAATAAAAAGTATTTCTAACAAACTAGAATCAAAAAGCACATATAAAGATGGAGGAACAAAAATATATAAATCAAAAGATAAAGATATTACTATGATAGTTTGTAATACAATAGAAGGCAATAAAGATATACTTATTGGTGACTATTCGCTAGAATATACCAAAGGAGATTGCAAAAACTAAATTTAAATTCATTAAACTCTCATATTCTGTCCTGTTCCTTTTAAAGCCAGTGATATAGAATTGTTATTGAAAAGAGGGATAATTATGAATCAAGCAAAAATTGGAAAATTTATAGCAGAACTTCGCAAAGAAAAAGGGCTAACACAAGAACAACTTGCAGAAAAACTTGGAGTTACAAGTAAATCAATTAGCCGTTGGGAAAATGGCAAAACAATGCCAGATTTATCACTAATGAAGCCTTTATGTAATGAATTAGAAATAACAATTAATGATTTACTAAGTGGAGAAAAAATAGAAAAACCAAATTATCAAGCTAAGTTTGAAGAAAATATTTTAAATACCATTAATTATACTGATAAGAAGATAAATAAAATTAAACTAATATTTAAAGTTGTAATTGTCTGTATATTATTGCTTGTTATTATAGTAGCAACCATGTTTGCACTTGACATGAACAGAATAAGAAATAATAAACAAGTTATATTTAGTACATGGGGATATAGCTATGCACCAGTAATTGATTTGCACGAAGAAAAAATAGAAATTGCCATAAAAGAGTATTTAACTAATAAATCAGATAATGAACCTAAACATCATGAATCAGAAAAAGGCTTTATAAGTTTCAAAACATATTTATTAGAAGAAAAAGATAGAAATAAAAAATACAACATTTATGCTTGGGTAGTTGAACAAAAATATTATTTAGAAAATGATGAAATAAAGAAAGATAGTGGCTCTTCTATTCCATATAAGTTCATTGTAGAGTATGTTAATGATGAATATGTTGTTACCGACTCAAGAACACCTAGAGATGGTAGTTTGTATGTCAAAGATATGAAAAATATATTTCCTAGAAGCGTTAGAAATGATATGAATAAAGTTCAAAATGATGGTACAATCAAACGACTAAATTTAGAAATTGAACAACAAGTAAATTTATATTTTCATAAATAATAAATTATAATTTACTAAGAAAAAAGTTAAATAAAACTTTGTAAATTAAACATTATTTTACAGAAAGTCAGATAAAACTTATCTACTTATGTTATAATTATGATAGGAGGAGCATATGAAAAAGAAAAGAAAGATCATTTTAGTTGCTGTAGGCATACTATTATTAATTTGTTTATATCTAGGCTATAAAGCTTTTAACCTTTTTTATTACAATGTTGATAGAATAACTACCCAAGATTATGATGCGTTCATGAGTCAATTTAATATTAAAGGTACAATCACTATTAAACATCAAAATATTGAATCAAATGATTATCTTGAATATCAAAATATTAAGATAAAAAATGATTTTAAAGATTTTGAAAAATTAGAGCAAACTACCGGTGAAACATCTTTAAAGCTGGTATTAAAAGACGAAAACCAAAAAACTAAATCATCATTTTGGATGGGTGAGACTGATACTTATGTTGCCTTATTAAAGACCGATAAAACGTTATTTGGAACAGACAATAAGAAAGTTACAAATACAGATATAACAAGTATTTTAGAAGAAAATAAAATAAATAATGATATTGAATTATTTAAGTATCTATCACATCAAAAAGAAGTTAAAAATAATATATTTACAAGTACCAAAAAAATGAAAGAGAACTATAACATTCAGTTTATAGTTTCCATCATAATGCCACAAATGGATAGTATTACTTTAATTAATGGTGATTATCAAGGCTATATATTTAATTTAAAAAACAATATGAAAGAAGCTAGTATTTTAAAAAATGGAAAACGGTATGTATTTATGTTTTTAGATACAACCTATTTTACAGATGAAAAAATTAATGATCTTCTAAATACAGTCGTTATAGATTAATAAATTGAAGTTATAAAGCAAATCAAAAATTGGTTTGCTTTTTCTATTATAAAAATAAGATACAAAAAAAGCCTTCTATAAAAAAGACTTTTAAAACAAGCACGAGCTATTTATTTCTTACTTAATACTTTAGACATATCATTTTTAGTTTTAACCCCATCAATATATGTTTTTCTTTCTAAATCTTTTTTCGAAAGATATTTTTTAATTTCTTCAACTTCTTCCTTAGACATCAACATATCAGGCGATATAGTTCCATATAAATTAACAGATTTTTTATTTCTTTGATAATATTCATATCTTCTAAGTTTTAGCCATTTTTCTTTATGTTCTGGATCTGGTGCTTCTAAATTTCTAGTTGAAAATAAAAATGTTGGATCATATTCATTTCTAAATGCTTTTTCCATGAATTCTTCTCTCCATAAATCAGCATTTTTTCTAATCCTTCTTCAATTACGTCTCTATTTATACCTATTTCAGATAAAGTATCAACGACACCTTTTCTAAAACCTAAATCACATACCGGAGTAAAAAAACAAAAGTCTCCACCATATTTAGTATCACTAATAAAGCCATCTCCACCATTTCTCATCCAGTTTATTTGAAATTTAACTATTTCCAATTCATAGTCATGTCTTTTTTTATTGAAAAAGGCTGATGACTTGACAAATTTTAAAATCTTGCGATAACTAATATTAGATAGATTTTGATTTTTTTGTAGCATTTTGGCTAACCAATCACCGTCTCTTAAATGGCAAGGCAAATTAATCATATCTAAAGTATCAGGTTTTCTAAAACAACAACTATACCAAATTCCTTCTCCAGGGAAAAACTCTAAAGTAGCTTTTTCTAATATTTCATCGACAGTTAGTGGAACACTTGTTTCTTTTTTAAAATTTTGCTCTTCATCTTGTTGTATATGATTGCAACAATTTATATCAATATATTTTTTCAACAAATCTCTTTTATTTACTAGCAGTGGTTTTCTTGAAACATAATCCCACTTTTCAACAAGTGAATAGTAATAACTGGAAAGAGGAACTATCGAAGTTCTATCACTTATTTTAATTTTTTCATTTGTAAAAATTTCTACATAAGTATCAGTAAATTCATCATAGTTACAAATTAAATTATAAATATTATCACCACTACCAATTTTTATTACCTTTAAATCATACACATTATATTTTTTCATAGTTTCTCCTTTTTTTGAAAGTATTATAGCATATATTTTATCTTTTTCATAAAATTATTATTAACGATAAGTATTTAAAATAAGTAAATATAAGTTTAAAATAACAAATTAGTATAATTGACCTTATTTTTTTATGATATAATGTAAAAAAATAGATATCATTTTTAAAATAACAGGAACAAATTTTAAAGATATAAAAAATTATCAGAAATTAGTAATACCTGTTTTCCGTAATATATATTAAAAAATCTAGCCATAGGATAAAAATTACTTAGTTTAAATTAGAAAAATAGAGGTGATAATATGACAACTAAAAGAAAGAAAGCATCAAATGGTAAAGGGGATTCTAAATTAACTAATTTAGATAACGCAAAATATTCCAAAGTCTTTAGTATTATAGGAAAATGTATCTCTTTATTTTTCTTAATTATTTATATTTTCATACTTATTTTCATATTATATAATATTATTTTCACAATATATTCTACTATAACCGAAAGTAAAATAAAGAAGACATATGATGCAGTAGAAGGTGTGTTAGTAAGGTACAAAGATTGTAAAAATGATGAAGAAAGCAGCATTTGTAATGCTTTATATGAATATCAAGTTAATGGTGATATCTATACGGTATCATTAGATTTAGAAAAAGAAACAGATTCTTACCCTAAAAAAGAAACAGTTTACTACAATCCTAATAATCCCAATATATCTATAATATGTAGATACCGCAACTAGCATAATGCTTATAATTGCTCTTTTATACATCGCTTTAGTAATGACTATTTTCTTACCAGTATTTTTTTACTGTGTTTTTCCAAGTAAAATAAATAAAGTCGTCTCCTCAAAAAAAATAAGCAATAAATAAACAATATATATAAAAAATAGTTAGTAAATTATTTACTAGCTATTTTTAAATTAATTAATAAAATGCCAATAATATAAGTAAAAACTTATATACCACTTTTTTCCTCACTTAATTTTTTCTTTACAATTAGGGGAACAATTGAATGTAGTGTCAACAAGTACTTGATAATTTCCTCCTTATTAGCTATTTTATTTTCTCTAAAATAGTTAATAATAGAACTAGCAACACCCTCACTGTAAAAATCAATCACAAAATCCTTAAATCCCGAACAAGCATCTATATTTAAATCCTGCATATCATTAGTAATTAATGTATTAAGTGTTTTATAAAAATAAGGATAAACTACTTTTTTTAATTGATCTCTTCCAAATGTATTATAAACAGAACTTATCAGATGCTTATTTTTTTCAACATAAAGAAAAATATCATTTAAAAATTCTTCTAAACTATTAGTACTAAAACTATCCATAATTTTAGCAACTTCATCATTAAATATAAAACTAATTAGTGCATATATATCTTCAAAATGATAATAAAAGGTATTTCTATTTACATGGCAATAAGTAACTAAATCATTAACTGTTATTTTATTTATAGGCTTTTCTTTAGCCAGTTTTTTAAAGGCATTGGCTAATTTTAATTTTGTATTTTTATTTCTTTTATCTTCTTTTCTCATTTCTTTTCCTCCAAAAGCATCTACATATATTATACCTCATCAAAAAGTTTTAGACAAATATCTAAAATTGACTATTGTTAAAAAAAGAGGTGAGTCATATAATCATAATGAAGGAGGAATATAATGAAAACAGAAAAAAGCCATTTTTAGTAAAAATAGGTGATTTCATTGTTAATTTTCGTAATCTATTTTTAATTATTTTTATTGGCTTAACCATATTTTGTGCATTCAATATCAAAAACGTAGATATTAATGATAGCATTGTTAGTTATTTACCATCTGATACAGAAACTAAACAAGGCCTTGATATTATGGAAAGTGTTTTTGGCAAACAGTCCACAATAAAACTTATGGTCTCTGATATTACTCTTGAAAATGCTAAAGAATTAGTGGGAGAACTCTCAAAATTATCTTCAGTCCAAGCTGTATTATTTGATGAAAAAAGTTCATACAAAGATAATAGTGCCTTATACACTATCCAAGCAAACGATCTATCTGAAGAACAAGTATCAAAGTTAAAAGAGGATATTGAAAGTACAGTAAAAAGTCAAGAATACTACTTAACATCTGAAGAATTCGAAAGCCCAACGGATGGGATTAATAAAGTCTTAATTATTGCCTGCCTTGTCATTATAATAATATTACTAATTACTTCAAAAACTTATTTTGAACCAATTATTGCCTTTATTATTTTTGGTATCTCCATTATTTTAAATATGGGTAGTAATTTCTTATTAGGAGAAATTTCCTACATCACGCAATCTATTGCTGTCATCTTGCAACTTGCCTTATCAATAGATTATGTTATCATATTCATGAATCAGTTCATGAAAGAAATAAATGATACTAGTGACAAAACTTTAGCCATCAAGAAAACAGTTTCTAAATCTATTCCAGAAATATTTGCTAGTAGTCTTACTACCATATCAGGCTTACTTGCTTTATGCTTTATGCAACTTAAAATAGGTGGCGATATTGGCATCATATTATCAAAAGGAATTCTTTGCAGTTTATTAACAGTAATTCTAGTAATGCCTAGTTTATTATATTTATTTTCAAATATTATTTTAAAATGGCAAAAAAAAGCTATCAATAAAAATAAAGCAAACAAATTAAGTGAATTTATCTTTAAAGGAAGAAAAGTTCTATTACCTATATTTTTAATTTGTATTATAGTCTCTTTATTTTTAATACCAAAATATCACTATGTATATAATACTAATAGTGCTAATGCTATTAAAAAGAGTGAAAATACTATTTCCAATGAACAAATAGAGAAAAAATTCGGTAAAAATAATACTTTAGTAATTCTCTTTAAAAATAGTGAGAAAGACTATTCCAAAGAATTAGAATTAGCAAAAGAATTAGATCAAGTTGAAAAAATAAATAGCATAACAAGTATAGGTGGCTATAGCATTAGTGATAATATTTATTTAGGAACAAAAGTTAACTACTTAGAAATATCCAAAATATTTAATATAAGCCCAGACATTACATTAAAATTATATCAATTCTATGCTAATGCCAACAATGAATTAGAAAAATTAGAAAACCTAGTAGACTATCGTATTACTATTATAGACTTAATTAATTTTTTAAATGAATATCAAAATAGCTTGCCAATTCCTGAAAATTTAAAAAATCAAATTACTTCCTATTATCAGTTAATAGAAGCTAAACTACCTCTTCTAGAAAGTAGTGAATATACAAGATTTATTCTTAATTTAGATGCTCCGGTAGAAAGTAGCGAAACATATAATCTTGTGAATGATATTAGAAAAATTGCAGAAGCTAAATATGATGATGTTGTTTTAGTAGGAAATACTATCAACGCTATAGATTTAGAAAAATCTTTTACAGCTGACAACCTCATAATTACAGCTATTACAGTACTATTTATTGCTCTTATACTAATCTTTACTTTTAAGTCTTTTGGAGCAACATTACTACTTATATTAACCATTGAAGGAAGTATCTTAATCAACTTTGGTATAACTGTTCTAACTAACAAAGAAATATTCTTTATGGGCTATGTCGTAGTGTCTGCCATTCAAATGGGAGCAACTATAGATTACGCCATAGTTATTACCACCCGCTACCTTGGTTTAAGAAAAAAAATGGATAAAAAAGAAGCCATTATCAATACTCTAAATGATTGCTTACCAGCCGTAATAACTAGTGGTTCAATTCTAACAATTGCTGGATTCCTAATTGGATTTATCAGTACATCAAGTGTCATTTCCCAAATTGGTCTATTCTTAGGTGTAGGTACACTAATATCATTAATTGCAACAATTTTTGTTTTACCAGCAATACTATATGTCTATGATAGTTTTATTAAAAAAACAACTATAAAAAAGGAGAAATAAAATGTTAAAAAATTATATTAAAAAATGTGAAAAATATTCCATTTTAATTTCTATATTAATGATTACTCTTTCAATATTTTTAATTGTCAATCCATTAAAATCTATTGAAACCTTTGTTATTTGCTTTAGTATTATTTTATTAATCAATGGAGTAGGTAATCTAATTTCATACTTTAGTATAGATAGTACTGAAAGATTATATAGTTTTGACTTGATTATGGGTCTTATGACTATTATATCTGGAACGCTTATTCTAATCTATCGTACTGCATTAATAGAATTTTTCCCTATAGTTCTTGGAATATGGATAATTGCTAATAATTTATTTAAAATTCAAATAGCTATTAATTTAAGTTCTATTAAAGGAAGTAATTGGCTTTGGTTATTACTTATGTCAATTATAATGATAGGATTAGGAATATTACTAATTGTTAAACCATTTAGTTCTACTATAGCTATAACTTCAGTTGCTGGAATATTTTTACTAATAACAGAAATAATAAATTTAATTGATAGCATTATTGTCCTAACAAAAATGAAAAAATTTGATTAATAATAAGTACTAGTAGATAACAATTTAATATAACTATTAAAAACGTAAATCTTAATATCGATTTACGTTTTTTAATAACATAAAGTAATACTTAATAAATATATATTTTTTAAATTTAGTATGATATAATATAAATCGAAATAAATAATAAAAACTAATTATAAAGTGTAGGGGAGAAAAACAAATGGATGAAGTAAAAATAATGGAAATGGCTGTTAGAGAGTCAAAAGAAAATATAGCGAACAATTATCAAAAGGGTGGACCATTTGGAGCTGTTATCGTAAAAGATGGTAAAATAATTGCTAAAGCTCACAATACGGTTGTAGAAAGTAAAGATCCAACCGCTCATGCCGAAGTTAATGCCATTAGACAAGCTGCCAAAATATTAAATACTCATGATTTGTCTGACTGTATTTTATTTACCAGTGCTGAACCTTGTCCAATGTGTTTATCCGCAATTATATGGGCCAATATTACCAAAGTATATTATGCTAATACGAAAGAGCAAACTGCAGAAATTGGTTTTAGAGATGATATGATCTATGAATACTTAAAAGGTTCTGCTAAAAATCTTATCCAAATGCAACATATTGATAGTAAAGAAGCAACCGAAGTTTTTACAAAATTTCAAGAAATGCAAGATAAAATTATCTATTAAAAGGACTTAAAATAAAATTAATATATAAAATATATAATAAACTTAAAACATATATTTATCTAGCAAATATAACAGCTGTTAAAATAAAATAAATATATGAGGAGAAGATCTATGAAAAACAAAAGTAAAAAATTAATTAATAGCTTTAAATATGCCATTAATGGAGTATTTAGTGCTTTTTTCACTGAAAGAAATATGAAAATTCACGTTAGTATGATGCTCCTTGTTATCTTTTGTGGCATTCTTTTAAAAATTGAACCTTATGAATGGTTAATCTGTATTTTATGCTTCGGACTCGTAATAGGCGGTGAGTTAGTAAATACTGCCATTGAAACAGTCGTTGATTTAGTTATGCCAGATATTAATGAACAAGCAAAAAAAGCCAAGGACATTGCTGCTGGCAGTGTCTTAGTTGTAGCAATCGCCTCAGCCATTATTGGTCTTCTAATATTTATCCCCAAAATTTTAGCTGTCTTATTCTAATTACTAAAAAAATTTTAACTCAATTTATTTATAACCCATAATAAAACCTCGTCCTTTATTTTTAAAACGAGGTTTTATTTTTATTATATATTATGTTTATGAACTAATCTATTTATTTAAAAAAGATCCAATCCATTCATTAGTTTTTTTCTTAGCATCTTCTATACCATTTTTTATAGGATAAACTAAATCTAATTTAGAAATTATTTTATTACCTTTTAAAATTTCTTCATAGTCTTTCCAAATCCCCCTTAAATTACCACCATTACAAACCAAAAGGTAAATATTCTTATTTTCTAATTTATTATCTGTTAAAAATGTCTTTATTGGTGGCGCAAATGTTCCAAACCAACAAGGAGAGGCAATAATAATGTTATCATATTTATCTAAATCAACATTATATTCTTCCAGTTTTGGCTTTTTCGTCATATAAACTTGTATACCACCCCAAACAAATCTAAATAAACTATTAGTTTTCTTTTCTTTTTTGGGTACTAATTTTAATACATCTGCTGTTATTGCACTTTTCATACCATCAACTAAAGCTTCTGTATTCCCCTCATAAGAATAATAAACAATTAAATTTTTCGTCATATAACAAACACCTTACTCGCTTCTAAGTGTTTCTACAGGGTCTTTTTTACTTGCCAAGCTTGAAGGAATTAAACCACCAATAAGAGTTAATACAACACTAATTAATATTAACAATAAAGCCCCACCAAGTGGCAACTGACTCAAGTTACTAACTCCAGCCAAATGTTTGATAATCATATTTACCGGTATATTAAGTAATAAGGTTACCAAAATACCAATAATTCCAGCTACCAATCCAATAATTAAAGTTTCCGCATTAAACACTCTAGAAACATCTTTTTTACTAGCACCAATTGCTCTTAAAATTCCTATTTCTTTTGTCCTTTCAAGAACACTAATATAAGTAATAATACCAATCATAATACTAGATACTACAAGGGAAATAGAAACAAAACCAATAAGTACATAACTTATTATGTCAATAATACTAGTTACACTAGACATAAGCATTCCTACCAAATCAGAATAACTAATAACATTGCCATCATTATTTTGTTCTTCTTGTTTTTTATTATATTCTTCAATAACATCTTTTACTTGATCTTTAGCTTCAAAATCTTTCGCATAAATATAAATTGCGGAAGGATTATCTAAATCAATTGGACCTAATTCTAATAACATATCTTCATAAGTAAAACTAGCTTGTTCTTTATATTTTGCAATGACATCAGTAAGTTCATCAGTATATAAACTTTGTAAATATTTCTTTTGCTCAATACTTAAACTATCAACACTAAAATCATTATTACTAAATGAAAGACCAGTTATAACATTCTTATCTGGATTATTTTTTTGATCTTTAACAATTTCCGAATTATTAATAGTTTCAATAACATATTTTTCCAATGCATCAGTATATAATATACCGCCCATAGAATTAGCTTTTACAGTAGCATCAGGATTAGGTTTTAAAATACCAACCACTTTAATTTCTAAAGCATCATTTAATTTTTCCTTTAAATATTCCTCATCATTTCTTTTATCAACCCAAAGTCCATTTTCATTTTTATAATAATCAGTGTTCAATAATAGTTTGAATTTTGTATTTAATAATTCATCATAAGAATAACTTACTACTTCAGAAACTACTTCTTCACCATTAGTAATTTTTTCATACATTTCTTTTAATTCATTTTGATCTTTTAAACCTAAGGCATATAATACATAGTCACTAATTTGTTCATTAGAATCAACTACCAAAACCACTTCGTTATACTTCTTTGGCATTCTACCACTTATAACTGTATACATATTATTATTAATTTCATCATTTTCAAACATTTCACTGAATACATCATTTATTACTAAAGAAGAAGCCATTCCTTTATTAGCTAAACCCATACTTTCTAAAACAGTATTAGGATTAACTTGGGCAATGCCATTTGAGGTATCAGCTTTAAAAAGTTGTAGATCCAAATGATATTCATAGCCAATTGCTGTTGTATAATCAGCTAATTTATTATTGCTTTCAATATATTTTTTAAAAGCTTTCAAATTATTAGCATTAACTTTACTACTCATTATAGCTAAAGTATCAGCAATGGTATTATTAGAAGTAATTTTTTTATTTTTATCATTTTTTTGTCTTTATCATTTAATATTTCTTCTCTTCGTTCATTAATGGCACTCGTTAAATCAATACTTGACTCTTCAATTACCAAAGGGTAGGAGGTTAAAGTTTCCTCTTGCACTCGATTAATATAGTTTTGTACACCACTTGATAATGATAAAATAAGAGCAATACCAATAATTCCTATTGATCCAGCAAAAGCAGTAAGCGGTGTTCTTCCTTTTTTAGTCATTAAATTATTTAAAGACAATGATAGGGCAGTTAAAAAACTCATAGAAGTCTTCTTTGGCTTTTTCTTTTCCACTTCCAAATCTTCTTTTGTATTTACTGTTCCATCATAAGGATTAGTATCATCAATTATTTTTCCATCTTTAAGTTTTATAATTCTATTAGAATATTCTGATGCTAGTTCGGGATTATGCGTAACCATAATGACTAATTTTTCCTTGGCCACACTTTTTAAAAGTTCCATAATTTGTTTACTAGTTTCAGAATCAAGTGCTCCCGTTGGTTCATCCGCTAAAACAATATCTGGATCATTAACCAATGCTCTAGCAATAGCAACTCGTTGCATTTGCCCACCAGATAATTGACTAGGCTTTTTATTCATATGTTTTAAAAGTCCAACTTCTTTTAAGGCTTTTTTAGCTTTTTTAACTCTTTCTGTCTTAGAAACACCCGATAATGTTAAAGCTAATTCAACATTTTTTAAAATAGTTTGATGAGCAATTAAATTATAACTTTGAAAAACAAATCCAACTCTATGATTTCTATAACTATCCCAGTCTCTATCAGTATATTTTTTAGTACTTACTTCATTAATAATTAAGTCTCCGCTAGTATATTGATCTAGTCCAACAATAATATTTAAAAGGGTAGTTTTACCACTTCCACTAGGGCCTAAAATAGATGCAAATTCATTTTTTCTAAAATTAATTGAAATACAATCCAATGCTGTTTGCTTTAAATCTTCAGTTTCATATACTTTACTTATTTTTTTTAATTCTAGCATATCTTTCTCCATCATTAATATAGTATTAGATAATTGTAATTTTTAAAACAATACACCTATTGTTTAATTAAAATATTTTTAATTTTATTTGCCAATCTTATATATTCCTTAGTATCTTCAATCCCAAGTTCATCTATTACATATTTGATATTTTTTATTGCATCATCTTTAACCTGACTAGCGAGTTTTTTTCCTTCCAAAGTAATACCAACAACAGTTTTTCTCTTATCAGCCTCATTTGGATATCTTTTAATTAATCCCTTATTTTCCAGTGAATTTAAAATACTTGCAATTCTAGCAGTTGTAACATTTAATTCCTCACTGAGCTTACCGGCTAAAACGTTATCACTATCAAAAAATAAATAAGATAAAACTCCAATTTCACCTCTATTATATTCATCCAATATTTTACTTAGCGAAGTAACTTGCTGCTTTCTTATTTGATGAAATATACTTTCAGCAACTTCTTCAGTTTTCATATTATCACCTTAATATCTAATACTATTAGTAATTATATCGTTATTAATATATTTATGCAATGTTTTCACTTAAAATCACATATTTTCTCATATTAAAAAAAGATAAAATGTCAAAACAAAAAGGTAATGTAAAAAAGAATTCTTTTATGTTATAATTAGAATATAAAAGGTAGAAATTAGTAATTAAACTAATAAGTAAATTATAATAAAAGTTTAAGTAGAAGCTATGGAGGAAAAAATATGAACAAAGAGCATGAATATATAGATAATATTGAGGCATTAGAAAATACTTTTTCTAAAGTTAAAGCTGCACAAAAAGAATATTCTAAGTATACTCAAGAACAAGTGGATAATATATTTAAAGAATCCGCCATGGCTGCTAACAAAGAAAGAATTAGCTTAGCCAAAATGGCAGTTGAAGAAACCGGTATGGGAGTTGTTGAGGATAAAATTATTAAAAACCATTATGCCGCAGAATATATCTATAATGCTTACAAAGACGCAAAAACTTGTGACGTTATTGAAGAAAATCAAAGTGATGGTATAAAAAAGATTGCTGAACCACTCGGTATTATTACTGCTGTCATTCCAACAACTAATCCAACATCAACAACGATATTTAAAATCTTGCTAGCTCTAAAGACTCGTAATGGCATTATCATCAGTCCCCATCCACGAGCCAAAAAATCAACCATTGCCACTGCCAAAATAATGTTAACAGCCGCAATTAAAGCTGGAGCTCCAGAAAATATTATTTCTTGGATAGATGAACCATCTTTAGAATTAACTAACCACGCTATGCAACTTTCTGATACAATTCTCGCAACTGGTGGGCCAGGAATGGTTGCTGCCGCATATTCAAGCGGAAAACCAGCTCTAGGTGTTGGGGCAGGAAATACACCAGCCATTATCGATAAGAGTGCTAATATACCATCTGCCGTAAATTCAATCATTCATTCCAAGACTTTTGATAATGGGATGATTTGTGCCTCTGAACAATCAGTAATAGTTGATGCGGCCATTTACGATGAAGTAAAAAAAGAATTTAAAAGACGTGGTTGTCATATTTTAGGAGTCAAAGAACTTAACAAAATACGAAAAACTATCATCATAAACGGTGCCCTTAACGCAAAAATAGTTGGGCAATCAGCATTTAAAATTGCCACTCTTGCGGGCGTTAAAGTTGAAGAAAAAACCAAAATATTAATTGGTGAAGTAGAAAGTACAGATTTATCTGAAGAATTTGCTCATGAAAAATTGTCTCCCATCCTAGCCATGTATAAAGCTAAAAACTTTTCTGACGCCTTAGACAAAGCTCACAATTTAATATTAAATGGTGGCCTAGGGCATACGGCCTCATTACACATTAACGCCGTAACAGAAAAAGAAAAAATAGACCAATTTTCCAGCAAAATGAAAGCCTGCCGTATTTTAATTAACACACCATCTTCACAAGGCGGAATAGGGGACATTTATAATTTTAAATTACCACCATCCTTAACATTAGGATGTGGTTCTTGGGGTGGAAATTCAATTTCTGAAAACGTTGGAATAAAACATCTAATTAATATCAAAACCGTCGCTGAAAGGAGAGAAAATATGCTTTGGTTTAGAACCCCTGAAAAAGTTTATATAAAAAAAGGTTGCTTAAAAGTAGCCCTTGATGAGCTTAAAACCGTTATGAATAAAAAACGCGCTTTTATAGTTACAGACAAATTTTTATATGAAAACGGTTATACAAAAGAAATTACTAAAAAACTCGATGAAATGGGAATTGTACATACAACTTTTTTTGATGTCATGCCAGATCCCACTCTAAGTTGTGCTATGGCCGGTGCCAAAGCCATGGAAAACTTTAAACCGGATTGTATTATCGCTATAGGTGGTGGTTCTGCCATGGATGCTGGTAAAATAATGTGGGTTTTATATGAACATCCAGAAGTAGATTTCATGGATATGGCTATGCGCTTTATGGACATTAGAAAAAGAGTCTATCATTTTCCTAAAATGGGCGAAAAAGCTTATTTCATCGCCATACCAACCTCTGCCGGTACTGGCTCAGAGGTAACACCATTCGCCGTTATAACTGATGATGAAACAAAAACTAAATACCCTCTAGCAGATTATGAATTAATGCCAAAAATGGCTATAGTTGACTCTCAATTAATGTTAAAATCTCCACCAAGCTTAACTGCCTCATCAGGAATAGATGCTCTAACTCACGATTTAGAAGCGCTTGCTTCTATGATGGCAACTGACTATACTGATGCGGTTGCTAAAGAATCCCTAAAAAATATCTTTGAGTATTTGCCACGCGCTTATAAAAATGGGGAAAAAGATCCAGAAGCCCGAGAGAAAATGGCCAATGCTGCTACCATGGCCGGTATGGCCTTTGCCAATGCTTTCCTAGGAGTTTGCCATTCCATGGCTCATAAACTTGGAGCATTTCATCATCTTCCTCATGGTATTGCCAACGCCTTATTAATTGAAGAAGTAATTAAATTTAATAGCGCTGAAGTTCCAACTAAAATGGGGACATTCTCACAATACGATTATCCTAAGACATTAAGAAAATATGCCTCAGCCGCAGAAAGCCTAGGAATAACTGGCAAAAATGATACTGAGAAAGTTAATAAATTACTTGCTAAAATAACTAAGCTAAAAAAAGATATTGGTATTAAAAATTCTATTAAAGCATACGGTATTTCCGAAAAAGCATTTCTAGAAACATTAGATGAAATGACCGAGCAAGCCTTTGATGATCAGTGTACTGGAACAAATCCAAGATATCCATTAATGAGTGAAATAAAAGAAATGTACCTAAGAGCTTATTATGGAGGTAAAAAATAATGGAATATAAGTTAGACAATAAAATAGCTGAACGCAAAAATAAAGAAATATTTAAAGAAAATGGTAAATCAATTAAACTTTTTACGGAGGGCTATAAAAAAAGTGATATTTTAAACGAGGCCTTAAATCAAGCTAGGGTGGAAGAAAATACTGATTTGTATATTCCTAAACTATTAGAAGTCAAAATGATAAATAATCGTTGGGCTCTAATTTCAGAATATATAGAAGGAACAACGTTAGAAGAACTAATGAAAAAAAATCCTAAAAAAATAGATTTCTATCTTGAAAAGTTCGTTGATATTCAACTAACTATTCACTCAAAAAACGTCCCACTCCTTAACCGTTTAAAAGATAAGTTTCGTCGAAAACTAACCAATACTTCACTAATTGCTCCTAATACCAAATATGAACTGCTTCAAAGATTAGAAGGAATGAAAGATCACACTAAACTTTGTCATGGAGATTATACGCCAAGTAATGTTATAATCACCCCAAGTGGCAAATATTATGTCATGGACTGGGCTCACGCTACTATTGGTAATGCCTCAGCCGATTGTGCTAGAACATTTTTAACATTTTCTATGCGAGGAGAAGAAACTTTAGCTAAAAAATATTTAGAATTGTTCTCTAAAAAGAGTAAAATACCAAAAAGTAGTATAGAGCGTTGGATTCCAATTGTTGCCGCCACTCAAATGACAAAGGGAATAGAAGAAGAGCAAGATTTTTTGCAAAAATGGATTGATATTGTAGATTATGAATAATAAAGAAAAAATAAAACAAGATAATTAATAAAATAAAGCATAGAAAGAAAGGAAGTAATCAAACAGCATCATATAAGATTACTAAATAAAGTTATGATTAAAATTAAAAATATTACTAAAACTTATAGTAATAATATTAAAGCCGTTGATAATCTCAATTTAACCGTGAATGATGGTGAAATTGTTGGTTTTATAGGCCCAAATGGAGCAGGTAAGACAACAGCTTTAAAAATGCTTACAGGTATTATCGAACCTGATAATGGTGAAATATATATTAATAAGTACAACCTAAAAAAAGACCCACTTAAAGCGAAGCAAGAAATTGGCTATATTCCTGATAACCCTGATATGTTTCTTCGCCTAAAAGGAATTGAATATATTAATTTAGTTGCGGATATTTATCAAGTCCCAACCAAAGACCGGCAAAAAAGAATTAAAGATTTAGCCAAATGCTTTGAATTAGAAGATAGTCTTGATTTACAAATGCAAAGCTATTCCCATGGCATGCGTCAAAAAATGATGATTGTAGCAACGCTTGTCCATAATCCATCAGTTTGGATTCTTGATGAACCATTAATCGGACTAGATCCAAAATCAGCCTTTACCTTAAAAAAATTGATGCGGCAACATGTCTCATCAGGAAACTCCGTACTTTTTTCAACTCATGTTTTAGAAGTAGCAGAAAAATTGTGTGATAAAGTTATTATTATTAATCATGGAAAAACCTTATTCTATGGCACTCTAGAAGAGTTAAAAGAGAAATATACTGATAAAGATTTAGAAAAGATTTTCTTGGAGATGACTTCCGATGAATAGTTACAAAGCTTTAACCAAAACCTTTATTTCACAATTATCTATGAGCAAAGCTCAAGACAAACGTCGCCAAATAATGATAACAATTCTATCAATTTTTGCAGTAGTAGGAATTATTATCCCAGTAGCTTTATTAACCGGTTTTTTCGTCAAAGTAACAACAGAGTCCCTTCTTGATGTAAGTCTAGAAACACTGACTATAAAACTAATGCTTTACGTAATTTGTATTTTTACTGTTGTTTTTGGCATAAGTGTTATTTTAAATGAACTATATTTTTCAAATGATATTGAATATCTTCTTCCCTGGCCATTACGAACTTGGCAAATAGTAGCCTCTAAATTTACTTCTGCCTATATTGGTGAAAATCTTATGCAATTTGTTTTTACCTTAGCTTGTATTATCGGTTTCGGCTTAGGTACTAATATGGGAATCCTAAACTGGATTATAGCAATTGTCGGGATTCCCCTTATAACATTGCTTCCTATGACATATTGTGCAATTATTAGTATTTTAATTATGCGTTTTACTAGATTATTTAAAAATAAAGACCTCGTTCAAAAAATTACTATTTTCATTATATTTATAGTCTTACTTTTATTATTAGGGTTAACTAAAACAATAAAAAACTTTGATCTAGATATCTTTGTAAACAATATCAGTAATATAAATAACAGTAATTTTAAAATTCTTCAAATTTTATTTCCTAATGTACCAGTATATATAAATGCTATTAATAATGGTAGTATTTTATCCTTTATTTTATACTTATTAATAAATCTTATTTCCATAGGAATCATGTTATTAATTGCTGAATTATTTTATTATAAAGGAGTAATTAACTTAGCAATAAATAATCATAGCAGTAATAGAAAAACAATAACAAAACTAATTGCCACAAGTAAAAAAAAGCCAGTTTTTCTATCTTATTTCTTAAAAGAAGTTAAAATTTTATATCGAACTCCGACTTTTTATACTCATTGTATTGTTGCTAATTTTCTTTGGCCAATATTCTTCTATGCTATTTGTAAAATTCAAGAGAGTGGAGTAACCATAACTTGGTTAAGAGAAAATTATATGTATAATCAAAATATAAAACTTTTTATTGTAACTTTTATTATTGGAATTTCTTCTTTTGTTGCTTCTCTTAATAGTATCAGTTCTAATGCTATATCAAGAGAAGGAAAACATTTTTCTTTCATGAAATATATCCCAGTAAATTATAAAATTCAACTTCACGCTAAAGCTCTTGTTGGAATTATCTTTGCCTTCTTAGGTGTTATGATTTTTTTCATACCAGCTTGCTTCATTTTAAAAATACCTATTACGCATATAATTATTTATACTATATTGGGAACACTATCAATTATTTTTATCTCTTATTTAGGTCTATATATAGATTCAATTCAGCCTAAACTAGTATGGAATGAGGAATTAAGCGTCTTAAGAGAAAACTATAATATGTTTTATTCTATGGCCATAACCATTGACTACATTGCCTTAATTTGTTTTGGTGGTTACTTTCTTTTAAAAGATCTAAATCTATCATTTTTACAAATATCAATTATCTTTATAAGCATAGTAATGATCTGTAATTTAGTTATCTATCTAATATCAAAGAAAAATATTATCAGAAACATTGCTACACAAGAAGAGATGTAATAAAATATAATATTAAATTAATATTCATAATACAAAGAGGAGGACTATATGTCAAAAGTATATTTTTCAAAAAACTTAAGCAGTGAAAATCTAGTAAAATTGTACAAATTAGAAGAAGATAAATTATTTGGCAATATTGCTATTAAAGTTCATTCTGGAGAAGCAGGAAATCAAAATTTTCTTCATCCAGAATATTTTAAGGACATAATAAAATATGTTAATGGTACTGTAGTTGAATGTAACACTGCATATGACGGAAAAAGAAACACAACAGATAAGCATCTAAAACTTTTAAAAGAGCATGGTTGGGAAAAATATTTTAAAGTCAACCTATTAGACGCTGAAGGCCCAGATAAAGTTCTTGAAATTAAAGAAGGAAAAGTAATTAAGAAAAACTATGTCGGTAAAGATCTTAAAAACTATGATTCACTACTTGTCTTATCACACTTTAAAGGACATCCTATGGGTGGTTATGGTGGAGCCTTGAAACAACTATCCATTGGGCTTGCTTCTTCCTATGGAAAAGCCTATATCCATGGAGCTGGTGATCCTAGTAAAATTTGGACCGCCGACCATGATAAATTCTTAGAATCAATGGCCGACGCAGCTAAATCAATAGTTGACTATTTTAATGGTCATATTGTTTATATTAATGTTTTAGCTAATATGTCTGTTGACTGTGATTGCTGTGCCAAAGCAGAAGATCCATGTATGCAAGATATTGGTATTCTTTTATCAACTGACCCAGTGGCAATTGATCAAGCCGCCATTGATTTAGTATATAATAGCTCTGATCCAGGGAAAAAACACTTAATTGAAAGAATTACATCACGCAATGGTCTACATACAATCGAAAGTGCCGCTAAATTGGCCATAGGATCAAAAGAATATGAATTAATAACAATTGATTAAAAAACACAAATATTTGACAATAACTAAAATTAGAATGTACAATAACATAATAAATTATTAGTGGTAAAGAAGTGGGTGAAGTATGAATCAAACTAAAATAGGTGCGTATATAAAAGAACTCCGAATAAAAAATAATATGTCTCAATCACAATTAGCTCAAAAATTATCTGTAACCAATCAAGCAATCTCTAAATGGGAAAATGGTCGCGGTATTCCAGATATTGAAATGTTAAAACAGTTAAGTACTATATTTAATGTTAAAGTTGATGATTTAATTAATGGAGAAAGTAAAAGAAAAAATAACAATAATAAAAAACTTTTATTAATCCTTGTCTCAATAATTATAATAGCTATAGTAATAACAATTGTTGTACTAGCTAATCATCAACCAAATAATTTTAATTTCAATTCAATAGCTAGTGATAATGATAAATTTTCTATTAAAGGAGTAATTGCTTATAACAACAATAAAAAATCAATTTATATATCAGATATAAAATATCAAACCACAACAAGTGAAGAAGATAAATATGTAGTTGCTGAATGCATTCTATACGAAGTAAACGGTAACACAGAAAAAAAATTATCCCAATGTGGTGATATCAGTAACCACAAAACTTATGAAACAAAAGAAGCCAATACCTTAACCACGCTTTTAAAAGATGTAGAATTTAACCTTGATAATTATACTTGCACCTGTGGAAAAAATAGTTGTAATAATTTATATTTAAGAGTTAACGCAATTGATACCAACAATAAAACAATTACTTATAATATTCCAATTCAAATTGATAATAAATGTACAAAATAAACTATAAACGGATAGTTTAGTCAAAAAAACTCTTCGTTTATTTTTTTTATATAAGAAATAGGGTATACTGAAAGTGGTGATAAGATGAAAGAAAAAAATAAAACAATTTTAAAAATATCAGTACTAATAATATTGATACTATGTATCTTGGGAATTATATTAATAATTAAAAAACCAAGTACAACTAACGTTTCTGTTAAAACAGATGCATTAAAATTTAAAGAAGAGTATGAGTCTTTAAATAATACAACAAGAGAAAGTGATGGGGCTAAATATAATAATGTTACCATACCAAAAGATAATCCAATTACTTATATAGATAGTGCTAAAGCCGTAGATATTATTAAAAATAAAAAAGCTATTATCTATATTGGAGCAGCTTGGTGTCCATGGTGTCGAAATGCCGTACCAGTAATGTTAGATGCTGCTAAAGATTTACAAATTGATACAATCTATTATCTAAATCTTGATGATGAAAAATCAAACTATAAAATAGAAGATGGTACATTAGTTGAGACAAATCACGGAACAAAAAGTTATTATGACCTTTTAGATATATTAAAAGAGCATTTGCGTGATTATATTTTAACTGATGATGACGGCAACGAATATGATACTCAAGAAAAAAGAATTTATATGCCATACGTTATCACAGTAAAAAATGGAAAAGTTCAAAATGAGCAACTTTCAACTGTTAAACTTAATGAAAACCAAACTAAATATGATTCCTTGACAGATGACCAATACCAAGAATTATACGATATCTATTACAAGATGTTTGATGAACTATATAATTCAAATAGAACCTGTACAACCGATAAAGAAGAGTGTAGTTAAAAAATAAAGAACAACACACTCTTTTTCTTTTGAAAAATGCTATAATACCTATAAATGCAACCTAAAATTAGCAAAATTTCAAACTATAATTGGTAGAATGCAACCTAAAATAAGTGTATCATTAAACGTGAAAGAGGTGAAAATATGAAGTTTGGAGACAAACTAATTCAATTGCGAAAAAAAAGAGGCCTATCTCAAGAAGAACTGGCCACCAAATTAAATGTTTCAAGACAATCAGTATCAAAATGGGAAAGCAATAATACTTATCCAGAAACTGATAAAATTATTCAAATATGTAATATTTTTGATTGCACAATGGATGACTTAATAAATGAAAATATCAAAGATATAAATACCCTAGAAAGAAAAAACAAAAAAGAATTAAATATTAATATTGACCCTTTGGTTGAATTCGTTACTAAAACAGTAAATATGTTTTATAATATGAAATTTTTAAGTGGTCTAAAATGTTTGCTAGAATTAAGCATAGCGGCTATCATATTAATAATTATTGGTTTAATTATCAGTGAAGTAATTACATCAACCGCATATCATATCTTTGCATTTCTTCCTGCAAGAGCATTAAGCATTGTTAGTTCAATTATAAATGGTCTAATAAACTTAGCTTGGATCATTATAACAATAATAATCGTAATTCATATCTTTAAAATCAGATATTTAGATTATTATGATCAAATTATGTCAACACCAAAAAATAAAGATGATAAGCATCAAAATCTAGAAGAAGAAAACAAAGAACAAACTCCAATAGAAAAAAAGAGTAATCCTTCTGAAAATAAAACCCGTATTATTATAAGAGATAAAGAACCATTTGCCTTTTTAAATATCTTAGCCAAAATAACAATATCTTTTATCAAAATACTTGCTATAATTATTGGCTTATTCTTTGCTTTTATTTTACTATTAAGTATCATAGGATTAGTTATAAGTATTTCCTTATCCATTTATTCAAAAATTTTTATTGGGCTTGATATTGGAATAATAGGTATCCTAATAATTATCTTACTAATACTAGGAATAATTATTAGCTTTGTCTTAGGCACAAAACCAAATGTCAAAATAGCAATAGTATTATTCTTTATTTCTTTAATAATAACTGGAATTGGTACCGGTGTAAGTCTAACTGCACTAAAAGATCTTACTATTCAAGAAGATTTAAGTGATATCTTAAAAATAACTACTAATGAACAGACAATAAAATATAAAGAAAACTTAGTCATAATAGATAAATATCCTAAATCATATGAATATATAATAAATAATTCCCTAGAAAAAGATACAATTGTAATTCAAAACTCCTATGATTCTCGCTTCAATAAAATAAATCATCACGAAACATATATTCATAACGTCCCAGTATATATTTATTATTTAACTACCAAAACAAATTTTAAAGATACATATAATATTATTATCAATGACTTAAAAAATAATATTATTCGTAAATATGACACTTATTTATATGAAGATGATATTAAAATAATAGCTAATGAAGCAACAATAAATAAATTAATTGAAAATTTCTCTAGATTATACGTATATAATCAAGAAACTACAAAAAACGGCTATAAACTTACAAACATTTCTGATCGTATTAACTCCCCATATAGTGAATGCAGCGGAGAATACAATGCCTTAACTGGAGAAATTACTGCTCCAAGTTATTGCAAATGCTTAAAGGAAGAAGACCCAAATACAAAAATAATTGAATATACATGTCACTATATTGAAGAATAATTAGCTAAATAATCAAAGAAGAAACACACACATCAACATAATTAAAATACCTAAAAGCAAGGCTAAAATTGTAGCCTTACTTTTTTTATAAGAAAAAGCCTCAGGAATAAGCTCATATATTGAAATATGAATCATAATACCCGCTGTAACCGATAGTATTATTGCAAGTATAAAATCATTAATATATTTTGCTAAAAATAAATAAGCTAAAATTGCCCCTAATAATTCTGAAAATCCAGAAATTAAAGTATAACAAAAAGCCCAGCTCAATTTTAAGGTAGAGTAATAAATTGGTACAGCAATAGAAATTCCTTCAGGTATATTGTGTAGTGCTATTGAAATAGCTAAAACAAGGCCTAACTTTTTATCAATACTTGAAGAAACAAAGGTAGTAATGCCTTCTGGTATATTATGCAATATTAACACAAATACCGAAATAAGGCCTAATTTATACAACTGATTATTTGATATAGCCTTATCAAGTTTTTGATCGATTAGCATAGAAAAAATAATTCCGCATACCACAAAAATAGCAAGTAATATTATCATCGGAAAACCTTTAAAAAGTTTAGATAATAAAGAAATGGCTTCGGGTATCAGCGAAACAAAAGAAATTATTAACATTACCCCTGCTGAAAAAGCTAATGAAAAAGAAATAATCGTCTCCTTACTTTTATTTTTTATAAAACAAGGTAAAATCCCAAGCAATGTTGAAAAACCAGCTAGGGTAGTAATCATAAAACTAAAAAAAATCGTATTCATAGTAAAAAATATGTAACTAGTAAAAAAATATACCAAACTTATGTTATAATAATATGCGAAATGAGGAGGCATAATATGAATTATGACTTATTAATGGAAGAAGAAATACAAAAAATTTCTGAAGGGCACACGCTTTTATTACATGTTTGCTGTGCGCCATGCTCATCAGCTGTCTTAGAACGCCTAGGAAATTTTTTTCAAATAACCATCTTTTTCTATAATCCAAATATTGATACTTTAGAAGAATATAACAAAAGACTTATTGAACTAAAAAAGTTTTTATCATCCTTTAAAACAAAATATAAAGTCGATTTAATAGTGGCACCCCATCACCCAGAAGACTTTAAAAAAATAGCCAAAGGATTAGAAGATGCCATAGAACGTGGTCCACGTTGTTATAAATGTTATCATCTACGCTTAAAGGAAACTGCTAAATTAGCCAAAGAAAAGAATTTTGATTACTTTGCAACCTCTTTAACTTTAAGCCCCTACAAAAACAGCACTTGGCTAAATGAAATTGGTAAAGAACTTGAAAAAGAATTTCAAACTACTTATTTATATTCAGATTTTAAGAAAAAAAACGGCTATAAGCGAAGCATTGAGTTATCAAAAATTTATAATTTATATCGTCAAGACTACTGTGGTTGCATCTTTTCCAAAAAAGCCAAAGCAAACATGACAAATAAAATGTCAAGCAATTAATAATAAATTGCATATTTTTTCTACAAATGTTATATTATTAAATGTGAGATATCACTGGATTTTGCAAAATTATATTAGGTCCCTAATTATTAAATTTGGAAACTATATACCTAACCAAGGTCCAATCATTTAATAAGGAGGTAACCATGGAATTCCAAGACAAAACACTAGTTTGTAAAGATTGTGGTCAAGAATTCGTATTTACAGCTGGAGAACAAGCTTTTTATAAAGAAAAAGGCTTAGATAATGAACCAAAAAGATGTAAAGAATGTCGTGATAAAAGAAAGAATTCAAGAATAGAACAACAAAATAAACAAAATTAAGATTGAATTATCTCAATCTTTTTTCTATCATAAAAAAACATTTACATATGTTTTTTCATACTGTATACTTAAAATTACAAGGAGTGTATATATTATATGAAATATTATTGCATAGGAATAAAAGGAACTGGCATGTCAACTTTAGCTCAAATATTATATGATTTAGGTAATAGTGTTTCCGGCTATGACGATGCCAAAGAGCATAAATTTACTCAGGATGGTCTAGACGCTAGAAACATCCCAATTTATTATGATAATACGCATGCAATTGATAGTGATACAATTGTTACGTATAGTGTCGCTTTTAAAGAAGACCATAAAGAAATCCAAAGAGTAAAAGAATTAGGGTTACAAATCAAAAAATATAATGAAATTATGGGAGATATAATTTCCATGTTTGAAAGTATTGGCGTTAGTGGTACACATGGTAAAACAACAACATCATCCCTAATTAGACATCTTCTAGAAAATACAACTGGTTGTAACTATTTCATTGGGGCCGGAGATGGTCAAGCTACTAAAGACAACAAATATTTTGTTGTTGAAAGTGACGAATTTAATAAACATTTTACAGCTTATAATCCAAGTTACGCCATAATTACTAATATAGAAGCTGAACATCTTGAATGCTATACCGGTATTGATGATATCCGTAACACATTTGAAATTTTTGCTAATCAAACAAGCAAACTTGTTGTAGCCAATGGCGATAATGAAGAGGTTCGAAAAATTAGCTATAAAACGCCTGTAAAATTTTATGGCTTTAATGAAAATAATGATGTTATTATTAAAAATGTAATTTTAAATGAAGAAGGTTCATCATTTGAATTATATGAGCATGATACAAAACTTGGCAAGTTTACTATCAATTTATATGGTAAACATATGGTAATGGATGCAACCGCTGCAATTATCATTGGTAAAGAGCTTGGTTTAAGCATTGAAACAATTAGTGATTTATTGCCAACTTTTAAAAATGCTAAAAGACGCTTTGCTGAAGAAAAAGTAGGGCAGACAATTATCATTGATGACTATGCTCATCATCCAACTGAAATAAAAGCCACCCTAGAAGCAGTAAAACAAAAATACCCAAATAAGCACTTAACCGTTATTTTTGCTCCAAATACTTACTCTAGAACTAGAGATTTCCAAAATGAATTTATTGATTCTTTCCAAAATGCCGATAACGTATATTTAACAGAAATTAGATGTAATCGTGAAAAACAAGAAGATTATCCAGGAATTACTTCGCATATAATTACTGATAACTTACCAAATGCTAAAATAATTTCTAAAGAAGATATGGCTTTAGTTCCAAGTGGTAAAGATCAAATAGTTTGCTTTATGGGTTGTGCTTATGTTGATGATTTAATTAACACTTATAAAGAATGTCATAAATAAAAGTCTCTAAATATGAGGCTTTTTCTTTTATATAGCATATAAAATCTTCAAAATCCGCTAATACCTTATACCCTATGCTATGATATAATAAAAAAATGCTAAAATTACTAAGAAAAACTCAAAGTAATATTAAAAGAAAAATAATTGAAAAGAGGAAAAGTATGAATATATATGATATATTGTCCAACTTAAATATACATTATGAAGAAGTTAGTCATCCTGCCATCTACACAATAAAAGATGCTATAAATGCTAACATATTAAGTAAAATTGAAGGAACAGAATGCAAAAATCTATTCGTAAAAAGTAAAAATGACTATTACTTAATTCTAATTGAAGCAACTAAAAGAGTAGACTTTAAAAAGTTAGCCCAAACTATAAATACATCCAAACTAAGTTTTTGTTCGGAAGAAGAACTTAAAACTATCTTAAATTTAAATATTGGTAGCGTAACACCACTAGGCATCATAAACGATCAAAATAATTTAATTACTCTTTTAATTGATCAAGATTTAAAAGAAAAGAAAATATTAGTTCATCCAAATATAAATACCAAAACTATATCAATAAATTATCAAGATTTAATTAAATTTATTGAATATACTAATCATAAATACTTATTCTTCTAATTATTTTAGTCTAAAATTCATTGTATAAAAAAGCTTTAATTACTTGCCAAAAAAAAATATTAGTGATATGATATTAATGTCTTTAAAAAAGGCACTATGGCCTGTTGGTGAAGTGGTTTAACACACAAGGTTCTCATCCTTGGATTTCATGGGTTCGAACCCCATACAGGTCACCATAATGTATTTAAACTCAAGATATAAATCTTGAGTTTTAATTTTGCAAAATTATACATTTTTTTCTTCAATAACAAGCTGAATAATATTGTAAATATTTAGAAATTATATTAAAATTAAATAAGAAGATAGGTGATAATTATGAATAATAGTACTCCAAATGAAATACCAAAAAATAATAGTAACACTAATAATGACATTAATAATACTCAAAACACTACTAATAATTTAAAACCAAATACAAATAATATAGAAAAAAATAATTTAAGTCAAAACACTGAACAAAAACCTCACAAAAACTCATCGCTAATGACAATTATATTTCTTCTTATCATTGCTGGTTTTTGTTTTTATACCTATTATACCTACAACTTGCATCAACAAGAAATAGAAACCCTTAAAGAAAGTTGTAGCCCTGTATCAACATCAGGTGAAACAAAAAAACTAGATTTGGACGCAACAATTGTTAAAGACTTATATGCTAAAGTTAAAACTAATATTCGTGAAGATCTTGCCAATATGGAATTAAACGCTGAAATGAAATTATACTTAGCCGCAAGACAAATTCCAGCTTCCAAAATTTATAGTTCCAATTGTAACTATTTTAATAACGCTAAAATGTCATTATATACCTGCAAAGAAAGTGCTGACTTTACACCACAAGCCTTTAAAGAAGAAGAACTAGCTCTTGAATATAAAAAATTATTTGGTGAAAATAGCGAATTTAATCATAATGATATTCAACTTGGTATGACATGCTTAGGTGGATACCAATATATTGCCGAACGTGGTGAATATGTTAGCGGCAATTGTACGCAAATATCAACAACAGTATATCGAGCAAATAAAGAACTAATTAATGCCACAAGTACTGAATCAACAATCATCTTATATGAAAACGTAAAATATTATGGAACTGAAGGCAAAGAACTCCCAGAAAAATTAATTAGTGGTACATATAAATATACATTTAAATTAGACTCTAATTATAACTATGTATATCTAAGTAAAGAATTAGAAAAATAAGGTAGGTTAATTATATGGAAATAAAAAAAATAGTAACAGGTGCTTTAGATGAAAACTGCTACGTGTTAATAAAAAATAAAGAATGTTTAATAGTAGACCCTGGTAGTGATTATCCAAACATAAAAGAACAAATCGGTGATAATAAAGTTTTAGGCGTTTTAATTACTCATTCCCATTTTGATCACATTGGTGCTCTTCGTAATTTTTTAACTAAACGAAGCATAAAAATATTTAAAAAAAGCAATTTAGAAGAAAAAGAATATACGATTGGTTCATTTAATTTTAAATGCCTATATACTCCTGGACACTCTAAAGATTCAGTAACATTCTTCTTTGAAGAAGAAAAGGTAATGTTTGTTGGTGACTTTATTTTTAAAGAATCAATTGGCCGAACAGATCTTCCTGGTGGAGATGAAAAAGACATGCAAAACAGTATTCAAAAAATACTACAATATGACGAAGAAATTAAGCTATATCCTGGACATTATGAAACAACAACTCTAAAAGAAGAAAAAGAAAATAACCCTTATTTACAATAAAGTCTTTCTAGACTTTATTTTTATTTTATGCTAGTATAATAAATCAAGAAAGAAGGGCAAAATTATGAAGGTATGGACAAAAGTACATCTAAAAGACCGCGACGCCAAAGTAGAAAAAATAGGGCGCTCATTAACCAATTACTTATATGACTCTGGTCCAATGGTAAATATTAAGGAACGCTACAATATATCAAAAGATGATTATAAAGAAATAACTCAGTATACAGCCAATCGTATAAGTGGGATTCTTATGTTATATTTAGCCAGCGATTATAAAAGAATTAATGACATTGTTAATAAATACAATATTAAAAATGAAAGTATAAATAATATTATTCCTGAAGTAGAAGGCTATATAAACAAATAAAACTCCCAAAAGGAGTTCTTTTATAAGAAAAATAGACTACTAACAAAACCAAGTAACATTGCTAGTACTAATATCAAAGATATAAATCTTATAATTTTTTTACTCATTAATATATCCACCTCAAAACAATTATAAATTAAATGTCTTAAAAAGTAAAATAGAATTCAGTATGTAAAAATACCTAAATAAATATAATTAATTAGGTGAAAAAAGATGAAAAAAATATTAGAAACAATCAAAAGTAGAAAATTACTTAGTACAATAACCATATTAACCCTAATAGCAGCAATATTTGGTATCTTATTTATAAGTCTCTTATCAAAAGAAAATAAAGAATTAATTATTAACAGCATAACTAATTTTTTTTCAGTTATTAAAAACAATCAAGTAAATTATCCTACAACATTATTTAAGAGTATAACTAATAATTTATTACTAAATTTAATTATTTGGTTATTAGGAATATCAATTATAGGGTTGCCAATAGTTTTAATTATTTTATCTTTTGATAGCTTTATTACGTCTTTTACTTTTACTAGTATTTTATATACATATAAACTTAAAGGAATCCTTCCAGCAATTATTTATATATTTCCTCATCTAATAAATCTATTAACTATTTTCATTTTAACTTATTATTCAGCATCATTTTCTTTAACCCTTTTTAACTTTCTATTTAGAAAAAAAGAATGTAATAGAAAAATCATTATAACTAGATATTTAAAACTATTATTACTAAGTATTATAATATCTATTATATCAGGATTAATTGAGACTTATTTAATCCCAATATTCATTAAAATGTTTAAGCTTTAAAACAAACTAAAATTATTATATAATTACAATAGGTGATAATATGAAACAAGAAACAGTCGCAATAGGAATGAGTGGGGGAGTAGACTCCTCTGTAGGTGCCTACTTATTAAAAGAAGAAGGCTACAACGTTATTGGCATAACTATGAAATTAATTAATGATGAAAAAACAAATCTTGCAATCGAAGATGCTAAAAGAGTATGCCAAGAATTAGGCATAAAACACCATATAATTGATGTTAGTAAAGAATTTAAAGAAATAGTTATCAATAACTTTATAAGCGCCTATAAAAGTGGAAAAACGCCCAATCCTTGTGTTGTTTGTAATAAATATTTTAAGTTTGGTCTTTTTATCAAAAAATCAGAAGAACTTGGAGCCACAAAGATTGCCACTGGTCATTACGCTAAAATTGAAAATAATAAATTAAAAATGGCTACTACCAAAGAAAAAGATCAATCGTATTTCTTATATGGCATAAATAAAGACCTATTATCAAAAATTATATTTCCACTATCTGAATATGAAAATAAAGATAAAGTTCGTGAAATAGCCCAAAAACTAAATCTAAGTACTAAGGGAAAAAAAGATAGTCAAGAAATTTGTTTTATTGAAGACAACAACTATATCAATTTTTTAAAAGAAAACATCAAAGAGCCAATAAAAACCGGAGAAATTTGTCTAAATGATGACACCGTTTTAGCAACCCACAATGGAATTATTAACTACACAGTCGGGCAAAGAAAAGGCCTAGGAATAAGTTATAAAGAACCCCTATACGTAACTGATATAAATGCTAATACTAATAAAATAATTGTTGGCTCAAATGCTGATTTATATAAAAACACCTTAATAGCTACTGATATTAACCTTTTAACTAATAATTTACCAACCGAAGTATATGCAAAGATACGTTCCCGTGCAATGCCTTCAAAAGCCACCGTAACTATCTTAAATAATAAACTAATAGTTACATTTCAAGAAGCCCAGCGAGCTATAACTAAAGGTCAATCTGTAGTTTTATATGATAAAGATGACTATGTTTTGGGTGGAGGAATAATAGAAGAAATAATTTAAAGAACTTTTTTTGATTACTTTTTCTTTTACATAAAATTTAAAATAAAAAGTGTCAATTTACACTTGATTATATTTTACTAAATGCCTATAATTATATTAGGAGGGTAAAAAATGAAAGAATTAAATAAAGTTCTAACCGAATTAGGAATTAGTAAAGTACGCCTAGCTAAATATCTAGGAGTATCAAGACAAATGTTGTATAACTATTTAGCAATCGATGACATCAATAACTGGCCAAAAGAAAAAGCCGCTAAATTATTAAGTCTATTAAATATAGAAAATATAGAAGAACTAAGTTCTTTAAAAATAAATGGAGAATATATTATTGAAGTAGAATCCAGATTAAATGAAGGAGTAAAAGACTCATCAAATAAAGAAATAATTGCAGATCTAAAAGGTTTTAACAAAAAAGAACAAGAATTATTGTCTGATATCATCACTTTATTAAAAGAAAAACTATCATCAGATAAAACTAAAGATACTTATAATACATATCTATATTTGTATCATTTCCTACAATCAATAGATACTAATGAAGAATTAAAATATATTTTAGGATATGTATCAAAATCTCTAGGATTTATTCCCGCAAATGACTTTGTTTTTAATAATGATAAACAATTTATATTTGAAAGTATCTTATACAGAGCCATGGCCTTATATAATAGTGGAAATGCCTCTAAAACAAAATTAGCTGTTGCTCACAAACAATTTGAAGAAGATATAGAACATAAAAATGAAGAAAAACTTTCTCGTACTCAAGAATTAAATACAGCCAAAATTCAAGCCTTAAAAGAATTAGGCTATGTTGAAATTAGTGAAGATAATGCTAGTGAAGTTCTAGATAAAATCGCTGAAATCCAATCTCGAAAAATATAATAAAAAATAATGGCCTTTGATAAATAGTAAGAGGGTGACGCAAGTCACTCTTTTATAGTATATTTTTATATGCAATAAAAAGAGAAGGGGACGTAGTAAGTAAATAAAATACAGTAGTAAATAAAATATCGAATATATGTTTTATCAAAATAATTTCTTAAAAAGATAAACATTAATTAATTAAAATTTCAATATATAATATATAATAAAACAAATTAATAATTAAAATTTAAAATTATTATAAAGCCAAAAACCTTGCCGTAAGAAAAGAAACTAAAACACTGAATAATAATAATAATAGATAATAAAACCTAGTAAATTTTTATGAAAGAAAAGATGAAATATCTAGCCTCACTCAACAATTACAACTTCCTATAATTGATATTATGTTAACTTCTATTTAAAAAAATAACATAATATTCTAAGATAATGTTATTATAACATAATATTCTATAATAGTCTATTTATATTATCTTCTCGATAGTGTTTCCAAAGTGGGGAGATTTGTAAAAATAATCTTTATAAATAAAGAAAAAGGTTAAAACCTAAAAAATGCTTTATAATTGAATTGCTAAATAAACAATAGAAAGCGAGGTTTTAACCGTATGAAAATTATACCACTTATTAATGAAATTACTAATACTTTTAATGAAATATTCAAAAATAATCTTAATCCACTAAACTTAGAAAGTAAAATTAGAAACGTTGGCGATACTTTTACATTAAAATTATATGAATCTTTTTTAAACTATTTTGATGAAAGTTTTAAAAAATCTAAACAAAGAAAAAAAGAATTCAATATAAAAGAAACTAGGCAAAGAACTTTAATTACTTCTGTTGGTTTAATTACTATTAATTTTACAGCTTATATCAATAAAAACACTAAAGAAAGATATATACCATTAAGGGATATTCTTCATTTAAAAGCCTATCAAAGACTAACCAATGAAGCAGAATATCAGCTTATTAAATATGCTATGGATGAAAATATGAGTCAATCTGCTAAACATGCTTTACGAAATACTCAAGTATCTAGAAGTACTGTTTCTAAAAAGATTAAAGTATTAGATGGTTCAATAAATGAAGTTATTACTAAATACACCAATCAACCTGATATTTTATATATAGAAATAGATGAAATTCATGCTAACCTTCAAAAAGGCGGAAATAGAATATGCCCTTGTGCTATTGTACACGAAGGATATGAGGAAGAATTTGTTAAAAGAAAAAAACTTAAAAATATTCGTTACTTTGCTTCTTCTAAACTAACATATGAAGAACTTTGGGAAGTCATCTTCGACTATGTTAATAAAAAATATGATATTGATAAATTTAAAATTATATTTGTATCTGGTGATGGTGCTTCTGGTATTAAAAATTATACGAATTGTTTTCCTAATGCTAAATTTGTCCTTGATCCTTTTCACTACATAAGAAAACACTTAAGATATATTTTCAAAAATGATACAGAATTAAGAAATATTGCTGATGATTATATTAGAAATGATTTGATAGATGATTTCAAATTGCTTGTCAAATCTCAAATAAAAAAATATCCAGAACAAGAAAAACATATGAAAGAACATATGAATTATATTATTAATAATTCAGAAGGAATTAAAAATCAAAATAATGAAGATTATAAAGTTCATTGTTCCATGGAAGGTCATGTTAATCAAGCTTTTGCTAGATATATAACTTCTTCTCCTTATGGATTTTCTGAACAAGGTTTAGAAAATAAATTAAAACTACTTGTTTATCACGCTAATAAACATGAATTAACCATTGAAGATTATTATAATTTAAAGTATGGAAATAATAATTACGTAGATATAAATATGAAAGTTAAAAAAATATGCAATATAAAATATGATCAAAAACTAACCTCAAATTATTCATTAGAATATAAAATAAATACTAGTTTACCTATACTTGATTATCCATCAGAAAATAATAGATTGAAAGAACTAACATCAATTAGACAAGAAATTTATGTAATATAAAAGGAATAGATATTGACTATCTACTCCTTCTAACTTACAATTAGTTTAAATTATAAATCTTATTTTTTAGGTAAAAAATCTCCACACTTATTCTACACTAACTATCTTCTCAAATAATACTTAAACTTCCTTAGCCAAATTATTATTAGCTATTTAGCAATAATGTTTTTTAACTAACTATATCTCTTTATTATCTTAATCTCTTTATTATCTTATTATCTTATTATCTTATTATCTTATTATCTTATTATCTTATATCTTTATTTCCTTATTTATAAGATTTAAATAAACAAATACATAATGCAATAATAATACATAAATATTTTAGAATGCATTTTAAGCGATTTAATTATTAAAAGTTGGATAATTATCCATCTCAATTCAAAATATTACATTATTATATTTTGCATATTTCTTTTAAAATGGTTCAACATATAATAAAAGGAGGATAATTGTATTTATGAAAAAAAAGAAAGATGAATCTAAAATTAAATGTGATGTTAACAATTGTACACATAATAACAATAAACAAAACTGTTGTGAATTAGATTCAGTTAAAATTAGTTGTACGTGTGATAATACTGAATGTAATTGCTGCGAAGAAACCATCTGTCAAAGTTTTACAGCAACTAGTTCTAACATAACCGACAACGAATATGAAGTTACGGCAGAATTAGACCAAGCCTAGTATAAAATTAAAAATCAAAAGTAGGGGAAGTCCCCTACTTTTTTAATTTAACTCATCTAAAATGCTTTTACCTATTTCTGGCATATCCACTTGAAAATTATCTGCAATAGTTGCACCAATATTAGCAAAAGTATCAAATTGTTCTAATCGATGTGGATTTTTAAAGTTTCTACTATAGATGATAACTGGTACATTCTCCCTTGTATGATCATTGCCTTTAAAAGTTGGATCATTACCATGATCTGCTGTAACGATTAATAAATCATCTAATTCCAATTTATTTAATATCATTGGCATATCAACATCCAATTCTTCAATGGCTCTGCCATAACCAATAACATCTCTAGCATGCCCATATAAGCTATCAAAATCATCTAAATTAGCAATACATAAGCCAGTAAAATTCTTATCCATAATATCTAATAATTTATTTACAACTTCAGAATTATTTGTAGCTTTAACATTTTTATTAATTCCTTGACCATCAAAAATATCATTAACTTTGCCAATTGCTATAACATTATAACTATTTTCTACTAAACTATCTAAAACTGATTTTTTAGGAGGCTTAACTGCATAATCTTTTCTCGCATTATTAATGAACTTAAATTTTCCAGGAGTTCCCGTAAAGGGGCGAGCAATTACTCTTCCTACCCTCCACTCTTCTCTTAATGTTATTGCTCTAATTTTTTCGCAATATTGATATAAAGTAGATATTGGGATACAATCCTCATGAGCTGCTACCTGTAAATCAGAATCAGCAGAAGTATAAATGATAAGTGAACCATAATTCATCTGTCTTTCTCCAAGTTCATTAATGATAGATATGTCATTACAGCACTTATTACCGATAACTCGTCTTCCCGTAACTTCTTCAATACTCGTTAAAATATCATATGTAAATCCACTATTAAATGTCTTAAATGGAATATCATTTTTAATTCCCATCATTTCATAATGACCATTTAACGTATCTTTCCCAGCATTAATTGGTTTAGCGATAGTATAATATGCCTCAGTATTTGCATTATCACTCATATTAAGTGTATCTAAAAAACCAATTTTTTTTAAGTTAGGTATAAACAAATCATATTGTTCTTTAATATGTCCCAAAGTATTGGCACCATTATCCGAAAAATTAATTGCATCATGTGTTTCTCCAACCCCAAGTGAATCTAACACCACCAAAAATATTCTTTTAAATTTCATATTTTATGCATCTCCTTTATGACTGCGTGGATGATATTTATTATAATCATCAAATACTTTTTCATTACTAACATGGGTATATATTTTTGTAGTAGCAATATCAGAATGTCCTAACATTTCCTGAATACTACGTAAATCTGCTCCCTTATTTAAAAGATGAGTTGCAAAAGAGTGCCTTAGTGTATGAGGAGAAACATCCGGATTCAAGCCTTTTTCTTGTAATAATTGTTTTAATACTTTAAAAAATCCTTGTCGTGTCATGCCAAGCCCATGATTATTCAAAAATAACTTATAGCATGGTTTCTTCTTAAGCATTTCCCCTCTCCTACTCAAATATAATTTTAAATAATAAATAGCATACTCTCCAAGTGGAACTTCTCGCTCTTTACTACCTTTACCCATAATTCTAATAATACAATTAGTAATATCAATATCATCAATTGTTAAATTGATAATCTCACTAACTCTTAAACCAGTTCCATACATCAATTCTAGCATAGCCTTATTGCGATAGTCAAATACCGTCTTTAGTTCAATATCCAATAAAAGATCAACATCAGCGATACTTAAAGTTTTTGGCAAACTTTTTCTTAGCTTTGGTCTTTCAACAAATAAAGACACATCGTTTTTAACAATATTTTGTCTTAATAAATATGCATGAAAATTTTTAATAACCGTTAAATTATGAGCGATCGTTGTTGTTTTATCATTTTCATATCTAGATTTTAAAAATTCTTTAATATCATCAGTACTAATATCTTCAACAGAAGTAATAGCTTTAGTTTTTAAAAAAGAGGCATATACTGATAAATCATTATAATAAGATTCTTTAGTCTTATCAGAAAGACCTTTCTCAAACAAACAGTAATTTATAAAATCATCAATCGCAATATCAATTTTCATCTTACCACCTATATATATTATACAAAATTATTCCAGAAAAAGAAACTGACGCTAGCCATTTAATTATATATCTGCTAAAATAACTATTGTGGTGATGAATATTATGGAAAAACCTCTAGCATTAAAATTAGCACCCACCAAACTAGATGAAGTTATAGGTCAACAGCATCTAATTGGTGAGGGAAAAATTTTAACTAATCTAGTAAAAAATAAAAAACTATTTTCAATGATTTTATATGGTAAACCTGGTATTGGAAAAACTAGTATTGCTAATGCCCTAGCTAATGAATTAGGTTTAAAACATCGCTTTTTAAATGCTACTATAAATACTAAAAAAGATATTGATATTGTTATTGAAGAAGCTAAAATGTATGGTGGTATGGTTCTAATCATGGATGAAATTCACAGGCTTCACAAAGATAAACAAGATATTTTATTGCCTCAACTTGAAAGTGGTTTAATAACTTTAATTGGTATGACAACTTCTAATCCATATCATTCTATAAATCCCGCTATTAGAAGTAGATGTCAACTATTTGAACTTCAGCCATTAGAAACAGTAGATATTATATCAGGGCTAAAAATAGCCATAAAACACCCAGATTTAGCTGGTATTAAGATAGACGATAAAAGTATTGAACTGATAGCAAAACTCTCTGGAAACGACTTAAGATATGCTTATAACTTATTAGAAATAGCCTACTACTCCACTGACGATAAAACAATCACCGAAGAAAAAATTAGAAAAATTAACAATAAGCCTGTCTTCTTTGCTGATAAAGATGGTGATGGGCACTATGATGCTTTAAGCGGCCTACAAAAATCTATTAGAGGCAGTGATATCGATGCGTCCCTTCATTACTTAGCTAGACTAATAACTGAAGGTGATTTAGAATCAATATATCGTAGATTAAGCGTTATTGCCTATGAAGATATTGGCCTAGCTAATCCCTCAATTGGTCCTAGAGTAGATGCTGCTATTAATGCCTCAGAAAGAGTTGGTCTACCTGAAGCAAGAATTCCCCTAGGAACAATAGTAGCCGAAATGGCTCTATCACCAAAAAGTAATACCGCCCATATTGCCCTAGATAAAGCCCTAGCAGATATAGAAAATGGAAATGTTGGTACAATCCCTAGCCACATAAAAACCGATTCCCCAGACTATAAATATCCCCATGATTACCCAGGTTCATATGTCGTTCAACAATATTTACCAGATAAAATCAAAAATAAAAAATATTATAGTCCAAAAGATATCGGTTATGAAAAACAATTAAAAGATATTTATGAAAAATTAGAAAAAATAAAAAAACAAAATTCTATTAAATAATTATTAAACTAAAAAAGAAAAGAATTAGAGTATTACAAATAGTAATTAAATCTAAAACTTTTCTTTTTATTATATATTTAATATAAATAACTGTAATAATAAATTAGGATCACTATTAGTAGTTTTTATTTTTAAATCAATATCACTAAGCTTAATAATTAAATTAAGTATCTCTTGCTCCGTATAATATTTTGTTAACTCCTTAGTCTTAGTAATCCGATATTCTTTAGCATTAAGTATTTTTGCTATATCACTAGTTCTTGTGTTTTTTCTTTCTAAAACCATAACTTGGTACATAATTCTAAATTGACTAGCTAAAAGTCCAATTAAACTAAGTGGTTCAACATTATAATCTAAAATATTTTGATATAATGTTAAAGCTTCTCTTTTATCTTTTAAAGCGAGGGCCCTAACAAATGAAAAAGTTAAATCTGTAGGATCCCCCATTTTTTTTACAACAAGATCCAATACATCACTTTTATTAATCGCTTTATCCATATATTTATATGTCTTTAATTTAGAACATTCACTTTGTATTTTGGTAAAATCTCCTAAACAAGCTTCATTAATCATATTAATAACACCTATTTCAAGCTTATACCCCTTAAGTTCATCTTTTATATAAGAAACAGGATCAAGTTCAGTATTAATAGCCACTAAATTTTTCTTTAGTTCTTTTAAATACTTATTATCTTTAACAACAAACTTATTTGTTACAATAATTAAAATATTTTCAAAAACTTCACTCTTTACATATTTAACTAGTCTTTCCAAATTAATTGTATCAGTAAGTTCCACTTCTAAAAAGTTAGTAATAACTATCACTTTTTTATTAGTTAATAATCCATATGTATCTAAATCTTCCAAGGCCTTATCTAACGTTACTTCTTGCATATCATAGTAGTTAATCGTCGCATCTAAGAAGTTATTTTCTTTTAGAATTTTCTCTATTGTTAACTGAACGACTGCAAAATCAGCATTTTCTATTAAATAATTATGCTTCATTTTTTAATACTTTCTCAACATGTTCAAAAATTTCTTTTAATTTAAGTGTTGATTTTCCTCCACCTTGAGCAAATGTTGGACTACCGCCACCATTACCATTAGATGCAATACTCGCATCTTTAACAAGTAAACCAGCATTAGCATGACAATTACTACGAGCAACAAAATTAACTGTGCCATCATTTTTCGTATTAGCAAAGAATACTAATCCTTTTTCCATTACTTGAATTAAATTATCTGCAATAGCTTTTAATAAATTACTATCTTTATTAGAAACTTCCATAACAATACCCAAAGTACCATTATAATCTTTAATATTTTCCTTATAAATATCTAAATTTTGTAATGCTTTTTGTTCCCTTAAATCAGTATACTTTTTCTCTAAATCTTTAACCTCTTGTTGAATATAACCGAGCTCATTTTTATTAAATATAATATCTTTATATGAACATGGTTTGCTATTATCAATAGTAACATCAAAATTTAAAATAATACCATTATTTTTAGCTTCATCCAAAATATTTCTAGCCTTCATTAATAACTTAATCATTTCATCGTTATATGGCTTAATAACATCAAATAAAACACTTTCAGTTTTAACCCCTGTTACTGCCTCAATTCGATATACATTACTACCTTTAGATTCACAAGAATAAATAGCAAAATTTTTAATCTCCCTTGTATTTGTAGTATGTGTACCACCACATAATTCCATAGATTTACCAATTTTCACAACTCTAACCATACTACCATATTTTTCATTAAATAGTGCCATAGCGCCTAATTGCTTTGCTTTATCAATTGGCATAACTTCTGTAGAAACTAATAAATTCTCACTAATCATATTTTTAGCAAATTGTTCAACTTCTAATAACTTATCATCTGTCATTTTACCAGAATAAGTAAAATCAAATCTTAGTTTTTCATCATCAACATAACTACCTGCTTGCTTAATACTAGATGAAACAACTTGTTGTAGTGAATACTGTAGAATATGAACGCATGAATGGTTAACCTCAATTCTATTTCTACGATCTTTATCTACAACAAGTTCGCATTCATCTCCAATAGAAATAATACCATCCAATAACTTAACCTTATGAATATTCTGGCCATTAGGTCCCTTAAATACATCTAAAACTCGTGCTTTAAAGTTTTTTCCAACAATCATTCCCGTATCACTAACTTGTCCACCAGCTTCCGCATAAAAGCATGTTCTCTTAAGTGCAATATAGCAATCGTGATTTGAACTTTCAACAATTTCATCCTTAGAAAAAATAGCTAAAACATCTGTTTTTAATCGGTAAATGCCATAAACAAACTGATCTTTTTCAGTAAAATCTAACAGTACCTTTTTTTGGCTTGCCATAGAAGCTTTATTTTTAGCATTCTTTTTTGCTAATTCTCTTTGCATTGTCATATATTTATCAAATTCTTGACGTGAAACAGTATAACCCCATTCATGTAAATATTCTAAAGTTAGTTCAAATGGGAAACCATAAGTATCATATAATTTAAATGCGTCTTCACCACTAATTGTTCCATCAACAGCATCTTTTACTAACTCTTTTAATCTACGTTCTCCAGCTTCAAGAGTTTTTAAGAATAACTTTTCTTCTTCTAAAACTAAAGCTTCAACAATTGGTCTTTTAGCTACCAAATATGGATAAGCCTCTTTCATCACATCAACAACATCACTAACAAGCTTATACATAAAGGCACCTTCTAAGCCCAATTGCTTACCAAAGCGTACACTTCTTCTAAGAAGTCTTCTTAATACATAACCTCTACCAACGTTTTCAAAACAAGCACCATCGGCTAAAGCAAAGGTTATTGATCTAATATGATCCGCTATAATTTTATACTCTCTTTGGCCATTATAACTAAATCCTGTAAGCTCACTAATATGTTTGATAATTGGTTTAAATAAATCAGTATCAAAATTACTATCTACGCCTTGAAATATAGCACACCATCTTTCCAAACCAGCACCAGTATCAATATTTTTACTTGGTAATTCCTGATAATCGCATCTTTCAACGCCTTCTTTAGAATTAAATTGGCTAAAAACATTATTCCAAATTTCTACATAGCGATATTGATCTTCATCATTTTTAAATTTTTCAAAAGCTAGTCCATCAGGATCATACTTTTCTCCACGATCATAAAAGATTTCTGAATCAGGTCCACAAGGCCCTTCACCAATTTCCCAAAAATTGCCTTCTAACGGAATAATATGACTAGGATCTAATCCTACTTCAATCCATCTTTTTTTAGCTTGTGCATCTAAAGTATAAACTGTTACATATAACTTATTAGGATCTACTCCAAAATATTCTGGGCTAGTAAGTAGTTCAAAAGAATAAGCAATTGCTTCATCTTTAAAATAATCTCCTACTGAAAAATTTCCCATCATCTCAAAAAAAGTATGATGTGTAGCATCTCCAACATTTTCTATATCATTTGTTCTAATACATTTCTGAATACTCATAAGTCTTCTAGACTCTGGTACTTCCGTCCCATCAAAATACTTCTTAAGTGGAGTAACTCCTGCATTAACCCATAGTAGACTATCATCATTTATTGGAACTAATGGTGCACTTTCAAATAATTTATGACCTTTCTTTTCAAAAAATTTAAACCATGTATTACGTATTTCATCATGACTCATATACTTCATTTTACATCTCTCCTTCTTGCTCTATACTGTTTAATATATCCCCTATTCTTTTTTTATAATCTGAAATATTTCCATTATTTAAAACATAATAATCACTGAAAGCAATTGGCCCACCTTTAGCTAAATTCTCAATTTCAGAAATATCTCTATAAATAACGTCCTCTTTTTTTAATGGTCTTTCTTTTCTAATGGCTACTCTCTCATACCTTATATTCTTATCAGCAATAATAGCAATTAATTTCAAGCGATTACCAACTTTATCCTGCAAAAACTTATACTCATCCCAAGAATACAATCCATCTAGAACTACATCAGTCTTCTCTAAAGATGTTAAAATATCCGGTAAAAGTAATTTGGCATAACATTCTTTTCCATATTTTTGACGTAGACTTTCCCGAAATTCTTTCTCACTTCTTCCATCAGGAGTAACTTCAATTTTTGCTTCTTTCATCAATTTATAAGTAAGGCCCCCAAAATATATTTTTTTAAAGCCTAGACTTTCTAAATAATCCGTCGCTACACTTTTACCAGAACCAGCCATTCCAACAATTGCAATTAGTTTTTTCATTGGCTATTTACCCTCCTCAAGTTCCACTATCCTTCTTGCATCTTTAACCATAGCCTCAAAACTATCATTTTCTATTTCATAATCGTATTTGTCATAATCAAAAAGCTCTGTTTCTGTAACATGATTTTTCTCTTCCTCAGTAAGTCCATTATCAAAATTACTACGACTGATCTTAATTATTACAACATCATCGAATCTTTTTCTAAATTCTTCAAATTCCATGATTAATCTTGCATCAGTAATAATAAAAGCATCAAAGAAATTACTAAGTATTTCAATATCTTCACATGTCCTATCAATTAAAAAATAAGGCTTATGCATTTTTTCCTTTATAATTTCAATTCCCATTTTTTGTAAAAATTCACGTGGTTTTTCATCAGCATTTTCATTCCATGAAAAATAGTTTCTAGCATATGAGTATAAAGTTTCTGTAATATGCATTACACAAGGCTTATACCCATAATTTTTTAATTCTTCCCTTAAATATTTACCGAACGTATTTTTACCGCTTTTTGCTGCTCCCCCAATAACAAATATCTTCATATTTCCTCCTATACAAATAAAAGACCATGATAGGAGGACAAAAGTCCGGTACCATCCTATCTGGTCTTAATTTTTAATAACGGCTATACCGATAAAACTCCTAAAGGAGCTTCCTAAAATTTTATTATTAGTTCACACCAATCACTAACTCTCTTTAAATATAAATTTTAGTACTAATCTTTAATCATCGTTTTATTCAATTTCAGTTTTTGTAATCATCTCAGTAATATGTAACTTCTCATTAATAAATGTACATACTACCTTTATACAAGCAATAGCAGGTGTTGCTATAACCATTCCTATAATACCAAAGAAATGTTGAAAAATCAAGAGACCAATCATAATCGTTACTGGATGTAATTTCATTGTATGTCCCATAATTAATGGTTGATAAAAATTGTTTTCTAATAACTGAACAACAACAATTGATACTATACATAAAATTCCCGTAAGTGGCGATTGAGTAAATCCAACAATAACAGCAGGTATTGCCCCAATATAAGGACCAAAATAAGGAATAACATCAGTTAATGCACAAAATAACGCAAAAATAAGAGGCGCTTTAATTCCCGCTAAAGTAAGGCCAATACTTTGCGTTATAAAAACTAAAAGCATAATAAGTAAAATTCCTTGGACATAATCACGCAATGATGAATTAATGCGAGAACCTAACTCTTGATAATTCTTTCTCCAAGAAATAGGCATGTTATTGATTAAAGCATCATTAATTTTATTAAAATCAAATAGCATATAAAAACCAATCATTAAACCTAAAACAGCACTTAATCCCCCATTAAATAGTCCTTTACCAACGCTTAAAAGTAAATTAGGTAAATTTGTAGTTAAGTCAGAAGCAAATCCTTCAAGCAATGAATAAATCTTATTTTCAATAGCCTTTGCATCAGCACCATTCTGTCCAAAAAAGTCAAATACTTTATTAGCAAAACCCTTTAAATCATTAAATATATCTGGAATAGTACCAACAAAGTCACTAATTTGTTCCACAAATATTGGAACAAATGAATAAACAAATATAAACAACACTAATAACAACAATAAATATACCAAAATGCAGCCAACAATTCTTGGAATTTTTTTACTTTGTAGCCAAGAAACAATTGGATCAAATAACCAAGCCACAACAATTCCTATAAATATTGGTGAAATAACCGCTAATAATTCACCCAAATAATGTAAAATCTTCCACTCACGTAGCAAATAAGTTCCAAGTAAAATTAAAACAACAATCGTAACTACATAAATAATATGCATCAATCTTTTACCAATTTGTAATATTTCATTTAAACTTGCAACATCAATGTTTTTATCTTTACTTCCCTTGTTTCTATTAAAAAACATAACTATTTCCTCCTAACATGAATTATAACACTAAATATAGAAATAATCTACAAAATAAAGTATAATAATCTTGGTGATATTATGAAAACTGTTTTAGAAAAAAAAACGCATGAAATAGAAATTAAAAATTCACGTTTTATTACCATATTATACCCTATAACAGAACAAACTAATATTTTAAATATTATTGAAGATACTAAAAAACTATATCCTAAAGCCAATCACTATTGTTTTGCCTATTTAACTGATACTAAACAAAAATCAAGTGATGATGGAGAACCCAGTGGTACAGCAGGTATTCCTATGCTAAATGTTTTAATAAAAGAAAAATTAATTAATACCTTAGCTATAACTATTAGATACTTTGGAGGAATCAAACTAGGTGCAGGCGGTCTAGTAAGAGCTTATACAAAATCAGTAAAAGAAGCATTAACAGTCTCCCAAATAATAGAAGTAGAAAAAGGTTATCACATAAATATTACTATTCCCTATAGTGAACAGAAAAACCTAGATTATCTCTTAAAAGATAGCCAAATTATAAATAAAAATTACCAAGAAGCAGTAAACTACGAAGTACTAATAAATAAAAAGCTTCTACCCAGCTTAAAAAACTATACCTACAAAATAACTTCTGAAGAATATATAAGAGCCCTTAAAGACTAATTTAAGGACTCTTTTTTAATAAAAATTAATTTTGTTTTAAAACACGCTGTTTTACTTGGTCAATATTATTTCGCATTAAAACAACAAAATTAACTTCCTCATCGGTTAATCTATATTGAGATATCTTTCTTAATTTTTCCTCATCATCAATAACATCCCATGAAACCGTTAAATTTTTAAGTAAGACTCGTCTTTTGTAAAGCTCGCTATCTCTGCCAAGTAATACTCCCTCATTAAACTTTAATGGAATAAAAAAAGCTTCTTCAATATCATCAGAATCTAACTGATAATTTAAAATTTTATTGATCCGCTTATTAGGATCCTTTTCAAAGCCAACATCACATAACTGAAATTTATTAACAGCATCAGTATAAGAAAAAAAAGCATTCCTAATAACCGAAAACTCCTCCTGATTTAATTCATAATATTGTATTAACTCTTCCATCTTTGCCACAAGTTTAGTATCCATATCTATAAATTGCTTAGAACATATTTCTTGATAAAACTCTACATAATCAAGATAAATTTCTTCTAAGTATTGATACTTATTTTTACTAAATTTATTAAAACTAGCTTTTTTAAAAGCCTCTTCTAAAGATATTATATTAGCACTCATATCAGCCAGAATATTAGTTGAATTAAATCCAATAAACGTAATCATATGTTTAATTAAAACTTCATTACCATATTTTACATATATCCAATTTGCGGGCTTTTTCAAATTTGTATTAACCTCAATAATAGCCCGATTAAATAAAGACTCAAAACTTTCGGTACTATCAGTATTAATTTTTAATTTCAAAACCCTTAATAAAACTTCATAATTATAATCATTTTCTAAACAAAATTCTAAAAGTGACATCTTATCTCGATATATAACCTCATCTTGTTTATTATGTTTTTTCTTATCTTTTCTATTTAAAAGTTTTACTAAACTCATAAAATCAATATTAAAAATATGTAACAAATTATCTAAAGTATTTTCTCTTTCTTCATCCTTTTTCCTTTTTTCTTCTTTCTCTTTTTTTAAAGAATTAATTTTAATTGTCTTATTTATATTACCATCAAGTTTTCGGTATAATTTTACAAAATAATTAAAATCAACCCCAACTTCTTCTGCCACCTCTTGCAATGTTTTTGTTTTTAAAGAAGTAAAGTTAAAGCCCATTTCCTCTAAAATTTGATACCTATTTTTTAATAACTCGCTTCCATAATTACGAGTAATATCTCCATTCTTATAATGGCAATAACTATAGCGCATTTTACTTAAAAACTCACCTATTTTTAAATTTTCTCCCGCAAAAGTTACAACAAAGTTTGCCTTAATATCATTAATTGTTCCATACTTTTCATAATAATATTTCAAATACTCTATATATAAATCTCGTTTTTCAGCAGGCTTTTTAATATCACCATTTTCATCTACAAGAAGTTTTTTCTTTGGCGTCCAATCAAAACCCATTTCATCTAATAAACAATACCGTTCAACAAATATTTCACTAAAAGCATATCGTTTAGGTTCTCCTTTAATATAATATGCATGCCTTTCTCGTAAGGCTTTTAAATAACTCCCTATCTTTAAAATTTTCCCGTTAAAATTAACAACCGTTTTATATCCAATATCATTAATCGTCCCATGAGAAGAATAATAGTTTCTTAAAAATAAAATTTCATCTTCATTTTTAACATCTTCCATTGTCTTAAAAGATCTTTCTTGCCAATCATAGCCCATCTCATCTAAAGCTTTATATCTACTTATTGAAAGCTTACTATCATATCCATTGACTTTTCTCTCACTACCTAAATAAGCTTTATGTCTATTCCGCATATTCTTTAAAAATTCATAAACACAAAGCCTTCGTCCTTCAAACATAACTTCAAATTTATATGGTATATTATTAATCGTTCCATGTTCTGCATAATATTTTCTTAAAAAACGTATAAAAATATCTTCTTCCATCCTACACCCCATAAAATATGCCTAAATTATACCACAAACTAAAATCAAAGTAAACAAAAAAGAACTATATAAGTTCCTCTTATTCTAACCATTTAAATTAACTAATGTCCGTAATCTTTTAATAACCTTCTTCTCAATTCTTGAAATATATGATTGCGAAATTCCTAACTTTTCAGCTACTTCTTTTTGAGTAAGTTCCTCATGACCCATTAATCCATAGCGTAAAATCATAATATCACGATCTCTTGGTCTAAGGCGCATAACCTCATTAATCATTAAAGTCTTTTCTGTATCTTCTTCAATTCCCCTTGTAACTATATCTGGATCAGTCCCCAAAACATCCTCTAAATGTAATTCATTTCCCTCCCCGTCAAATGATAACGAGGCATCAATGCTAACCTCTGTCTTTATTTTTTTATTCTTTCTTAAATACATAAGAATTTCATTATCAATACATCTAGAGGCATAAGTAGCTAACTTAATATTTTTATCTCGACTAAAAGTATTAATCCCTTTAATCAACCCAATTGTACCAATACTGACTAAATCTTCTAAATCAACCCCAGTATTTTCATATTTTTTTGCAAGAAAAACTACTAAACGTAGATTATGCTCAATAAGTATATCTTTAGCTTTTAAATCACCATCATCCTTCAGCTGAACATAATATTCTTCCATCTCTTTAGATAACGGTTCAGGAAGCATATCCGTTGCTCCAACATAAAAAATAGACGTTACTCTTACAAATAAATTCTTAATAAATTGAAATATCCTTCTCATAAATCCTCCTTAAATTTATTTGGTAATATACAATCAATATCATTAAGTTTAATTTCATCTCTACTAACACCAATCAAACAATTATTAAAACTTTTCCCATTTATCATTACTAGATTAGGCTTATAACACTTAATTATTCCCGTCGTATTAAGTGCTTTATATGGAACAAAAACAAAATCATGCCCAAGTAAATTAATATTATTATTAACTAAAATAACAGCTCTTTTTCTATAAGGATCAACTAATTGATTACCAGTATCTATCATCCCCTTCAATTTATATTTTTCTTTTCCAATTTTTATTACAACCTCATAAATATTTCCATAAGTATTCTTATAAATAATCGTTTGTCTAACATAACAAAATAAAATAATTGGGCTCGCAATCAACATCAAAATAAAATTAATTGAAAGACCATTATTAACAAATAAAATACCCTTATTTTCATAATTAAAACTAATATTAAGTAAATATAAACTACCACCTAATATAATACTCACTAAATAAAAATAACTAATATTTTTAAGAAATCCTCTCTTCCCAAAAGTAACTAATATTATCAAAATACTTAATCCAAATTTTAATAAAAATAATGAAATAGAATTAAGTTCAATAAATAATAAAAATACTGAAGTAGCAGCCACTAAACTACCTAATAATAATCGTCCCAACCGCACTACATTTTTTAATATTTTGCTAGTTCCATATAGTAATATAAAATCAAAGAAAAAATTAAGTAAAAATACTAAATCTAAATATATCTTCATATATATCACCAGTAATACTATACAAATAAAAAAACGACTTATCTGTCGTTTTAGGTATTATTAAATCTTTTTTTTCTTAATAAAAATTTTTACTATATATGATAAAAATATTATCATAATAATTACAAAACACCAATCCAATACTGTACTAACAATACCATCAGTATATTTATGAATAATATGCATAATACTTTCTGGCAAATACTTACCAATTATATAGCTTATATCATTTACTCCAATATTATTTTTAATAAAAGTCATTATTCTTAAAAAGATATCAATAATTGCCATAAAAAAGACAAAAGATGAAAATCTTTTAAAAAACATAACAACAACTAATATCAAAATAATTAAAACTATTAAATCTATATACATATGCTACACCTTACCTTATAGATAAGAATATATCACAAATAAAAAATATTTTCCAGCCTAATTTTTTATTCAAAAGAATCAAGTGCTTTAACATTTTCATTTTTAGTATATATATTAAGCGTATTATTAGCATAAGTAGCCAGTAAAATATCTTCATAGGAAGTATAGCCTCTATGCTTTAATTCTCTAACAAACCATTCATATGAATGATCAGTATTTTTTATATTATTTTTCATAATTTTAGAATCAATTATAATATTAGCCACTAACGAGCTTTTTTCAAGTTTTACATTCAAATCTTTTTTAGTAGTTGGTGTTGCCTTAGCTGTTGGTAAAAAGCTTATTTTACCATTTACTTCCATAATAGCATAAGCAATATCACTAATATCAAAATATCCCTCATTACGAGCCTGTTCCAGCAAATCATTAATATCAATATTTACTTTTCTTAAAGCTTCACAAAGTATTTTTCCATCTTGAATAATAATAGTTGGTACACCTATTAAAAAGCGTCTTAATGTAATACTTTTCATAGTTAAATAAGAAATTAAGTAACCAATAACCCCAAAAGTTAAAATTGCAACTGCTCCATTTATTATTTGGTTTTCTAAAACAAGAATCATTTCAGCAGAAAAATTACCAATTGATATGCCAATGACATAATCAAATAAACTAAGCTGAGAGACTTGTTTCTTACCTAGCATTTTTGTTGCTATAAAAAGAACAATCAAACTAAATATACTTCTAGGAATAATACTTAAAGCTTCCATAATATCCATATAATCACCAATATTAGTATTCCTACATATTAGATTTATATACAAAATAAACTGCTAAAAAGCAGTTTATTTATCTCCTTCTTCTAACATGGTCGTTATAAATATACCATATCCTTTAGTTGTATCATTAACAATAACATAGTTAACAGCACCAATTAGTTTATTATTTTGAATAATTGGTGACCCACTCATTCCCTGCACTATTCCTCCAGTTTTTTCTATTAAGTCTTGATCAACCACTTCAAATAATATATTCTTGCTTTTACTACTAGTATCAATATGCAATATGTTAATAGCAAACTCCTCAACAGTATTTCCCATAACAACCGTTCTAATAGCCGCTTTACCAGTTTTAATTTCGTTTGCATCAGCCACTTCAATCGTTGCACTATCATCTAAATCCTTAGAATAAGTTCCAAAAATTCCTGGTACCTCATTAGAATTAATTATTCCCCAAATCTTTGTTTTATCATACACTGCATTTTTCTCACCTGCTTTTCCATTTTGGCTTTTAATAATTTTTGATACATTAGCCTCATAAATAATACCATCTTTTATTTCAAATTTCGAAATAGTTGCATTTTCAATAATCTCATGTCCGAGGGCTCCAAAAACTTTGCTTTCTGGATCAATATATGTTAATGTTCCAATTCCATTAATTTTATCTTTAACATATAAACCAGTTTTTAAAACATTACTATCATCAACAAATTCTAAATTAATATCAAGTTGAGTATTATCCCTTTCCACTTTAAATTTAATTGGTAAAGTAGTCTTATTAATTAAGCTAACCATTTCTTCAATATTATGAACTAATGTATCATTAACTTCAACAATTATATCTCCAACTTCAAAGCCAGCATCACGTCCAATATATCGATCATTTACTTTGTAAAAGCCAACAACCAAAACACCCTTAGAATTAACCTCAATCCCAATAGTTTCTCCACCAGGTATTACATAGTTTGAATAAGCAAAGCAATTAACGGGAATAATAGTAAGAAGAAGAATTAGTAAAAAAATTTGTAGTTTGCTTTTAAATTTCAAAAAAATCACCTCGCTCAAACAATCTACATTTATAGTTTTAGCCAAGAAAAAAAAATTATATTATCAAAAAATTGCCAAAAAAAGAGCGATGTTTAATCGCTCAAATTTTTAATTAAATTTTCTATTTTTTAATGTAAATCCTAAGCCAGCTCCACCAATTAAAAGTGTTCCAAGAATAAAAATTAAATTAATGTCTGAAGTGCCAGGATTAACTTTTTGTTGTACTTTTGAAAGTTTTAAATATACAGTAGCATCTTGATCAAAAGCCTTTGTAAAATCAAATTCTGCTTTTAAATCTTCATCAGCATAGAAGCCATCAAAAGTAACATCACTATTTTCTAATTCAGCTTCCAACATTTCTTTTAAATATTCTACTTCTTCATCAGTTAAAGCTGCACCCTTTGGTACTTCAACAGTTTCTTTATAATCATCTGCAATAAATGTCAAAATAACTGGTTCAGCAACAACAAATGTTCCATCTTCGTTTTCAAATACCTTATAACCATCTGGAACATTTCCTTCACTAGGAGCAGTAGTATAAGTACCACCAGCAGCAAGAACATCAGCTGTATCGTCTGACTTAATTTCTCCGTCAATAACACCTTTTGTTATTTTAACAACACCTTCATGTTCAGCAACTACATCACCAGTAATTTTTCCTCCATTAATTGCAACCTCTGGAGCAGTATTTACAGTATAATCAGTATCTTTGCTAGCATAGATATTACCATTAATTGTTCCACCAGTAATTTCAGTTGTAGGAGCAGTATAGCCATCAGACCAACTATATGTAGAGATAGCCTTTGCACCTTCTACAGCATTTAGTACGCCACCAGTAAGTTCAAATGTACCCCAGTTTTGTACAGCACTTCCTTTTTCAGCTTTTGTAGAAATTGTTCCACCAGATACCTTTAAAACTCCGTCATCATCATTTTTAACAACGATGAAATTGTTTTCAAAAGTTCCATCTTCAATAACAAGTGTAGCACCTAGATTTCTAATTAAAGAACTAAATCCTGATGTATTAACTACTTTACCACCTTTAAATGTTAAAGAAGCACTTGTTCCGTTATTATCGATAACATACCAAGAATTTCCACCATTGCCCTCTCTTGTTCCAGCTTCGTTAGAGCGAGTAAAAGTACCGTCTAAAACAACAGCTGTACCCTTATTGACCAAGGCACCTTTTCCATGAGTAAGATTATCAACAGTACCAGAACCAGTAATTGTTAATTTTCCTTCATTAACAATTGTATGATTAGAAACATTTTTTAAAGTATATGTTCCTAAATCAAGAGTAATATCCTTGCTACTAGCAACAGTTATATCTTCTGCGGTATCTGCTACTAATTCAACAACATCACCAACATTTGCTGCATCAATTGCACTTTGCAATGTAGAGTATTCATCATCGCCAATCTTTGCAACCGTGGCTGGAGCAGCTTTAACATTTGGAACAAGTAATGTAAGAACTGCAAAAGCCATTACAAAAAATAACACTTTCCTTTTCATTTTTCTCCATCCTTTCATATAATATGTCATACCTGACAATATCAATATAGCACAAAAATAATTGTAATACAATGAATTATCCTAAAAAAAAAGTAAAGAATGTCTAGTTAAATCTTGTTATCAAAAATAAGAAATGCTACAATTAAACTACACTAAATACGATAGTGAGGTATTTTATGGAAACAAACAATCAACAAAAAATGACTAGAGAAGAATATCATAAAATTAAAAAAAGAAAACGTCTCCGCCCTTGGGCATTTTGGCTCTTTACTACATTCTTTCTTATTGCTATATTAATTTCAATATTAATTTTATATAATTGGGGAAAAGATAATCAAAAAACTAATAAATTAAATGAAGAAATTTCAAAGCTTGTTGAGATCACCCCAATTCAAGAGGAAGGTGAATTAATAAATCCCCCTGAAGATAAAAAAAGTGATTATTGGTACTTTGTAGAACAACCATTTTATAATATTGATTTTTCGGAATTGCAAAGAAAAAATGATGATACTGTTGCCTTTATTCACATGGAAAACACTAATATAAACTACCCTATCGTACAAACTACCAATAATGAATACTATTTAACTCATGCTTTTGATAAAAGCTACAACAATGCTGGCTGGGTTTTTATGGACTATGAAAACTTAGTAAATTTTCAATCTGACAATACTGTAATTTATGGTCACGGTCGATTAGATAAAACCGTTTTTGGTTCCTTAAAAAATACCCTATCATCAAAATGGCAAGAAAATATTGAAAACTATGCCATTTGGATTTCTACTCCAAACGAAAATATGGTTTATCAAATCTTTTCAATTTATACAATAGATAGTGAAAGTTACTACATAAAAACTGATTTTTCCTCAAATAAAGAAAAAGAAGAATGGTTAAAAACTATGAAAAGTCGTAATACCGCCAGTCAAACAGCCGATGTTGATGTCAATGATAAAATTCTAACTTTATCAACTTGCTTAAATAACAATGGTGGTCGTATAGTGGTCCAAGCTAAACTAATTAAAATACAAAAACGTCAATAAATATCAAAACTTGACGTTTTTTTTGACAAATAAAATTATTATAGTATAATGAAAATAGGTGATAAGAATGGAAAATAAAGATACTTACGGAAGATCTCAAACTAGTGAAAGGTTTAAAACCATAGACCAAAACGGCGAAATGCCAAGAGTAAGATCTAATCAAAGCTACAATGAAAAGCAAATGCGTTCTAGAAGTACTTCTGGAAAATATAGTAGTAATACTAGACAAAAAGCAAAAGTCTCAAAAAAATGGCATCGAACTGCTATTGCGGTTACCATCGCAACCTCTATGTTTGTAGGTGGTTATCTTTCAAAACCCCTAGATGATGCAATTGACTATGTTACAAATTGGGCAAGACTAAAAGAAATGACAAGTTCTTTCGAAGATAATGTTATCAACAAAAATATTTATAAAACATATACGCAAGATACCAGTTTAAATTATCAAAATGTTGCCAAGGCTATTGAAGCAGATGGCAAATTTACCAATCAAGAGTTGCTAATGGCTGTTGATACCATTGGAGAAGTCCAAACAAATGCTGTATTGCAAGCTTCTACTAACCCACCCGCTGAAAACGTTGAAACCTACATGCGAAACAATAATATTTCTGATTTAAAAGATTGGAAAGACAAAACCATTAAAGCAATGGCTGCATCAGAACGAGTAAATGAAGCTCAAGATGAATTAGATGCCATCTTTAGAGATGAAGCAATAAATAATCAGTCATCTCAAGACTATACAGATGACACAACATACGGAGGTAAATAATGGAAATCGAATACGTAATTATTGATGATAAAAGATTTGGCATAATAAATGAAATAACAAATGAAAATACAACTTATGTTTTCCTTGCCAACCTAGAAGATCCAACAGAACAATTAATTAGAAAATACACAAAAGAAAATCAAGAAGACTTAATACCTCTAGAAAATGATGCAGAATTTGATTTTGCTTTAAGTTTATTCAATGAATAAATACAAAAATTAAAACCTCAGTTCTCATTTAAAAACTGAGGTTTTATATTGAAAAAATATCAATCAATATTTAAACACATAAAAAGGATTGTAGTTTCTACAATCCTTTAATTAATTAAATATTAATTACGTACTTTACTAAGTCTTAAAGAAATAGCTGCAGTTAAAGTAATTAATAATGATATAACTAATTCCATAATATAAGAATTATTATCTTTGTATTCAATTACAATACCAGTATTTGGAGGAGTAATTTCTCCTATTGCCTTATATGAATTAGTTATAGTATATCCATCATAGAATGTAATATAGTCTGGAACTTCTTTTTCAACTATTTCATACAATATTTCTACACCATTTAAATATTTATCATAATTATCAAGTGTATAGCTCCAATTCATATCTTCCGTAACTTCAATTTCTTCAGTAACTACAACTTCATCTTCAACTTTTCCTGTTAAAACAACGGTAATAGATGTAGGACGTTTTCCTTGTTCATTATTAGAATCATCCCATACCTTATTGATAGTAATTTCCTTTTTCTCATTTTCATGAGTATTAGTAATAACTACTTCCGTAACATTAGTATTAGTTTGTAAAACAGATTGAGTAATTGTTGTTGTATAGCCTTTTACTTCATCTTCAACGATTTGATAAACAATTGTAATACCACCATCACGATATTTTGGTAAATTTTCAAATGAATATGTCCAATCGTCGTCTTCACCAATTACTTGACTAGCAATTTCAATACCATCTTGTATTAAACGAACAGTAATAGACTCTGGTCTAATATTATCGTTATTATCTTGATCATTCCATACTTTTGAAACTGTATAAGAAACAGTCTCTGGAGTATGATGATTAACAACATCAAAGCCTGTAATTTCTGTTGTATAACCTTCGACTGATACTTCTTCTACTGTATAAGTAATTTCAACACCATTGGCATACTTAACTACATTTTCAAACTTAAAAGTCCAATTGCTATCAGCAGTTACTTCTGTTGTTGCAACAACTTCACCATTAGCCAATAAATTAATTGTAATACTATCTGGTCTTATACCATCTTGATCAAGATTATCAGACCACGTTTTTGTGCCAGAAATAACTAATGTCTCTGGATTATAAGTATTAATTATATTATATCCATTAACAGCCTTATCATAATCTCTAACATCATCTTCATCAACTGTATATACTACTAAAATTCCTTCTCTATATTCAGGTAAATCAGTAAATTCATATTTCCAGTCATCAGCTTCTGTTACTTCCTTACTTTCTGAAACAACTACTTTCTCACCTATTTTACCTGTTAATGTTACCGTAATAGACTCTGGTCTACCATATTTATTCTCAGTATCAACCCATGTCTTAGTACCACTAACAGTTACATTTTTTGGACTATGAGTATTTACAATTATAAACTTATTATCCTTATCAGTAGACATTTCATAATGTTCTACCTCATCTTCTATAACTGTATAATTAATCTCTTTTCCTTCTTTATATTTAGGTAAATCATTAAAGGTATATTGCCAATTATTATCAGCGCTTACCTTAACAAAACCTACTTCTTCTAAATCAGCTAATAATCTAACTGTAATACTATCTGGTCTTAAACCATCGATATTATTATCATCAACCCATACTTTTTCACCATTAATTGAAATCGTTATAGGCGTATGTTTATTTGTAATATTCATACCATCAACAGTTCCCGTATAACCATCAACGCTATCTTCTTTTAACGTATAAACAATCTCTTGACCATTAGCATATTTTGGAACATCAGTAAATACATACTTCCATTCAGTATCTGCTGTTACAACCTTAGACAAAACTTCTTCATTATTAGCCAATAATCTAACAGTTATTGTCGTAGGTCTCATTCCATCTTGATTATTATTGTCATCCCATGTTTTTACTCCACTAACTTCAATAAGCTCAGGAACATGAGTATTTATAAGATCAAAACCATTAACTGAAGTCTCATAACCAGAAACCTCTTCTTCAGAAATCGTATAAACAATTTTCTTACCAGCTGCAAATTCTGGTAAATTAGCAAAAGTATATGCCCAACCATCAGTTTCACTAACTGACTTACTATCAACTTCTTTTCCATCGGCAAGTAATTTAACTAAAATTTCATTAGGTCTTATACCATCTTGATTATTACTATCAACCCATGTTTTTTTACCAGAAACTTCTGTTGTTCCAGGAGTATGAGTATTAGTAATATCATAGCCATCAATTGTCGTATCATAACCAGCTACCGCATTTTCTGTTACAGTATAATTAATTATTTGACCACCATCACGATATTTATCTAAATCAGTAAATGTATATTCCCAGTCATCAGCAGCGGTTACATCTGTTGATTTAATTAGCTCTCCATCTCTTAATAAGTTTACTATTATCTTATCTGGTCTTATACCATCTTGATTGTTACTATCAGCCCATGTTTTTTTACCAGACACTGTAGTTACTTCTGGTATATAAGTATTAATAATATCATAACCAGAAACTTCTGTAGTATAACCACTAACAGTTTCTTCTGAAACAGTATATTTAATTTCTTTACCATTAGCATATCTATCCAAATTGGTAAACGTATACTTCCAATCATTTTCTGCTGTTACAGCTATAGATTGCTTTTTAACGCCATCAGCCAATAAATTAACTGTAATACTTTCAGGTCTTTTGCCATCTTGATCATTATTATCTTTCCAAGTCTTCATTCCTGATACTTCTGTAACTTCAGGAGTGTGTGTATTGGTAATCGTCATACCATCTACTTTAGAAGTATAATCTTTAACAGCTTCTTCTGAAACAGTATAAACTACTTCCGCACCATTCTTATACTTATCAAGATTTTTAAACTCATATTTCCAGCCATCTAAAGCTGATACTTCAACAGTATTAACAACACTACCATTAGCTAATAAATTAACTACAATACTTGAAGGACGTGCCCCATCTTGATTATTATTGTCCTCCCAAATCTTTACAAAAGAAAGATCAATTTTTTCTATTTCATGAGTATTAGTAATGTTATAACCAGAAACCTCTGTAGTATAACCAGCAACACTATCTTCTTTAACTGTATAATTAATCTCATGACCAGCTTCATATTTTACAAAACCAGTAAATGTATATTCCCAGTTGTCATTAGCAGTAACTACTATTGCGTCTTTTTCTTCACCATTAGCAAATAATCTAACTGTAATGCTCTCCGGTCTTTTTCCATCTTGATTAAAATTATCTTTCCAAATTTTCTTTCCTGAAATATCAATTTTTTCTATTTCATGAGTATTAGTAATGTTATAACCAGAAACTTCTGTAGTATAACCATCAACGCTATCTTCTTTAACTGTATAATTAATTTCCTGACCAGCTTTATATTTAGCTAAACCAGTAAATGTATATTTCCAGTCATCATTAGCAGTAACTACTATTGAATCTTTTTCTTCACCATCAGCAAATAATCTAACTGTAATACTACCAGGTCTTTTTCCATCTTGATTAAAATTATCATCCCAAAGTTTCTTACCAGCTACATCAATCACTTCAGGAATATGAGTATTAGTTATTGTTGTTCCCTCAATTGAAGTAGTATATCCATCAACGCTATCTTCTTTAACTGTATAATTAATTTCCTGACCAGCTTTATATTTATCTAAACCAGTAAATGTATATTTCCAGTTGTCATTAGCAGTAACTACTATTGAATCTTCTTCTTCACCATTAGCAAATAATCTAACTGTAATGCTCTCTGGTCTTTTTCCATCTTGGTCATCATTATCAACCCAAGTTTTCTTTCCTGAAACATCAATTTTTTCTATTTCATGAGTATTAGTAATGTTATAGCCAGAAACCTCTGTAGTATATTCCTCAACGCTATCTTCTTTAACTGTATAATTAATCTCCTGACCAGCTTTATATTTATCTAAACCAGTAAATGTATATTTCCAGTTATTATTAGCAGTAACTACTATTGAATCTTTTTCTTCACCATTAGCAAATAATCTAACAGTTATTGCTGTAGGTCTCATTCCGTCTTGGTTATCATTATCAACCCAAGTTTTATTTCCTGAAATATCAATTTTCTCTATTTCATGAGTATTAGTAATGTTATAACCAGAAATCTCTGTAGTATAGCCAGCAACGCTATCTTCTTTAACTGTATAATTAACTTCCTGACCAGCTTTATATTTATCTAAACCAGTAAATGTATATTCCCAGTTATTATTAGCAGTAACTACTATTGAATCTTCTTCTTCACCATTAGCAAATAACCTTACTGTAATGCTCTCTGGTCTTTTTCCATCTTGGTTATCATTATCAACCCAAGTTTTTTCTCCTGAAATATCAATTTTTTCTATTTCATGAGTATTAGTAATGTTATAGTCAGAAATCTCTGTAGTATATCCCTCAACGCTATCTTCTTTAACTGTATAATTAATCTCCTGACCAGCTTTATATTTATCTAAACCAGTAAATGTATATTCCCAGTTATCATCAGCAGTAACTACTATTGAGTCTTCTTCTTCACCATTAGCAAATAATCTAACAGTAATGCTCTCTGGTCTTTTTCCATCTTGGTTATCATTATCAACCCAAGTTTTCTTTCCTGAAATATCAATTTTTTCTATCTCATGAGTATTAGTAATGTTATAACCAGAAATTTCAGTAGTATAGCCATCAACGCTATCTTCTTTAATTGTATAGCTAATTTCCTTACCAGCTTCATATTTTGCTAAACCAGTAAATGTATATTTCCAATTATCACTAGCACTAACTGTTACAACCTCTTTTAAAGTATCATTAGCAAATAATCTAACTGTAATACTTTCAGGTCTTTTTCCATCTTGATCATTATTATCTTTCCAAGTTTTCTCTAAAGAAAGATCAATAGTTGCTGGTATATGAGTATTAGTTATTGTTGTTCCTTCAATTGAAGTAGTATAACCTGGAACATTTGTTTTTTCTTCAACTGTATACTTAATCGCATATAAACTATCATTTTCATGATTTACAGCATATTTATATAAATCAGTAAATTCATAAGACCAATTTCCATCTTTAAGAACAAGCTCAGAAACTGCTACACCATTAGCTTTTAACACAACAGTTATAGACTTTGGTCTAATACCATCTTGATCATTATTATCGTTCCAAACCTTTTTACCTGAAACGCTAATCTTTTCCCTAGGATTTATTTTTAATGTAACTGTAGATGTATTACTATATACATAACTTACATTATTATTTTTTTCAATAGTTGTTTCTATATGATAATTAAAGCTAACTTCACCAGAAACATTTTCTTCAGAAACAAAAGTAAATGTTCCATCATCATTCATTATAAGTGTTCCTATTACTTTATTATCTTTTTTAATTTGATATTTATTATCATCAACTTTTATAGTATTATCATCTAATTCAACTACGATTTTATCACTTACTGATATGCTAACATTATCTGTTTCCTTATCAGCATATAAGTTATCATCTATATCATTAGTTAAAATAGATTCTCCATTAATTGTTGATTCTGCAACTCCAATATAACTAGAATTATCATTATAATGATCATCATTAGTTATTGCTGGAATATTAGCAGTTGGAGCCTCAAACTTTAAAGTTGCCTGATTATTTTTTAAATCTTTATATTCTTCGTATGGATTCTCATCAGGTATTGTTACCGTTAAAGTTGCACTCTCATAATTAGTTGTTTTATTTGTATAAATACTTCCATGATACAAATCTTTAGCAACGACATTATAAGATAAAGTTTTTTCTTTACCTTGACCTCCTACAACGTCTCCGACATTCCAAGTAATTGTCGTTGTTCCATCTTCGTTTAGAACATAAGTTGCACCCTGTTCTGCTAAAGAAGTCTTAGCATCATCTGTTAACTCAAACTCAGCTGGTATTATATCAACAACAACACCATTAGTTCCAATAACATTTTTAGTAGACGTTTGAATTTTTTCAAATTCCTTTTTTAAATCTTCAGCACTCAAAGCCAAAGAATTTTTATACACTGGTTCGCTACCATCTTTGCTTACAGGATTGATAGCTGCAAGTTTTTCAGCTGCTGCTCGCTCATTACCAAAAGTAATAGTATAAACATCAGATTCAGCATGACTCTTTTTTAACTCATCTAATGAAGTTTTAGCAGCTTCTGATGGTTTAATATTAGGGCAACGGTAATCATCATTAGTAGTCGAATCACTGCTACCATTTCCACAAATTATTGTTTCTTCTTTTCCATACCATGTTGTATATGTGTAATTATAGAAAGTTGGAATTCCATCTGTTAAAATAATTACCATTTTTTGAGATTTTTCTCTAGCAGAATCAAGTAACTCATCAGCTTTAGCAATCCCTGCTTGTAAATTAGTACCACCATCAGCTTCCATTGACTCAATGGCACTAATTAAAGTTTGGCGATTAGCATATGAAGTAAAATTAATCGTTTGTTGAACTTTATTATCGAATTCAACCAAAGCAATTTGTACATTTCCTTCTGAATCTAGCATAGTATTGACAAAGTCTTTAGCACTATCTTTTAAGCCAGTAATTCTTCGATCTTTATCAACATGGGTTTCACCTCCTTCTGCATTTTCAGCCATACTACCAGAACTATCTAAAACTAAAACAATATCTAGTTCATCCATAGTTGACTCTTGTGTAGAATAAGGATTTCCGCCAACCGTTAAAGTTACGTTTGCTAATCTACCGTATTCTAGATTTGTCTCGTCAAAATCATCAGTTACTTTTGTTGCTTCTTTACTAAGAATAATCTTACCAGCCTCATCCTCTGCAGATATAGAAAGACCAACACCAACTAGACATAATAAAATAGCTAAAAGTAAAAGATATTTTGCCTTTTTTGATACGTTTTTCATTCTTCCTTCCCCCAAATTTTTTTCCTAAAGCGACATTGTCCCTAAAGTTAGCTCACTATACTACACAACTAATCGACAAAAGTCAACAAATATCGTCAAATTACTTATCTTTTTTAAGAAAAAAGTATCAAAAAATCTCATTTTGTGAGATTTTTATATTTTATTCATCAATTTTAAAAGGTGTTATTTCTCCATCGTTGTTAACTAATTTTGCAATAGCTTCTTCTGCACTTTTCAATTTATCATCGCATGACTTTGCAAGCTTCATTGCCTTATTAAATTCTTCAATAGCTAAATCTAACGGAACATCCCCTGCTTCCAATTTTTTAACTATTTCTTCTAAACTAGTTAAACTTTCTTCAAAACTCAACTCTTTTTTCTCTGCCATATAAATCCTCCTAACTAAAAATTATTCCAACTTCACCCATCAATATTAACCATAAACTAAATGTTGTAAATATAGATATAATGCCAAGTATAATAAAAATATTCTTATTATTTTTTTTACTCCTATAAATAACAATTATAGAAGTAATAATATTAAATAAATTTTCTAGCATCAAACCCCTAAAGAAATATTTACTATGAACTAAATTAAAAGTAAAACTCTCCCCACATGTATCCATAGAAATTCCGCAAGGATCAAAAAAATCATAAAATATTAATCCATCGCACAAAACACTAATAACAAACAACGTTATAAATATAATTAATAAAATACTATATTTCATTTTCCTAGTGTGCATTAAATTACCTCTGTCTTTACTATACCATCAGAAAGTTCAATTTCCAAAAGATCACTTTTCTTAACTTCTTTTACTGAGCTAATAACTTTACCTTCTTTTTTAGTAATAGTATAACCTCTTTTTAAAGTAAGCAATGGGCTAAGCGCTTCTAATTTTGATACTAATTGTAAATACTTATTAGCCTTTTTATCTAATAATTGATAAGGATTTTTAAATATATAAGAATTTTTGATTTTTAAAAGTTCTTTTTCTTTAGTATTAAATAGATTAACTGTACTATATTTTAATCTTTCAATTAAAGAATCAAAAATCATTTCTTTAGCTTGATATATTACAATTGGATTTCTAAAAATATTTCTATTCTTAATACTATTTAATCTTTGCTGATAATTTTCTATTTTATTATTAATAGCAACATTAAGCCTAATTTTTAACTGATTCAAATGATTAACAACATCACCATACTGAGGAACAGCCATTTCTGCTGCCCCAGTTGGTGTAGGAGCTCTAAGATCAGCAACAAAATCAGCAATTGTAAAATCAATTTCATGTCCAACCGCACTAATTACTGGTGTTTTACATTCATAAATTGCTCTGGCCACAATTTCTTCATTAAAAGGCCACAAATCTTCAATACTTCCACCACCACGACCAACAATTAAAGTATCTAAATCATAATTTTCACTACGTTTTATCTGTCGAACAATATCTTCTGCTGCCTCTTCTCCCTGTACAAGAGAGGGAAATAATAAAACTTCAGTCAGTGGCCATCGCCTTTTGATGGTTGAAATTATATCTTTAATAGCCGCACCAGTTGGTGCCGTAACCACTCCAATTCTTCGTGGAATTTTAGGAATAAGTTTCTTCTTATTTGCATCAAATAATCCTTCACTTTCCAACTTTTTCTTTAATTGTTCAAAAGCTATATATAAATTACCAATTCCATCTTCTAACATATCAATAACATATATTTGATAGCCACCATTAGCTTCAAACACCGATATTTTACCAGTAATCAATACTTTCATACCATCAGTTGGAACAAACTTAATTTTCTTCGTATTAGAAGCAAACATAATAGCATTAATTCGACTATTTTCATCCTTCAAAGTAAAGTAGAAATGTCCTCTACTATGTGCTTTAAAATTTGATATTTCTCCTTTTAAAAACACCTCATTTAAATTAACATCATTATCTATCTTATACTTAATATACCGAGTAAGTTGACTAACAGTTATATATTTATCATTCATATTACTCACCAACCCTAAAAATTAAATATCTATTTTTCTTCTTCATGATAAACTTTATCCAAAACCCCATTAATCATTTTAGTAACAGCCTCATCTGAATAAATTTTTGATAACTCTAAAGCTTCATTAATCGCAACAATACTAGGAGTATCAGTATACTTAAGTTCATATATACCTAAAGCAAGTATTGCTTGATCAACTTTATTTAACCGTTTCATATTCCAATTATTTAAATATTTATCTGCTAAATCATAAATCTCATTCTTATGTTCAATTATTCCAAAAACACAAGTATTAACAAACTCATTTTCTACTTCTAATTGTTCCTTAATCAATGAATTAACATCATATTCAATTTTAGCTTCCGCATAAATATTAACTTGATAAATAACTTTCATTATAACGTCTCTTAATTCACTTCTATTTTTCATAATAATCACCTACCTAATTTTATCATAATATTTCCTTAATTCATAGTTTTACTTTTTTTCTTTTACTTCTTTATTAATTTCATATAAGAAAGAAAGTGCCTCCATTGGTGTCATTTCCAATGGATTAATATTTTTAATTTTTTCTTCTATTGGATTAGTTTTAATTGTAACATCACTTTCTGATAATTCAAATAATGACGTTTGTGTAAATGTTTCTTTTTTTACATTTTTCTTTTCATAAACGCTTAAAATATCACTAGCTCTTTCAATTAAACTATTTGGTAATTTAGCCAAAGATGCTACATGTATACCATAGCTTTTATCAACTGAACCATTTTTAACTTTATGTAAAAATGTAATTTTACCATCTTCTTCAATGGCCGATACATGAACATTTTTAAGATGTTTTAAGTCTTTCTCTAAGGCTGTAAGTTCATGATAATGTGTCGAAAACATCGTTTTTGCTTTAATTTTATCATGAATATATTCAAGTATTGCTTGAGCTAAACTCATTCCATCATAAGTTGCTGTACCTCTTCCAAGTTCATCAAATAAAATCAAACTATTAGGTGTAGCCTCACTAATTGCATAATTAGCTTCTTTCATCTCCACCATAAAAGTAGATTCTCCACTAACTAAATCATCACTAGCCCCAATTCTCGTAAAAATCTTATCAAATATAGGAATAGTACAACTCTTACAAGGAACAAAACAACCAATCTGGGCCATAATAACAGTAATGGCACATTGCCGCATATAAGTTGATTTACCAGCCATATTAGGACCTGTAATAAGTAAAATATCCGTCGTCTTATCCATAATAATATCATTAGGAATATACTTATCTTTCATAACTTGTTCAACTACTGGGTGTCTACACTCAACCATCTTAATTACTCTTTCAGAAGTAATCACTGGTCTTACATATTTATAAGTATCAGAAACAACCGAAAAAGCCTGTAACATATCAATTTCACTAATAATTTTAGCTAGCTTTTGTAATTTACCAATATATCTTTTAACAACTTCCCTAATATCCATAAATAACTTATATTCCAAATTAACAATTTTCTCTTCTGCCCCTAAAATAATGTTCTCTTTTTCTTTTAATACCGGTGTAATAAATCTTTCACAATTAGCTAAAGTCTGCCTTCTATCATAACCATATTCTTCTTTGATTAAGCTAACCTGTCCCTTAGGAACTTCAATATAGTAACCAAATACTTTATTAAAACCAACTTTAAGATTCTTAATTCCAGTTCTTTCTTTTTCTTCTTGTTCCATCTTCAAAATAAAATCTTTAGAACCACCACTAATTTCTTTTAATTCATCAAGTTCAGCATTATAACCTTTTTTAATTAAATGTCCCTCATGCAACGTAAATGGTGCATCCTCTAAAATTGTTCTATCAAGTAAAGAATACAAATCATCAAATGTTTCTATTTCCCGATCATATTTTAATTCTTGCAAAATTCTTTTAATCTCTGGTAAAACAGCTAAAGAACTTTTTAATTGTAATAAATCTTTAGCATTTAAATTACCATAAGATATTCTTCCCGCTAATCTTTCTAAATCATATACATTACAAAGTGCTTTAATTAAATCATCACGTAAAATAAACTCCGTTGACAATTGAGAAACTAAATCATATCTTCGTTCTATTTCTTTTTGTGAAGTAAGTGGATTTAAAATATTATGTTTTAAAAATCTTGAACCCATCGCCGTCTTATTTTTATCAAGAAGCCATAATAAACTATATTGTCGATCTCTATTTTTTAATGTTTCAACTAACTCTAAATTTCGCTTCGTATTATTATCAAATTCTAAATATTCACTAGCTTTTACCACCTTACATTTTTGCAAATGATGTAAATCACCTTTTTTAGTATCAATAACATAAAAAAGTAAATGTTTAAGTGTCCTAACTAATCGTATATCATCAATATCTTTATAAATATATTCATAATTTTTATCATCAAGTTCTTCCTTAATAATAGAAACAAGTATTCCATAATTACTTCTTAATTCTTCAATTATAGCTCGATCAATTGTATCATTAACAATAACTTCTCGAAAGCCATTGCGAACAACTTCTTTAATAACGTGTTCTTTTTCTCCTTCTACTAATGTAGCATAAACTTCCCCAGTTGAAATATCTGCATAACTAATACCAAAACAATATTCAAAGTCAAAAATATTAGCAATATAATTATTACTCTTAGAATCAATATTTGAATCAATCCTTGTCCCTTTAGTAATAACTTGTACAACATCTCTTTTTACCGTTCCCTTAGCTTCTTTTGGATCTTCCAGTTGCTCACATATAGCAACTTTATATCCCTTATCAATTAATTCATCTACATAGCTAGCATATGCATGATGAGGGATACCACACATTGGAACACGTTCTTCTAAACCAGCTTGTTTACCAGTAAGTGTTAATTCCAAAACTCGTGAAGCTAAAATTGCATCTTCAAAAAACATTTCATAAAAATCCCCAAGCCGAAAAAAGACAATACTATCCTCATATTTATCTTTTATTTCCATATATTGTAACATTCCTGGACTTAATTTGCTTCTATCTACTTCACTACGTTTCATTTTTGTCACCACAGACATATTATAACAAAAAATACCTACCATATCAAAGAAAAAGTAAGGTTTTTTCCCTACATTATCTTTAATATTAAATAAAAAGCTGCTAAGCAATTATAAACCATAAAAAAAGCTTGAAAAATCAAGCTCTCTTAGAAACATAATTAGTATATAATTCGATTCGTTTTTTAATACGATCTAATCCTAATATCTTCATTATTGAAAATAGATCTGGCGATTTCGTTCTACCAGTAATAACAACACGTAAAGCTTCACAAATATCTCCTACATGTCCCTTATAATTTTCTTTATTTTGTTTATATTCCTTAGGACTTGCTGCATAACCATGCTTAACCGCAAATTCCTTTATATTATTAAACCATTCTTCATTACTACAATCTAAATTAACAGAAGAAATATATTCCGTAATAAGTTCTACATCATAAACCTTATCACCATCATATTTAGAATAATTTTCATCTTCAAATATTGAATCGATAGCATAAGAAAATTCTTCTTTAACATCACTATATTTAGCAATATCTTTTCTTGGACGCTCTCCATCCTTCTCAATATTTAAAAATTTAATCATATCATCTTTATTTTCTTCTAAAATAAGCGCATAGCAACTATCATGTTTTTTAGCCCAAGAAAGTGTCTCTGCAAAAACTTCTTCACCACTCTTACGGGAAAAATACGTTTTACATAAATTAACCAATTTTGCCTCATCAAAAGAAGTACCACCAATAGCTTGTTTATCAAAGCTAAAAGAAAACTCGCTAATGTCCTTGTCTTTATTATTTAAATACCATTCTTCAAAATTAGTATTAGTAATAGTAGCTAAATAAAGATGTAACGCTTCAATTGGAATACCATTTTCTTCATAATATTTTACTCCAAACCAAGGATCTTTTCGCTTACTAATCTTTCGAATATTACCTGTTTCTTGATCTTTAATAGTTATTGGTGCAATATGAGCATATTTTACTTTCTTAAATCCTAAAATATCAAATAACTGAATATGAAGAGGTAAACTACTAACCCATTCATCCCCACGAATTACATGAGTTGTATGCATCAAATGATCATCTATCGCATGAGCAAAATGATATGTTGGTGTCCCATCTTTTTTTAATAAAACAGTATCAACATCATGTTCTGGAAATTTTAATTTTCCCTTTATACAATCTAAAACTTCAATAGTTCGAGAAGGATCTCCCGGAGATTTAAGTCTAATAACATACTCTTCCCCATTAGCAATTTTCTCTTTAATTTCCTCTAAAGATAAATCACGATCAACAGCGTAATGACCATAAATACCAATTTTAGTTTTATTTATTTCCTGTTCTTCTCTAATTTGTGCAATTTCATCTTCCGTCATAAAGCATGGATAAGCATATCCATTAATTATCATATCTTTTATATAAGTTTGATAAATCGAAGTACGCTCACTTTGAATATATGGACCATAGTCTCCACCAAAAGAATATCCCTCATTAGGTAATATATTAAAATCATGTAACACACCTGTTATATTATCAATACCACCATCAATCATTCTTTTTTGATCAGTATCTTCAATTCTCAAAAAGAAACTACCACCGCTTTGTCTTGCATATACCATATCAGCGAAAGCACTTAACAAGTTTCCTAAGTGAACACTACCAGTTGGTGAAGGCCCGTATCTTGTTACCATAGCATCTGCTGGTAAATTTCTTTCTGGATATAATTTTTCATAATAATCTCTTGTTTTGGTTATATTCGGAAATAATAGCTCTGCTAATTCAATTCTTTCGTTTTTTTCCATAATTACACCTCTTCTTAAATTCATTTATAATGATATACTAAATTGCTTAAAAATGCAATTGTTTGTAATAAAGAAAAAAGTCCAAATTGGGCTTTTAATATTTTGATGGTTGCTCTAGTTAGATTCGAACTAACGCATCGTGCGGTCAGAGCGCACTGCCTTACCACTTGGCCATAGAGCAATATAAACAACAAAATAAGTTTACACCAAAAAATTAAAAAAATAAAGTTTAATATTAATTTTTTTAACTTTTTTTACCCATCATATGTAAAAATATTATTTCTATTAAGCCTAACAAATTACAATTAATTAGAAAACAATAAATATTTCTTAAATATATAAATACTAATTAATTACATTCAATAGAATCAGTTCGCATTTTAATTAATTGTTTAACAACCCCTAAACTTGCTTGATTATGATCATTTCCTAATTTAATACAATAATCTCTCATACTTTCAAGAGGCTGTTTTATTGAACAAGAATTTACTAATATTTCCATTTTAGTATAAAGAACTAAATAATCAAAGACAGCATTTGGATTATTCTTAACAACCCCAACAGAAGCCATTTTATCAATAATACATTTAGCGTACTCTTCCAAGGCTAAATCAACCTCAAAAGTAGTAAAATTAGGATTAATATTTTCTAGACTATTTTCTAATTTACTCCTATCAATTCTTGGCATAAGTTTAATAGAGCCACTATAACTTAAAGCAATCATTTCTATCGTAGACATATTATAAAGCAAATCCAAAGAAGAATTTCTTAATTTTTCTTTTAAGGAACAAACAAAATTAATATCTTGAGTATTACTAGCTTGCAAAGAATAAATTTTTTCTTTTAGTCTTTTAACAACATCAATATCAATCATTGAAACAAGTGCATCATAAATAGAAAAGCTCATATTACTAGGAAGTGAAGGTATCCCTAATTGACTGCCAGTAATCCCCTCCCCCTTAACACGGCTATTAAGATTTAACATTTTATTATAAACACGCTCATTTACTTTATGAGAATATTTTTTTTGCGGTTTTAAAGAGCCAGCCAAATATTTGTCCAGTTCATCTAAAGAAACTAAACTAAGTAAATCATACTCTTGCAATACTAATTTTCTAATATCAGCTATTAATTCTCTTCTTTTAGTCAAATCATTAATATAAAAATCATCATGCAAAAGATCACCATACATATGAACTATTCGATTACTAAGCTCATAAACTTGCTCTAAAATACCAGTTGTCATTATTCTCCTCCAATACTAAAACTATATAATAAAATATACACCTAATAACAAAATATTAGACTATTATAATAGTAAATAGTAATCATATCTACTTTAATTTAAATTTTAATGTCTTAATTTATAAATCGTTATAACGCCATCACATAATCAAATGATATTGCTAATTAATATAAGTATATTGAAAACTTAAAAAATCAATTAATAACTAATCTCTATATGATATGAACCCCATTTCTTGAGAATAGAAACGAGGTTCATATCAAAATTACTTATACGCTATTTATTTTTTTTACATTTTACCAATTTTTTTTCTCTTTCAGCCACCCTATATTCATCTTCTGCCATATCAGCATCACATCTTAAAAAACATGCACCTTGTCTATAACTATCATAACATTTGCCGGTTTTTTCTTCTAATTCATCAGCTTTAGCTTCTAGTTTTTCACCTTTTTCAAATAAATATAAAGCTCTTAAAGATTTAAAACCTCTCATGTTTCTATTTAATCTCATAGCATCTTCTAAATATTGTTTAATATACGATGGTCTATCCGTTTGTTGTATTTGATAATCGATAGCTTTAACTTCTGGTACCTTTACACCCAATAATATTTCAAACCAAGCTGCAACAATATGCCTATGACAAAATTCTGTATTAGGCTCACAACAAAGTAATATAGAATGATCAAGTTCTCGATAAATAGTTTCAGGATCTAAATTTGATAATACTTGATTCCAATATTCTTGTACATAATACCTATTATTATCTTCTTCAGAAACTTTTCCAATGTTGTCATGCCATATTTTCCAAAAAGATAATTTAGGTGCTAGTTGAGAATAACATTTACCTTGATAATTAGCATCTTTACCACAATTTTCAGAGATATCATAGGTTACATATCGGTCTGATTGAAAGTCTTTATGACTACTTGTACAAATCATATTTTTCCTCCTAATAATATTCACCCTTTTATCTCTTTTCCTATTTAATTATAACATATTTTTCATTATTTTATAAATTATATAATTAAATATTAAAAATGTTTTATCTTTAATAATACTTACCATAACTCCATCCTTTCTTTCGGATGCCTTTTTTGTAAACAAAAAAAACTAATCCATTTATGAATTAGTTGTATTTGAACTCAAACTTAAAAGTTCGAGCAGATTTCCTTTTGGTAGCGAGAGGGGGATTCGAACCCTCGACCCTACGGGTATGAACCGTATGCTCTAGCCAACTGAGCTATCTCGCCATAAATCAAGCGCAATATAAATATAACACATTTATTTATCTTTGACAATACCAAATTATATTATTTTTCATTTTTATTGACAAAAAAAATTATGATTGATATCATTTAATTAAAAGGAGTAAAAGTATGAAAAGATTTAATATGATAGATGAAGAATTTATATGTGAAAATTGCCACCAAAAAGTAAGTAAATTAAATTATACCGCAAGAGATCATTGTCCATATTGCTTATACTCAAAACACGTTGATATTTTACCAGGAGATAGAAAAAATACATGTAAAGGATTACTAGAACCCATAGGAATAGAAAAATTTAAAAACACTTATAAAATAATTTATAAGTGTACATCTTGTAATAAAATACATAAAAATATTATAGCAAATGACGACAACTACGATTTAATAGTAAAATTATCTGTAATTAATGATTAAATAACTTACTAAATAAATCATAAATAGATGGTAAAAACATTATAGCAACAAATAATATTACAATAATTACCATAAAAACTTTCATTTCTGAAGATATCCTAACTGTCTTCTTTTTATTTGTAACAGGTTTATTATACACTGTACTATCATTTATAATATTAGTTCCATTATCAGAATACACATTAGTAGTAACATTTGTATTTTGAGAAGTATTATTATCTTGAACACTAAAGTTTTGATTGTTATATGTACCATTATTAGTATTCATACCGTTAAATTGATTATTATTTGCCGATTCATTCATTTTATACACCACCATTATTATTTTGTTGTGGACTATAGACAAAACCACCACTATTCATAGTAGGATTTACCATATCTTGATTAACAGCATTAGGAACACCAATATTTTGATTATTTGGCTGTGTAATTGACTGAGAATCTAAAGAATTATTATTATTTACAGTTTGATAAGAAAAATTAGGTACTGGATTTACTTGTTGCATAGGTTGTTCAAAATTTGGAACTTGATTCGTTATAGGAGTCACATTACCTAAATTAGAAACTGGTTCCTGAACGCCAGATTGGTTTACCTGATTAAAATTAGGTACTGGATTCACTTGTTGTACTGGTTGTTCAAAATTTGGAACCTGATTCATTATAGGAGTTACACCACTTAAATTTGGTACTGACGATTGGTTTACTTGACCAAAATTTGGAATTGGATTTACCTGTTGCATAGGTTTTTCAAAATTTGGAACTTGATTCATTATAGGAGTTACACTACCTAAATTAGAAACTGGTTCCTGAACTACAGCCTGTCCAAAATTTGGTATTGGACTTACTGATTGATTTGTCTGTCCAAAATTTGGTATTGGACTTACCGGTTGATTAATATTTTCAAAATTAGGTATCGGATTAACCGCTTTATCTAATTGATTAAAATTTGTACTTACATTAACATTATTAGATTTAGAATTATCATAATTAGGCATAGTCATATTATTAACCATAGGCTCTTGGTTAGAAGCTATAGTATTAATTGGTTGAACATTTAAAGGTTGTGGCACAGTATTTCCTTGTAAATTAGAATTACTTGGAATATTATTAATTTCTAAATTACTAGGAGGAGCCATAGTATTTAAAGAAT
>JAQXOT010000025.1 GCA_029099845.1 bacterium
AAGGAGGTAAGAATTGTTAAGGAGTATAAATAAGGTATATAATGTTGGTATTTATATAAGATTATCTCGTGAAGATGATGATAAAGTAATGATGAGTGAAAGTATTACAAATCAAAAGAGTTTATTACTTCAATATGTAAAAGAAAATAATTTAAGAGTTTATGATATTTATATTGATGATGGATATAGTGGAACTAATTTTGATAGACCTGATTTTAATAGACTATTAAATGATATTGAATTAGGTAGAGTTAATATGGTTATTACTAAAGATATGTCAAGACTTGGAAGAGATTATATTGGTACTGGTAATTTAATAGAAAAATATTTTCCAGAACATAATGTAAGATATATAGCTGTTACTGATAATATAGACACCTTTTTAGATAGTTCTAATAATGATATAGCACCATTCAAGGCAATAATGAATGACATGTACGCGAAAGATATTTCGAAAAAGATTAAATCAAGTTTAAGAGCAAAACAAAAGGAAGGTAAGTTTGTTGGCGGTAGAACTCCATTTGGATATGAACAAGATCCGGATAATAAAAATCATCTAGTAATAAATGAAGAACAAGCATTAGTTGTAAAAAGAATATTTAATATGAGCTTAGAAGGGTTATCATTTTATAAAATAGCAAAACAATTAACTAATGAAAGAATAAAAACACCAGCGCAATATTATAGTTTTGAATGGAAAAGTAATTATAATTTGAAATATGGAGAGTGGCATTCTAAAACAATTAGAGATATTTTAACTAATCAAATGTATATAGGTGATATGGTACAAAATAGAAGAAACAAAGTTAATTATAAAGTTAAAAAAGTTGTTAGAAATAATCCTAAAGATTATATAATAGTAGAAAATACTCATGAACTTATTGTTGATAAAGAAACTTTTTATGAAGTGCAAAAAAGAATACCCAAAAATGTAGGGAGAAATGAGAAGAAAGAAAATCATTTATTAGATGGACTTTTATATTGTGGTGATTGCGGTCATAGAATTTCAATACAAGCAAGAAGAAAAAAAGACAATAGATGCTATACTATTTGTAATTATTATAGAACTTATATGAAACAAAAAAAATGTACAACTCATTCTAATAACTATGACGAATTAGAGAAAGTAATTCTTAGTTCTTTAACTGATATGTGTTTAAACTATATTAACAAAGATAAAATTAAAAATGATGTTTTAAATAATTTAACTGAAGATAACATGTTAAAAAATAAAAAAGAGTTAGAAATGCTAACTAATGATATTAAGCAAATAAATAATAATTTAGACATCATTTATATTGATAAGTTAAATAAAAAGATAACTGAAGAACAATTTGAAAGAGTAAAAGTAAAATTAGGAAATGAATTAAATATAAAACAAAAAAGATATAACGAGTTAAATAATACTATTAATGAAAAAATTAATGAAGAATCTAAAAGCAAAATGATTAATGAGTATATTAATAAGTTTTTATCTATGAAAGAACCTAGTAGAGAACTAATAATTAATTTAATTGATAAAATAGAAATATTTGAAGACAAAACAATAAATATTAAGGTTAGTTTTAATAATTTGATTTAGAATCGTGATATAATTATTATGGAAGTGATTTTATGGATGTAATTAAAAGTTTTATTGAGAAAATTATAAATATATATTCAAATAATCCGAAATTATTATTATATACAATTATTTTAATAGTATTATGTACAATATTGAAAATATATTATCCAAAATTTAGAGGAATTATGGGTGAGTTTTGGGTAAAGTTAGAACTTGGTAAATTACCTAAAAATAAATATATTGTGTTTAATGATATTATGATAAAAGATGAAAAAGGTACTCATCAAATAGATCATTTAGTTTTATCAAAATTTGGCATTTTTGTTATTGAAATGAAAAATTATTATGGTTTGATTAAGGGAAAAGAATTTGATAATAAATGGTGTCAATATTTAGGTAAAAATAAAAGTTATTTTCTAAATCCTATTCATCAAAATTATGGTCATATAAAATCTTTATCAAATTTACTTAAATTAGATGATAAATATTTTATTTCGGTTATTTGTTTCTCTAATCAAGCAAAGATTGATGTTAAAAGTAGTAGTATAGTTACACAAGTTGATTTTTTAGAGAATGAAATTTTAAAGTATAATGAAAGTATTGTTGATAATGATATAAAAGAATTAGCTAATGTTATTATAGATAATAATATTGAAGATAAGAAATCAAGAAAACAACATGTGGAAGATATTCGTATTAAAGTTAATAAGGATAGAGAATTAGAAAATAATATGATTTGCCCAAAATGTGGAAATAAATTAACAGAACGAATCGGAAAATATGGAAAATTTATTGGATGTTCTAACTATCCTAAATGTAAATACATTAAAAAATAAGGAATATATCAAAAAAGGGCAAGGACATGTATGCCCAATTCATACTCGTATAATTAATCATCATGTTTATAAACATACTTATAGACCAGAATATACTTGTAGTGAGGAGAATACGGTAAGTAATATTCAGTGTGGTTCTTGTTGTCAATTTAGATAAAATAAAATTTATTAGTAGGCTAAAAAGTTTTTAGTATTAAAGGGGAAAAGTAAATTATGACTTTTCTCTTTTTGAATTTTTATTAATTTTATTGTAAAGTTTATTTGAAAGTATAGTGTAAATATTAGTGTCTAATTGTGTAAGTTTTATTGATAATTTTTTATTGCCAGTTTATGCTAATAGTAGGGAGTGTGATATGCATGATTTATCCTTCTATTGATAGATTGCTTAATATTGTTGATTCTAAATATGAGTTAGTTCATATTGCTGCTAGGAGGAGCAGGCAGATTTCTAAAGATGGATATTTACAAATGCCGGAAGCTGCTTATAAGAGTAAAAAGAATATTGGAAGGGCACTTGAGGAAGTTTCTGAAGGCTTGATTATTGTTAAGAAGAAAGGAGAGTAATCTTCTTTCTTTTCTTTTTTTTGGTATAATAGTTATAGGTGGTATTTATGAAAATTTTAAAATATAAGCAAACTTCTAATGGTCGGTATAAAATAGAGTTAGAAAATTTTAAAGAAATCGAATTATATGAAGAAACGATTTTAAAATATGAGTTACTTTTAAAGAAAAATTTTGATGATAGTTTAATGAATGAAATCTTGGAATATGATAAACGATGGGATGTTTATTATGTTGGCTTAAAATTATTGAAGTCTAGGTTTAGGAGTACTAAAGATTTAAAAGATGCATTAATAAAAAAAGAATATCCTTTAGAGTTGGTTAATTTTGTGATTGATAAGTTATTATCTCAAGGTTATCTTGATGATTTTAGTTTTTCTAAGAGTTATATTAATAATCAAATGCTTACTTCGTCTAAGGGACCTGTTAAAATTATGAATGATTTATTAAGTAAAGGTATTAGTAGTGATATTGTTAATAATGAGATTAAAGTGTTTACGGAAACTTTACAAGTAGAAAAAATTAATAAAATTATTAAGACGGCTTTAAAAAGCAATAGAACTAGGGGTGGTGTTGTTTTGAAAAATAAAATAATTAATGACTTAATTGTGGCAGGATATGATTTAGCTGTTATCAATAAGGTTATTGTTGAATATGATTTTTCTAGTAATGATGATATAGCAAGAAAAGAGTATGATAAGTTGTATAAAAAGTATAGTAGAAAATATAGTGGTAAGGAATTAGAACTTGTTGTTAGAAGAAAGCTATATCAGAAGGGGTTGAGTTATGAAGAATAAGTCTTTTTTTAGGAAGAATAAAACTGTATTTTTAATTGTTTTTTTTCTTTTCTCACTTGTATTATTTTTCTTGCTTACTATGCGTATTGATCCAGATTATTTTTGGCATATTAAAGCGGGGGAATATATGTTTAAAAATGGAATCTTACGAAAAGATATTTTTTCGTGGATAGTTAAGGGAAAGTATTGGATGAGTCATGAATGGCTATTTGAAGTTATTATTTATGTATTAAAGTTACTTTTTGGTAATCTTCATGTGTTGATATATGGATTTATTTGTATATTTTCTTTGCTGTTAATTTTATTTTTTGCTAATAAAAATAATTATTTAAAAAATATTCCCTTTTCATTGTTGTGGATTATTGCATCTTTGATTTTGATAGTTTATATGCAGGCAAGGCCACATCTAATTAGTTTTGTTTTTGTTGCGTTAACAATTTGGTTTTTATATGATTTATATAGAAATGAAAATTCAAAGAAAATATATTTTTTACCAGTTATTTCTATTTTTTGGGCTAATATTCATGGTGGCTCTAGTAATTTAAGTTATTTATTTTGCGTTGTGTTTGCTGTTGTTGGATTATTTTCATTTAGTTTTTCTAAAATTGAGGCTCATAGGATTAATAAGAGACAATTAAAGAAATATTTATTAGTATCGATTTTATGTATTTTAGCTATTTGTATCAATCCACATGGTAGTAAAATGCTTGTTTATCCATATTTAAATATGCTAGATACTGTGATGCTTAATAATATTGCAGAGTGGCAGGCTACTACCTTAAATAATCCTCAACATTATTTATATTTTATATTGGTACTAGCAATTGTTGGCATTTTTCTTTTTAGTAAAAGGAAGATTTTATTTATAGATTTGATACTTTTAATGATTAGTGTTTTCTTAGGATTAAAAAGTATTAGATTTTGGGGATATACCTATATAATTATGTCTTTTGTGGTGTTTAATTATGTGGAAGAGAGGAAATATGATGTAGGTACTAATTCTTCTATTTGTTTATTTTCTGTTATACTTATTATATTTTTTATGGTTAATCTTGCCACTATAAAAGATAATTTAAGCTATAAAGCGTTAGATAATGAAGTTATTTCTATTATAAAAAAAGAGGCTCCAGAAAGATTATATAATTTTTATGATTATGGTGGAGAGTTAGTTTATAATGGTATTTTGGTTTTTATAGATGGTAGAGCAGATTTATATTCTAAGTATAATTATGAGGATTATTTAGATATTTCTTTATTACAAGGTGACTATGTTCAATTAATTAATAAATATGATTTTGATTATTTTTTAGTTAATGATAGATATCCGATTAATACTTATTTGAAATATAATAATAATTATAGTGTATTATATGATAGTGATGATGTTGTTTTATATAAAAAAATTGACTGAATTAGTCAATTTTTATTTTTTAGATTGTTCAATCAAATTGTCCATGTAATCATTATAACTTTTTTCTAATTCTGAATCATTCCATTTGATTTTTTTACTTTCTCTGAATTTAACTAATGATTCATAGTAGAATGAATTATCTTCTGATATTTTTTGTTCAGCTAAATCTTCTATGATTTCGTCTTTGACATCTTCTAATGCTTTCTTTTCTTTTTCACCAGTTTTAAGAATTATGTGATATCCAAATTTAGTTTTTACTGGTTCTTTGGTATATTCATCGTTTTTTAAAGCTACTACGGCATCTTTAAATTCATCTACCATACTATTAGGATCAAAGTAGCCAAGGTCGCCACCTTTTTCGTTATTTGATTCATCTGTTGAATATTTTTTAGCTAAATCAGCGAATTTTTCTCCATCTTTTAATTTTTGAATTATTGTTTTAGCTTTTTTTAGTGCTTCTTTTTCTGCTTCTTCTTTTTCTTCATCAGTAGCATCGTCTGCAACATCAACAGAGATTAAAATGTGACTTGCTTTTACTTCGGCATAAATGTTTTCATCATAATATTTTTCTATTTCTTTGTCGGTTAAATTATCACTTATATAATCTTTTACAGCTTGGTTTCTTTTATACTCAAGTCTTAACATATCTTCAAATTCATCTTCATCGTTAACACCAAAATATTGTAAAAGAATTGATTTATAAGTTTCTTCATCTGAACCATAATAGTTTTTAATTTGATTGATTTGAGCTTCAACAGCTTCATTTTCGTCTTCGTCTGTTTTGTAACTCTCATCTAATAATTCATGATCTATCATGTCGATTAGTGTAGTAATGTTATTTTTTTTGATTTCTTCATAATATTCAGTTGCTGTAATTTTAGCTCCTTTTACTGATACGGCAACTTCAGCACCATCTTTTAATTCTACTTTTTTTCCACAGCCGGTTACAGTTAAAGAGGTAACTGCAAGGGCACTTAAAACTAAAAATAATTTTTTATTTTTCATAATATCCTCCCATACAATTAATTATAATAACAAAAAAATTATTTTCATGCAATAAATATGGATTGATATCATCACAAAATTTAGTTTTTACCATAAAATAAGATGAAAGCATATAAAAAGGAGGAAAAAACGTGAATAATTGTGTATCTTCTTCGGCTATTATTTTGGTATTGTTTATTCTTTTAGTTATTCTTTTAGGTGCTTATATTTAAGGAGGTGTCTTATGTCTTGTCCTGAAAATACAACAACTTGTAGGAGGAGTAACGCGTTTATAGTAATTATTATTTTATATATTTTACTTGCTATTATTTTAGGAGGCGCTACTCGCTATTAGTTTATTATTAAGTTAAATAGAATAATATAAAAATACCAAGAGTTCTTGGTATTTTTATATAACTAAATAACTAATTTTTCAAATATTTCACCAATATCATCTAAATTTTCTTTTTTGTAGGAAATGTCTGCTCCATCATTTTGATAACGTGGAATTAGATGAATATGGAAATGTCTAATTTCTTGTCCTAATTCATTATTTTCAGCAATCGTTAGACCCTCACAATTTAATTTTTCTTTTAGCAATGGATATATTTTTTCTCTTGTTATTTTTAGACTATGAGTGATTATTTCTTCATCAATATCCATAATATTTACATAGTGTTTTTTGGGAATTATTAATAAGTGACCATTTGTATTTGGATTAATATTCATAATAATTTTTATTAGATCATCTTCATACACAGTGCTTGATGGTAGGGTTTCATTTATTATTTTACAAAATAAGCAATCTTTCATATATATTCACTCCTTTATTTGTTCATATGTTATATTATATTTATTTAAAATATTGCTATCATTATCATTAATTATATCATAAATTATAGTAGTTAGTATTTCATTATTTTCAATAATTTCTTTAGTTAAATTATTAATTTTAAGTGTTTTTTGTTTCTTATTTTTATCAATAATAATAAAGTTATAATTTTTAGGATTTACATTGTCTTGCTGTAAAGTATTATGTAAACTATTAATTTCTTTTATAATATTTTCAATTTCCATTGGTATTATTAAATCAGTTTCTAATGTGTAAATTGGAAGTGAACTAACATTTTCTTCTTTAATAATTTTTTCTTTTGTTTGGTTACTAAAATTATCTAGGGTTGTTAATATTGTAATTTTAAAATTTTTTTTGTATTTTTTTTCTAATTCTTCGGCAATACTATTACTGGTATTTGTTAGTAAAGTTTTTCCTTTTAAATAATCTTCTTGATAGGTATCAGTTATTTTTTTATTGGAATATTTTAGGTAAAAATACAAATTACTATTTTGAGCAGATGCTATTTTTAATTGATATTCTGTATTTTTATAATTAGTATTACCAATTTCTAATTCGTTTATTATTGAGGCATAGTTTTCTTTTAAGTATTTATTTAGTTTCTCATCAATTTTATAAGAATAATATGGTGCCATTTTTTCTGTTAATATGATAATACCAAAACAGATAAATATAATAAAAGCAAAGATACTCATTTGAATAGTTAATTTTTTTTGTTCTTTCATCTTATCACCATTTTAATTTTAACGTGATTTTGGTAATAATGCAATTATTATGCATTGAATATTTTTTGGAAAAGTAGTTGTTTTGCTGTTTTATTTGTGGTATTATATTTATGATAAGAATGGGATGGTGTTTAGTATGATGCAGGTGCAAAAGGGACAAGTAAAATATAAGGATCGTAGTGATATCATATGTACATATGGTATTAACGATGCGGGAAAACAGTATTATTTTTTGGACGGTGAAAAGTTAAGTAATGGTAATTGCGTAGCTTCTACGGCATTAGTTGAGGCAATTGATCCTTTGGTTGTAGCGTCAAATATTGGTGTTATTAGTAGTGATGGTGATATTGTAGTTCCTTTTGAAAATAAGGCAATAAAACCAATTTCTGATAAAGCCATTTTGGTAGAAAAAGCAATCCCAACTACACAAAGTGTTATTGATTCTGTTAATATGCGTAAGGATCCATTAGCAGCTACAAAATTGGTTACAACTCCTGCAACTATCAAAGATCGAATGAATGCTAAGATGGGTAATGGTGGTCGTTTTATATTTAATGATCAATTTTCTGAAGCTAGTGTTTTTGATTTAGATGGTAATAATTTGTTAGATAATGAATATTATAGTTTTATTGGTTTAAACAATGGGACTTTATATATGAGTAAGAATACTGTTGATTCTGTAATTGATGAGTATAAATTGGGAGAAAGCAAAGAAGAAAAAGCAAGTGATGATGAACTTTTGGATGTTCAAGAAGCAAAAGTTTCTCCAGAGGTAATTGATAAGGCTATGGAGTCTAGTAATAATGCTCCAGTTACAAAAAGCAGTGAAGAACCAGAAAAATTGTTGCATCCGGTTAGCCCACAAGTTATTGATTCTGTTGATGAGTTTAAGGATAGGGATATAGCTAAAGAAAATACTGAATTACCTAAGAAAAGTGATAAGGATACACGTGTGTCATTATTTGAAGGTTTGAAGTTTGATGATGTTGATAATACTACTAGTGAGCTTAATGCAGATGATACGATTATTGAGGATACCGCTGTTATGCTTTCTAAATTAATTAAGAAAAATAAAGAGCAACGTGATATGATTAATTCATACCAAACCAAAATGAATGATTTGTTGGCCTTTAAACGTCAAGCCTTTAGTGAAAATCAAAAGTTAATTAAAGAAAATGAAACTTTAAAAAAGCGTATTGCTTCTTTAGAGTCAGATCTTGCTGTTGACTCTGAAAAATTAGAAAAACTTAGTGCTCAAGTAGCAGGCAAAGATAATTTAGCTAAGTTATTAGTTGATGCCAAAGATTTATTGGATGAATAGTTATTAGATGGCTTTTGCCATCTTTTTTTTGTGTATTAATTAGGGTGGTAATATATTTTTAATTTTCGCATTTAGAGTAAAAAGAATAGTAGTGATTTTAAGGAATTAATGTGATATAATTTAGGCATTAAAGTTTAAGGGGCATAATATATTCTACATGTAATTATATTATTTTATTTAGAAAAAATATTTATTTTTGATGTTTATGTTATTTATTTTAATAAAAATTGTTAAATATAATTTTTTATGTTAGAATAGGTTGTGTTTAAATTTCAACATTTTTTTAGTGTTTTTTGATATAATATGTAATTAGATGGAGATGGTTCATGATGATGAAAATAAATGATTTGTGTGTAAAAATTAAAGATACTGATTTGGAAATTCTAAAAGATTTTTCTTTAGATATTGCGCCAGGGGAGATTCATGCGATTATGGGACCTAATGGTGCTGGTAAGAGTACACTTTCTAAAACTATTATGGGCCATTATAAATATGAAGTTACACGAGGAAATATTTATTTTGATGGTGAAGATATTAAGAATTTGAGTGTAGATGAGAGAGCTAAGAAAGGTATTTTTCTTTGTATGCAAGATCCTACTGTTATTGAGGGAGTTTCTAATAGTGAGTTTTTACGTACTGCTAGAGGAGAAATTGCGGGAGAAAAGGTAAATCTTTATACATTTATTAAAGATATGGAAGGTGCAATGAAAAAAGTGCAACTAGATAGTAGTATGTTGCATAGATCATTAAATTTTGGTTTTAGTGGTGGAGAAAAGAAAAAAAATGAGATATTACAAATGTTATTTTTGAGACCAAAATTTATTATTTTAGATGAGTTAGATTCTGGATTAGATGTTGATAGTTTACGAGTAGTTTGTCAAAATATTAATGAGTATTTGAAAGAAAATCCACAAACATCAGTTTTAATAATTACACATTATACAAGAGTTTTAGAATATATTAAGCCTGATTATGTACATATACTTTCAAATGGAAAAATACAAAAAACTGGTTCTTTTGAATTAGCTTTTGAAATAGAAAAAAATGGATATTCTATGATTGGAAATGATATAAATGAATAAAATATTATATGTATTAGATGACAATAAAAATAATGAATATAAATATAATATTGATGAAGATACTATTATTTATCATTTTTCTATTAATAGTAGTAGTGATATTGAGATAAATATAAATAAGGAAAATGTTACTTTGTATTATTATTATGCAAATATAAATTATGATGATAATCTTTTTAAAATTAGAATTAATCATTTAGCAAGTAATACTCATAGTGAAGTATTTAATCATGGTGTTAATGTTTATAATAAGAAATTAACTTATTTTGTTGAGGGTAATGTTCCTAAGACTAGTGATAAATGTATTTGTAATCAAGATAATCAAATTATTAACATGGCAGATGGTAAAAGCACAATATGTCCTAATTTATTGATTGATAATTATGATGTTGATAGTAATCATGCAGCATATATTGGAAGTTTTAAAGAGGATACTTTATTTTATATGATGAGTCGTGGTATTTCTTTCGATGTTGCGAGTAGGTTATTGCTTAATGGTTTTTTGATAAATAGTGATAGTATTGATATTTCTAAAATTACTAAGTTTTTAGATGAAATTGAAAAGATTTAGGAGGTGATATCTTGCATAAAGAAGATTTCCCAATGTTGGAGGAGGACATCGCTTATTTTGATAATGGAGCAACAACATTAAAACCGAAGAGTGTTGTTTTAGCAATGGATAAATATTATACTGAACATACATCTAATATTCATCGCGGTGATTATGATGCTGCTATTATTACTAATAAGTTGTATGATGATACTAGAAAATTAGTTAAAAATTTTGTTAATTGTAATAGCGATAAAGAAGTAATCTTTACTAGTGGAACAACCATGTCTATTAATATGGTAGTTTTTGGTTATATGAAAAAGCATTTATCTAAAGGTGATGAGGTATTATTAACCAAAAGTGAGCATGCTTCAAATGTTTTACCATGGATTAGATTGAGTGAGGAAATTGGGATTGTAATTAAATATATGGACTTATCTAGTGATTATTCTTTATCTGTTGAGAGTGTTGAAAAGGCAATAACTAGTAAAACACGGGTTATTTCAATTGCTCATGTAACAAATGTTATTGGAGATGTTCGTGATATTGAAACTATTGGTATGATTTGTGCCAGTAAAGGAATTTTGTTTTGTGTAGATGGTGCCCAAAGTGTTCCACATATTAAGGTTGATTTTAAAAAAGCCAATATTGATTTTTTAAGTTTTTCTGGTCATAAGATGCTTGGCCCAACTGGGGTTGGTGTTTTGGTAGGAAAAGAGAGGCTATTAGATGACATGGATCCAATTTGTTATGGCGGTGGGATGAATAGTTATTTTGAAGCTGATAATAGTTATGAGCTTAAGAAAACTCCAGCTAAATTTGAGGCGGGTACTCCACCAATTGCTGAAGTTATTGGTTTGGGAGAAGCTATTAAATATTTGATGAATATTGGAATGGATAAAATTCATGATTATGAAGTGGAACTTAAAAAATATTTAGTGGCAGAACTTGAAAAAATACCTAATATTATTTTGTATAATAAAAATTCAGAAAGTGGGATTTTAGCATTTAATGTTGAAGGTGTTTTTGCTCAAGAAACATCCATTTATTTAAATCATTATCATATCTATGTACGTGCAGGTAATCATTGTACAAAGATGCTTAAAGATAATTTGAATGTTAAAAATACAGTTAGAGTTAGTATGTATTTATACAATACTAAAAGTGATATTGATAAGTTAGTTAGTGCATTAAAAAATAGTCAGGATATTTTTAAGATTGTTATTTAGGAGTATGTATGGATAGTAATTTAAGAAGAGAAATAATATTGGATAATTATCAAGATCCAATGAATAAGGGGTTATTAAATGATGATAGTTATTTGAAAGTTAATGCTAGTAGTGAAAATTGTATTGACAATTTAGATTTTATGGTAAAAATAGAAGATAATAAAATTGTTGATATTAGATTTGATGGGGAGGCTTGTGCTATTAGTACTTCAGCAACTTCAATTATGATTAGATCTTTAATTGGTAAGAGTGTTGAAGAAGTTAGGGCAATTCTTAATAATTATAAAAATATGATTAATGAGGAAGCATATGATTCTTTAATTTTAGGAGAATTAAACGTTTATGATGAAATTTGTAAACAACCTAATAGAAAAAATTGTGCGCTTATTCCATGTAGAGCGATAGAACAAATATTAGAGGTGTTAAATGATGGAGAAAATAAAGACAAATAGAATAAAACTTGCAGATTTAAGATTTTTTGATGCAGAGCATAATGGCATTGAATTATCTGATAGTTTATCTAAAGGAATTTTAGTTGATGTTGATGGTAATGGGAATTATAGTAATTTATTTTGTTTAGGAGAAGCTTATCCAGTATTTAAGAGAGCACCTATTTCAAATGTTACAAGTGGTGGACTTTCCTACGGAACAAAGGTTTATCATGTTTCTAATGAACTAGTTACTGGCCCTTGTTGGGTTTTAACTTCTTGTGATTTTGCAAAAGTCTTTAAAAATTCGGAAGTTTCTTTAGAAACGTTAGAGAATTATGTATTAGCAGCTGAAGAATTCTTTAAAGATCGTATTAGTATTGCAGAAAAAAGAATCAGTAATGGAAAAAATATTGCTAAAATGTCTGGTATTATTAAAAAAGACGAAGAAGCTAGAAATTTAATGAATGATTTTTTTGGAGAAAGAGAAAAAGCGGTACAAAAAGTAAAAGAAGACTAGGTGATATGATGGAAATCAAAGGAATTGATATTAATAAAGTTAAAACAATTTCTAAAATAAAAGGTGAAGATGACTGGATATTGGATTATAGATTAGATAGCTTTTCAAAGTTTGAGAAATTACAGATGCCTAGTTTTGGTCCTAAAATTGATTTAAATTTTGAAGAAATAATTTATTATAAGAGAAATCTTCAGGATGATAAAATTCAAAGTGATTGGAATAACGTATTGAAACCGGTTGTTTCGGAACTAGATGATTTAGGTGTTTTGGAAAGTGAAAAGCATTTAGGTGGTATGGGTGTTCAATATGAAAGTGAAGTAATTTATCATAAAATGCTTGAAGAATTAGAAAATAAAAAAGTAATTTTTACTTCTATTGAAATGGCAATGAAGGAGTATCCTGATTTAGTTAAGAAGTATTTTGGTAAAATTGTTAATAATGGTGAGAATAAGTTTGCGGCTTTAAATGGTGCTGTGTTTAGTGGCGGAAGTTTTATTTATATACCTCCTAATACAACATTAGATAGACCTTTGCAGAGTTATTTTCGAATTAATAGTAAGAATATGGGACAGTTTGAGAGAACTTTAATTATTGTTGATGATAATAGTAGTTTGCATTATATTGAGGGGTGTACGGCACCTACATATAGTGAGTCATCTTTACATGCAGCGGTAGTTGAGATATATGTTGGTAAAAATAGTCATTGTCGTTATTCAACTATTCAAAATTGGGCCCCTAATGTCTACAATTTGGTAACTAAAAGGGCTCTTGTTGATGATGGTGGTTCAATGGAATGGATTGATGGAAATATTGGTAGTAAAGTAACTATGAAGTACCCTTGCTGTGTACTTAAGGGAGATAATTCTTCGGGTACATGTATTACTATTTCGGTTGCTTCTAATGGTCAAGATCAAGATAGTGGGGCTAGAATGATTCATCTTGGTAAAAATACTAAAAGTAATATTATTTCAAAAAGTATAGCGCGAAATGGTGGTAATGCTACTTATCGGGGAAAAGTTTTAATAAATGCTTCGGCTAAAAATAGTAGTGCTAATGTAAAATGCGATACTCTTATTTTAGATGCTAAATCTAAAAGTGATACGATTCCGGTAAATGCATGTTTTAATAAAACAAGTAGTGTTGAGCATGAAGCAACTGTATCAAAAATAAGTGAAGATAATTTATTTTATTTAATGAGTAGAGGTATTTCTAGAGAAAGAGCTATGGAACTGATAGTTTTAGGCTTTTTAGAGAAGTTTAGAGAAGAGTTACCAATGGAATATGCAGTGGAATTAAATCAACTTATTAAGAGAAATTTATAAATGTTTTAAACTTGCTTATTTAATCTGTTTTGAAATTAAAAATGAAATTTTCGTTTAGGGAATTTCATTTTTTCTTTTGGATTAAAGGTTTGTTTTGGTATTTTGGTCATTTGAATAGAATCGGTATATCTAATATTATTTGATTTGAAAGGAGGTGAAGTATGCTAAATCAAGTAGTGTTAGTTGGAAGATTGACACGAGATATAAGAGTTAATAAAACAGATAAGGGCAAAAAAGTTGCTACTGTTTGTCTTGCTATACCAAGAAGCTTCAAAAATATGGAAGGTACGTATGATACAGACTTTATTGATTGCATAGCATTTGAAAATATTGCAGAAAATACGGCAGCATATTGTTCTAAAGGTGATATTATTGGTGTAAAAGGTAGAGTACAATCAAGGATTGTTGAAAAGGAGGAAGGAAAAAAAGAGTACGTTATTGATATAGTTGCTGAAAAAATAACTTTTTTGAGTAATAAAAAAGCTGATGATGCTCAAGTGGAAACAGACAAATAAGTCTGTTTTTATTGTGATTTTTTCTTTAAAAAGTAGTTTCTTTATGATACTATTTATTATAATAGGTGATAGTATGTTGGGTAGAAGAATTAGCTTTTTTTTGATATTGATTAGTGCATTATTAATGTTTTCTGGTATATATATTGAATATGATATATATCAGCAAGAGGAAGATTATTTTATCACTACTAAGAAAAGTTATTATCAGCTATTTAATGATAATAAGGATCCTATTGAAGAATTATCACTATCACAGATTGAAAAAGTAGAAGCAGAAGTAAAAAAAATTAATAGACATGATGAAGAAAAAGGGCAACTAATAAATGAAATAGGAGAACTTAAAAAGTATTTTATATTGAAAGAAGAAATTAATAATAGTTTTCCAAATAAGATTTTAAATTCAACAGTTGACTTGAATACGATAAGTGAGATTGAGGAAAATTATAGTGACCTTTTACCAAAATATCAAAAGTATTTCGAAGCGGATTTAGTGGAAATAAAAAATCAAAAAAGTACTATTGATGGTGTATTACTAGAAATAGATGAGTTGTTTGTAGATTTAGAAAAGACTAATTTAAAAGAAAATGTAACAAAAGATCAGGTAGAAAGTGTTAGAGGAAAATTATCGTTATTAAAGCAACAAGATTTAGTTGAAAATAAAAATAATGAATTGAATAATGCGATTAATATTCTTAATATACGGGAAGAAGAGGCAAGGAAAAGTAGAGAAGAAAAAATAAGAAATGCTTGGGTTATTTTAAATGTTCCTTATATTAGCCAAAATAATAATAATGTTTTAAATGGTTGTGAAGCGGCTTCACTTTTAATGGGGTTACAGTATAAAGGTTATTTGCAATCTATGACGCTACAACAATATGCACTTGATATGCCTAAATCAAAAAATAATAATGCTTATGAGGGATTTACACATGATATTTTTGGTCTAGATCCAATGACAATTACACATTGGATAGCACCTAATGCCTTAGCAGAATTTGGAAGAAATTCTTCCTCTAATCAAAATGTAATAGATGGGACAGGTTATTCACTTGATGATTTAGATAATGAAATTTTAAATAATAATCCTGTAGTTATTTATGCAACCAGTTATTTTAAGACTCCAAAAGAATGGATAGAGGGGGCGCCTAGAAATTTACATGTTTTATTGCTTACTGGATATAATAAAATTACACAAGAACAAATTGTTACAGATCCATGGACACAGGTAAATGGTAAAAATAAATGGTATTTATCAAAAAGTCAGTTAGAAACTATTTATAATGCTGTTGGTAAAAAGTCGGTTATAATACGGTAATGGTGTTAGTATAATAATTTGTTATTAATTAGTTAATCTTTATTTTAATATTTATATGAAATTTGGGATAATTTTGTTGGTAAAACTATTTTACGATAATTTTTTGTGTTATAATTTTTTTAGGGTGAGATAATGTGGATGTAGTAATTAGGAATTATGATGATGGTGATTTAGATTCATTGAATGAATTATTAGTTGATGTTTATGGAATAACTAAAAAAAATGTTTATAATAAGACTAATATTGAGTTAGTAGCGACTATTTCTGATGAGATAGTTGGCTACTTAACTATTAATAGATTGTATGATAGTGTATTAGATTGTAAGTATTGTTATGTTAATTATGTGTGTGTAAAGAGTAAATATCGAAATAAAGGTATTGCGACTTCTTTATTTAATAAGACATTTGAAATTTGTAAAGAAGAAGGGATATCTTATGTTGAGCTGACATCTAATAAATCTAGAGTAGAGGCACATCAGTTATATGATAAATTAGGGTTTAATATTAGGAAAACTGATGTTTTTAGAAAGGAAATTTTATGATTGTAGAAATTATTAATAAGAAAAGATTAGGACGGGCATTAACTTATAGTGAACTTGATTTCTTTTTTAAAGGATATTTGAATGGTGAGGTTAAGGATTATCAGATGTCAGCTTTATTGATGGCAATTTGTATTAGGGGAATGTCTGATGATGAGATTTTTGCACTTACTAAAATATTTATAGAAAGTGGTGATATTTTAGATTTTTCTGATATTCCTGGTATCAAAGTGGATAAGCATTCAACTGGTGGGGTTGGTGATAAGACAACGTTGGTTATTGCACCGATAGTAGCTAGTTTAGGTGTTCCCGTTGTTAAAATGAGTGGTAGAGGATTAGGTTATACTGGTGGAACTATTGATAAGTTAGAAAGTATTCCTGGATTTAGAGTTGATTTAACGGAAGAAGAAGTTAAAAAACAAGTTAAAGATATAGGTCTTGTTGTTACTGGTCAAACGGCAGATTTGGCACCAATGGATAAAGTTATTTATGCGTTAAGAGATGTGACGGGAACGGTTTCCTCAATTCCTTTAATTGCCTCTAGTATTATGAGTAAAAAAATTGCTAGTGGTGCTGATAAAATTCTTATTGATATAAAAGTTGGTAAGGGTGCTTTGCTTAAGACAAAAAAAGATGCTAACAAGTTAAGCCAATTGATGATTAAGATTGGTAAGTTTTATAATCGTGAGGTAAGAACAATCATTAGTGATATGAACGTTCCTTTAGGTCATGCAATTGGTAATAGCTTGGAAGTTTTAGAAGCTATTGATATTTTACGTGGTAAAGAAAAAAAGAGTAATTTGGTAGATTTATGTATTGAACTTGCTAGTGAAATGGTGAGTATGGGTAAAGAAATTTCTAAAGATGAAGCAGTTAAATTAGTTAAAAAGAGTATTAAGAATTTGAGCGCTTATAATAAATTTTTAGAGATGGTTGAGGAGCAAGGTGGAGATATAAAGGGTATTAAAGTTAATAAGAAAGTTCAAAAAATAAAAGCTAGTAAATATGGAACTATTGTTGCTATTGATGCATTGGAATTTGGAAAGTTGTCAGTTTCTTTGGGAGCTGGGCGAATAAATAAAGAAGATAGTATTGATTATGGAGTTGGAATTTATTTAGAAAAAATGGTTGGTCAGAAAGTTCGTAAAGGTGATGTTTTAGCAAGGATCTATTCTGATACAAAGTTTGAGGCTAGTTTTATTGAAAATATTTTCATTATTGAGTAAAAAAACTTTTAAAATAATAATTGTGTGATATAATATTCTTATAAAGGTAGGTTTGATTATGGAAAAAATTTATATGGAAGATATGGGCGAAAACAAAAAAAATAAGCGCCAAACGAAAAAAAAATTTAATTCTAAAACAACTATTGCTTCTTTAGTAATGGCAGCAATTTTAATTGTTACGGTAGTAGTTGTTGGCTTTACAGGTAATTCTTATGCTATCCCTGATGTTAGTTATAATTTACCTGATACATTTACTTCAAAAGTTGGTGAAGCAGAATATCAGAGTGATACTGGATTTTCTGTAATTCCTTATTTTACTGATGGAGATATTCAAGTATTTTGCTTGGAGCATGGAGTAAATTTTCCAAATGGTACACTTTACAGTAAGGGTGAACAAATTACTGATTATGGTTTACTTTATTTGATGGCCAATGTTTATCCTAATAAAGATTTTAGTACATTTGCAGATGATGGTTTACAAACATGGCTTTCACAGGTTGCTATTTGGATGTATTTATATACTTCAGAAGATCTTCTTGATAATGGGCAATTAGATAATTCTGTTACTGGAACTAGTCCAAATTATATTGCACCAGAAGATTTGACAAAGATAAAAGAAGCTAGAGGTGTAATTTTATATGATGGAGGAGACCTTGTTTACCATACAATGAATCCAGCTACTGGTGGAGTATCAAATGGTGGTGTTACTGCTGATGATCCTCTTTTATATGATACAATCGAAGATTTAGTTAATAGAGCTTTAAGTAATAGAACAGTACCTAATAAAACTTTAACTATTAATTATAATAATGATATTTCTGTTACACAAGATAATAAATATTATCAGACTTCAGTTATTTCAGTTGTTGGTAGTCCTTCGGATAATTTCAATGGCTTTGAGTTAAAAATAGATAAAGCCCCAGAAGGTACATTTGTAGTAGATGCTAATGGTCAAGAAATTAAAGATTTATCTAATTTGACAGCTACTGATAAGCTTTATTTAAGAACACCAATTGATAAAGTTACGGAAGATAATAAGTCTATTAATTTTTCTGTTACTGGTTCATTTAAGACATATGAAGGGCATTACTATGTTGCAGATGGTGCTCAAACTATTACGAGTGTTAATACTGTAAATAACAATATTAGCAAGGGTGCAGAAATTCCTCTTAATTATACACCTAAAGTTCCAGATACAGGAATGAGTACGGCGCAAACAATTTACTTTATTGGATTAATAATATTACTTAGTGGTGTTGGTATTATTTATGCAAACGTTAAACCAGGGGAAAACAAGTAATAAAAAAATTAAGAAGAGTCATTTATTAATAATTGGCTCTTTACTTGTATTTTTTGGAGGAATTATTCTTTTTTCAAATCATTTATTGACTATTAGAGAGTCTGTTTATTCTGATATGATGTTACTTATCTCTGATAGTATGAGTGATGAGAATATTATTACAGATATACCGGAAGTTGAGATTTTACCTAATGATGAGGTAGCATCTAATGAGGAAAATAATATTATAAATTCTTCATCACAAGAAAATAATCAGCCACCAGCAGTTGATTATGATAAGTATTTAGGGGTTTTGGAAATACCAAGAATTAGTTTAAAAAGAGGATTTTATGGAATTGATTCTCCATACAATGATATCAAGTATAATGTATCAGTTGTTAATGGCTCTTTGATGCCTGATGTTGATAGAGGTAATTTAATTTTAATGGCCCATTCAGGCGATGCTTATATTTCATATTTTGCATATTTATATAAATTAAAGATTGGTAGCGATATATATGTTACTTATAATAAAGTAAAGTATCATTATAAATTAGTTAATATTTACGATGTTCCTAAAGATGGTTCTGTTACAATTATAAGAAATTATGATAAAACTACGTTAACTTTAATTACTTGTACTAAAGATGATAGTACTAAGCAAACTGTTTATATAGCAGAGATGGTTTAAAATTAGTGGAGGTGGTAGTATGTTTATGGGACTTTTAGAAAAGTTGCAATTAGTTTTTAATTATGCATTTTCTTCTTTTCTAGAGATCGGATTATTCATACTGACACTTCTTTTCTTTGTTCTATTGGGGCTTAATGTTAAATATAAAAGAAAAATTGTTAATTATCTTGGTATTTTGACAGTTAGTATTTTTATAGTAATAGTTTTCTTATTAAACAAAGATTATACTATTTATTGTATTGATTTTTTATTGAAGGGACTAATGCAATATTTTTATTTTCCATCTACAGTTATTTATTTTCTTATGATATTTTTAGTTACTATATTTATAATTGTTACTATTATGAGTAATAAGCTTACTATTGTAAAAAAAATAGTTAATTATTTGTCTTTTGCAATATTATATTTTTTGTTTTTTAGCTTTATTGGGGAAGTTATTCATAGTGGCATTGATTTGGCAGATAAGGTACAATTATATACAAATAGTCTGATTTTGGCTTTTATTCAAATTAGTAATTTAGTTTTCTTAATTTGGGTTATATATACGTTGTTTTGGCATTTATTTAGTTATTTTAAAAAGAAATATGACTAGTTTTTTAAATAATTAAAAAGGTTCATTGATTAATGAACCTTTTTTGTTTCTATGTTTTGAACATAATATTCCTCATATGATAATTTATTTTCTTGAATGTATGTTGCTATTTCTTCTCCTACGTAGCGGTAATGCCATGATTCGTATTCATATCCTGTTTGTTTAGTTTTATCTTTTGGAAATCTTAAGATGAATCCATATTTATAAGCATTTTCTTGCATCCATTTAAATTCTTCTGTTATTTCAAAATTTGTGTAGGATTCTTTACCATTATAAACATCAACAGCTAATCCTGTTTGATGTTCTGAATATCCGGCTCTACCAGAATAGGTATCGGCTTTTTCTTTTCCGTCTTGTTTTACATATTGATTATATAGATTAACTTGGTAATTATAACTACGATAGGTTGACATGGCGATTATAGATAGATTTTCTTTTTTGGCATCTTTGGCCATTTTTTCAAAGGCCTCTTTTGCATAATCTACTAGTTGCATATCTTTTAAAGCATATTGATTACTGATAGTGCTTAGGTTTTCTGGTATGTAGTTTTCCGATAAATAGTGATATTTATTTACTAATATGTATGGTGTGTTTAAGTTTATAGTTTCAGTAGAATCAGTGTAGTAATCTTTATCTAGACCAATATTTACTTCAGTTACGATTTGTTCTGTAGTTAGAGTTTTATTTAGTTTTCGATAATTTTGATAACGTTGTTCATTTTCTTTAATGTAGTAGTTTAATTTATCGGCATTTTCAAAGGCTGTGGTAGTTTCCTTTATTTCTGGTTCTTCATTATTTATATTTTCTTTTTTTAAAGCATTAGTAAGCAGTTTAACTATTTGTATTATACTGGTGATTACTATAATTAGGCATATGATAAAGATTGTAAAGTTTTTCTTTTTTAATTTTAAACGTTTTTTTCGTACTACTGTCATATTATCACCTAATTATATAATAGCATTAAATTTTTAGTTTATGTATAATTTTAGTTTGTTTTACATAAAAAGTGATAGGAGGTAGACATGAAAAAAATACTTATTTGTGTGTTGTGTTTATGTACTTTATTATATCCAACTCAAATATTAGCAAAAGATGATGTACTTTTAGAGTCTGTTAGTGGAATATTAATAGAAGCTAATACTGGAAAAATTATTTATGAAAAAGAAAAGGATAAACGGGTAGCGGTTGCGTCGATGACTAAAATGGTGGCACAAATTATAATTTTAGAGCAAGTAGAGGCTGGGAAGATTAAATGGTCAGATGTTGTTACTGTTAGTAAAAATGCTTCTGAAATGGGAGGCTCACAAATTTATTTGCAGCAGGGAGAAAAAATAACAATCGAGGATTTAATGAGAGGCATATCGATGGCTAGTGGTAATGATGCTACTGTTCAAATGGCTGAAGTTATTAGTGGCAGTGAGGAAAAATTTGTAAAGTTAATGAATCAGAAAGTAAAAAAATTGGGACTTAAAAATACGCAATTTAAAAATTGCACGGGGCTTGATGAAGAAGGACATTATTCTAGTGCTTATGATATGGCAATGATAGCTAGGGAGTTAGTTGTTAATCATCCTGAAATATTACGTTTTTCTTCTATGTATGAGGATTATTTGCGAGAGGATACAGACAACAAGTTTTGGTTGGTTAATACAAATAAATTAGTAAGATTTTATGAAGGTGCAGATGGATTAAAGACGGGGCATACTGATGCTGCTGGTTATTGTTTAGCGGCAACGGCTAAGAGAAATGGTTTACGATTGATTGGAATTGTTTTAGGCGTTAATGATAGTAAGCTTAGAAATGCCCAAGCTATGGAGTTATTGGATTATGGATTTAATAATGTTAAGCAGAATGTTTTAAAAGAAAAGGGGAGTATTGTTAAGGAAATAAAATTAGATAAGGCTAGTGTTGATACGATCGATGTGGTTTTAAAAGATGATTTAACTGTTATTGAGGATTTAGATGGAAAAGAACATCATTATACTTATGAGATAGATGTTAGTGATATTAAGTTACCAGCATCTGTTGGAACAGTGGTTGGAAATATTAAAGTATTAGAAAATAAGAAAGTTGTTGCACAAGAGGATCTTACAATAAATAAAAAAATTATGAAACTTAGTTATTTTGATTTATTATTTAACTCATTACTAGACATTTTTTCTGGAGAAATATAGAGATATTTCTCTTTATTTTTGTATATTATGATATAATGATTTTTGTTAGAGGGATGATTTATGGCTAAAAAGAAAAATGTTAAAGATATTAGTAGTACATATAATAGATATCAACAGGATGATAATACTAAGCGTGATAATTTAGATTCAACGCAAAATTTGGATGTTAGTTTTGCTAAAGGTGGCTTAAAGATTGCAACAATAGATAAAACGGAAGTACTTTATTTAGATGAAATAGAAAAGGCTAATGAAGAATTTAATTCTTCTAAGGGTTCAAAAATTAGTGGAGTTATAATTGCTATATTGGTAGTGATTTGTTTTATCTTGGGACTTTTTATTTTATATCATTTTATTACTTTTGATCATAGCAAGGAAAAAGTTGTTGTTAAGACGCAAGTAAAAGAAGAAAAAATAGTAGATGATAATTATTTGTTTTTAGGAGATTCAATTACAGAATTCTATGATTTAGATAAATATTATGAAGGCCTACCGGTTGTTAATAGTGGAGTATCTGGTTATACAACAAGTAATATTTTAGAAAATATGGAGAAGATGGTTTATCAATATAATCCGTCTAAAGTTTTTCTTTTGATAGGTACTAATGATTTAGAAATTTTAGTTGATAATGATAAGATTGTTGATAATATTGAAGAAATTATTAAAAAAATAAAAGAAAATAGACCTTATGCTAAATTATATATTGAGTCTATTTATCCAATTAATAATAGTGATAATGAGAAAATTTCTTTAAATGTTGTTAATGGTAATAGAAAAAATGCTGATATTATTGCGATAAATGAAAAATTAAAGCAGATGGCTAGTACGTATGATGCTACATATATTGATTTATATAATGAATTGGTTGATGAAGATGGTTTATTGCGTTTAGAATATACAGTTGATGGTTTACATCTTTCGGATGAAGGCTATATGAAGGTTAGTGATGTTTTGATTAATTATATAAAAAAGTAGGTGTATTAGATGTTTGATAAGTGGGGGCAAAAGAAGATTCTTAAAATTTTGGGAATATATATATTAGCTTTTTTAGTTTTAGTAGTTATTATTGTATTTTTATTTTATTTTTGTGTCGTTTTAAAGTATAATGATGTAGTTTATCCAAATACTTATTTGGGGGAGTATAAGATATCAGATGTTGGCTTTGCTTATTTAGATAAAAGGATTGAATTTTATAGTGATAGTATTTTAAATACTACGGTTACTTTTAAGGCTCATGATAAAGAGTATAAGTATACTTTTCGTAGTTTAGGGCTTGAAATTGATAAGGCAGCAATAATTGAAGAAATTAAGGAAGAACAAGAAAAACTAAGCTATACTAATAGATTAGCAAGAGTAAGTGGAAAAGAAAAACAAGTTTATCATTATAAATTAAAATATGATAGGAATTATTTGACTAAAATACTTACGGAAATCAAAAAAGAAGTTGATGTTAATCTTGTTTATGATGATTTAGTGATGAGTTCTGATCGAGTTCTTTCATATGTTCCAGGAATTGAAGGATATAGCTTGAATGTATCAGATTCTGTCGATAGAATTATTGAGGCGCTTGATAATAGAATGTTTCATGATTTAACGATTGAATTGGTTGGAGAAGTAACGGAAGCTAATAAAAATCAGAATTTAGCAGTTATTGATACTAAGGTTTCTAGTTTTTCAACAGAATTTAATCCATATATTACTAGGGCGATAAATTTACGAACAGCTTTAAATTATATTGATGGAGCTATTATTTGGCCAGGTGAAGTTTTTTCTTTTTTTAACTATGCTGGTCCATACGATAAAGAAGGATATGTTTTTTATTATGAATTTGTTGGTAATGGTGTTTGCCAAATTGCCACTACGGTTTATAATGCTGCTTTACTTGGAGGATTAGAAATAGTTAAACGATATCCTCATAAAGCAAAATCAGTCTATGTTCCTGGGGGACTTGATGCTACAGTTGCTAGTTACTCTAGTGGATGGAATGTTGATATGCAGTTTAGGAATACTTATGATTATCCAATTTATATTTCGGCTTATGCCGTAGGGGGAACAGTCTATGTTGATTTTTGGTCTAATCACGATGCTAAGAAGGGAAGAAGTTATGCTACTTCATCTATACAAATTGGGGAAAGAGGTTATACTTCATTCTTACATGTTTATTTAGATGGAGAAGAAATAGAAAAGCGAAAAATAGCAACTACTTGGTATTCTGAATAAAAGTGGAATATATATTAATTTTTTTCATAATATTTATTACAGAAAGAGAGGAATTAATATATATGGAAACACTTAAAGTAAGTAGTAAATCTAATCCTAATAGTGTAGCAGGAGCTTTGGCTAATGTTTTTAGGGAGAAAGGTACTGTTGAGATCCAAGCAGTAGGTGCTGGAGCTTTAAATCAAGCTATAAAGGCAGTAGCTATTGCGAGAGGCTTTGTCGCTCCAAGCGGGAAAAATTTAGTTTGCATACCAGCTTTTCAGGATATTGCTATTGATGGCGAAGAGAGAACGGCTATTAAGTTGATAATAGAAGCAAAGTAAGATTATAAATATTATTTTTAAGAAAAGTTTAGCTTTTCTTTTTTTCTTTTTAATTTTTAGTTTATGTGATAGACTATATGTAGTATGGTAGGTGATGATATGAAGGAAGATGAGTTAATATTTTGTCCACGCTGTGGTGAGAAGATGCGTAAGGGGCAACGAAATTGTTTAAAATGTGGGCAGTTAAATTATGAAAATCCAAGTAATGAATATATGAAAAAATACGAATCCAAACATGGTAGTAATCTTAATGATGGAACTTATATAATTGGTAAGGGAACCGTTCGTAAACCTTCTAAGCTATCAATATTTAGTAATTCGCGACCTAATGAAATATTGGCTAATAATGCGGGTAATTTAACTTTTTGTGCACTTTTTAATATATTTATATATGTAATGGTAATTGTTATTTTTTTCCTTATAAATTTAAAAATTAAGGGTAATATTTTATCTGTGTTATTGGATTATCAATTTATTTATTTTTTGTTGATATATTCAATCTCATTTATTTTTATGTATTCATTAGAATTATTGTTTATGAAAGCGGATAAGAAATGGTGGAAGGCATTAATACCTTTTTATAATTTATATTTGTTTTGTAAGATAGTTATGGGTAGTGGGCTTTTCTTTATTTTATTTTTTATTCCAATTGTTGGCATAATTATGTATATGGTATTATTTTATAATGTTGGTAAGGTTTATGGTAAGAGGCCTTGGTTTACACTTTTAGTTGGAATTTTTGCTTTACCTATTTTGGCATTTAGTTCTACTACTAGTTATAATGGAGTAGTATATGTTAATAAGGTACAAGATAAATATCCAATGGAAGTATTATATAAATTTAATAGAGTAATATTAACTTTGTTTTTCCTTTTTATTATTATGGCGGCTTTATTGATGGCTTATAATAAACGTGAATGGTTTTTTAATAAATATCAGCAGATAAAAACGTGGTCTTTTATTAGAGATGTTAAGGCAATTGTTAAGGATGCTAGTGATAGTATTAAAGAGGATAATTATGAGTGCTCTAATGGAATTAGTTTAGAGTTACAGACTGAGTATTATATTACTTTTGATAACGCCGGTAGTTATTTTAATAGTGTTAGGGTTTCAACTTCTTCTTTGAGTGATGGATATTATCGAGGATATATTAGAGTTGTTAATTATGCGGGAGATTTAGAGTATTATATTTCAGTTGATGATACGTTATATGGAATTGATGAGGTTAATTCTTCCGAGCTAAATAAAGTTTATCCTAAGAAGAATTTTAATGTAGAGTTGCCTAAAGATGGTGTTATTTGTCGTAAATAGTCTTGATAAAAATTAAAATTAAGAATATAATAAAGACAAGTCGATGATTAGAACTAATAATAAGAAGATTTAATTGTAGAGAATTCGTGGTTGGTGAAAACGATATTAAGTACTTATTTATCTACTCTATAGATGAAGAAATTCCGGAGAAATACCGTTATCTAATTGAGTTAAATAAAGGATGGTACCGTGTATGTTTATGCACTCCTTGGTGCTATTCTTTTTTGTTTTAATGATTGATAGGAGGATAGTTATGATAGATATTAAGTTGATTAGAGAAAATCCAGATTTAGTAAAGGAAAATATTAAGAAAAAATTTCAGGATGAAAAGCTTGTCTTGGTTGATGAGGTTAAGGCTCTTGATGTTAGAGTTAGAGAAGTACAAGTTCGTGTTGATGGCTTAAAAGCTGAAAAGAATAAGCTAAGTGCTTCTATTGGTAAGTTAATGAAGGATAAGATGGTTGATGAAGCTGACAAAATTAAGGCAGAAATTGCTACTATGACCGATGAAATTAAGGCTTTAGAAGATGAGCAGGTTGTTTTAAGTAAACAAATTAAAGAGAAAATGTTGGTAATTCCACAGATAATGGATCCTTCAGTTCCAATTGGAAAAGATGATAGTGAAAATGTTGAGGTGCAGAGATTTGGTGAACCAGTAGTTCCAGATTATGAAATTCCATATCATGCTGATATTGCGATGGCTTTTAATGGCCTTGATAAAGAGGCGGCAGGAAGGACTAGTGGTGAAGGATTTTATTATTTGATGGGTGATATTGCTAGACTTCATGAGGCTATGATTGCTTATGCTAGAGATTATATGATTGATCATGGTTTTACATATGCTATTCCACCATTTATGATTCATAGTGATGTGGTTACTGGTGTTATGTCTTTTCCAGAAATGGAAGCAATGATGTATAAAATTGAGGGAGAAGATTTATATTTGATTGGAACTTCTGAACATTCTATGATTGGAAAATTTAAAGATCAAATTATTAAGAAGGAGTCTTTGCCAATTAATATGACTTCATATTCACCTTGTTTCCGTAAGGAAGGTGGATCTCATGGATTAGAAGAGAGAGGTTTATATCGTGTTCATCAATTTGAAAAGCAGGAAATGATTGTTATTTGTGAACCTGAAGAATCTATGGATTGGTATAATAAGATGTGGAAGTTAACTGTTGATTTATTTAGACAATGGGACATACCTGTTAGACAATTAGAGTGCTGTAGTGGTGATTTGGCAGACTTAAAAGTTAAATCTTGTGATATTGAAGCATGGAGTCCACGTCAAAAGAAATATTTTGAAGTTGCTAGTTGTTCTAATTTAGGTGATGCCCAAGCTAGACGTTTAGGTATTAGAACTAAGGGAGAGAAGGGAACTTATTATTTACACACATTAAATAATACAGTTGTTGCTACTCCTAGAGGTTTAATTGCTTTATTAGAAAATAATTATCAAGAAGATGGCAGTGTAAAAATACCTAAAGTTTTACAACCATATATGGGTGGAAAAACAGTTATTTCAGTAAAGTAAAATGTAAAAGAATATAGTTTTCTATATTCTTTTTTTGGTATTTTTTTCTGAATTTATTAATATATTAAAGTGGTGATCTTATGAATAATAATAAAGAAAAAGAATTATTTAATATTAATATTGATTGTAATTCAAAGGATGGGAAAATTTTAGTACAAGTAGTTCCTAAAAATAAGAAAAAATAATAGTTTTTTAACTACCTTTGAGGTAGTTTTTCTTAATTATTTGATTGTATTCAGTTTTTATTAATGGTATGATATAAGTATAAATAAAGAATTGGATGTGATAGATAGTGGATGTGTTGGACAATAAATGTCCAAGCTGTGGTGCTAAAATTACTTTTAATCCTAAAATTCAAAAGTGGGATTGTGAGTATTGCGGCAGTAAGTTTTCGTTAGAAGAAATGCAAAAATATGAGAATGCAAGTAGTAGTAAAGCTAATACAGCACAAAGTGTTGTAAAAAAGTTGGAAAATGTTGACGTTTATCGTTGTAAGAACTGTGGCGCAGAGATTATGGCGGATGAAACAGTTACGGCTACTTTTTGCGTTTATTGTGGTAGTACAGCTATTTTGAAAGATAAAATTGATGATGGAAGAGCACCTAATTTGATTATTCCTTTTAAAAAAGTTAAAGATGATGCTGTTAGTGCTTTTACTAATTTAACGAAGGGAAAACCTTTGATGCCTAAAGCATTTAAAGATATTAAGAATATTGAAAAAATTGTTGGTGTATATATACCATTTTGGTCTTATGATTTTACTGCAGATGGAAATATTGTATTTTTAGCAAGAGATGTTCGTGCTTGGAGTGATTATGATTATGAATATACGGAGATCTCTAGATATAATGTTGATATGAGTGGTCATTTGGAGTATAGTGGTGTTTTAGCTGATGCTTCTTCACGTTTTGATGATGATTTGATGGATTCTTTAGAACCTTTTGATTACCGCGAACTGAAAGAATATAATCATGCTTATTTATCTGGATTTATGGCAGAAAAGTATGATGTTAGTGAAGATGTCGCCTTAAATAGGGCTTTAGAGAGAACTAGTGGTACTTGTGTTGAGGTGTTACAATCAAGAATTAGACATCAAAGTAGTACTGTTGAATCTAATAATATGAATATTGTAAAAACAAAGTCTAATTATATAATGCTTCCTGTTTGGATGGTTAATATTAATTATAATGGTAAAGTATATATTTTTGCGATGAATGGTCAAACTGGAAAAATTGTTGGAAATATACCAATTGGTGTTAAAGAATCAATTATATGGTCAATTTTATTATTTGTTGGTTTTTTTGTAATATTGACAGCAATTTTATATTTTGTGGGGTAATGATATGAGAAAATTTATGAAAGTATTTACTTGTACTATTATAGTGTTTTTGCTTTTTTTAAGTATTGATGTTTTTGCTAGTACGAAAACTTATGAGAGAACAGAAGAAAATGGTTATTTAGTATCTGATGAAAATATTGTGGTTGATGATTCTAAAATAGATGCTGTTTTATCAACTCCAGCAGTAGATGAGGCAGAAAAAATTTATGATTTTGCGGATCTTTATACTGATGAACAAGAAAAAGAGTTATATTCATTAGTGACTAATTATATTGATGATTATGATTTGGATTTAGCAATTGTTACAATAAAAGAAAATACGAAGGATTCTACAGAGGCTTATGCTCAGGATTTTTATGATTATAATTCTTTTGGTATTACTGATTCACATAATGGTATATTATTTTTAGTTGATATGGCAAATCGTGAATTTTATATGCTTAATTCTGGTGCGGGAATAACAATGTACACGGATCGAAGAGTTGATGAATGTTTAGATGCTGCTTTTTCGGAAATTGCTTCGGGTAATTATTATGATGGAACTAAAGCTTTTATTGAAAAGGCTGGTTATTATGCTAAGGTTGGAGAACCAGATGAGGCTGGTAATGAGCCAAAACTTAAAGGAGTTTTAAAACTTCAATCAATGTCTTGGTCAAGTATCGCTATATTTTCTGTTATTGCAACAGCGGTAGTGATGTTTATTTTTATTAGTAATAATAAATTAGTTCGTTCGGCTACTTCTTCTAAATTCTATTTAACTAAGGCTGATGTTAATGTTGTTAAAGAAACTTTCTTAGGAAAGAATATTAACAAAGTAATGCGAGTTCATGACTCAGGATCTAGTGGATCTTCTAGTAGTGGTGGTAGCAGTCGTTCAGTTAGCCATGGTAGTAGTGGTAGAAGTCATAGTGGTGGAGGACGGAAATTTTAAAAAAATAAATTATAGAAAAGAGGATTATTTATATGGGTTTAATTAAAGCTGCAGTAGGGGCTGTTGGTAGTACTCTACATGATCAATGGAAAGAATATATTAAGTGTGAGGACTTAGGACAGGATGTATTGATGAGGCGTGTTTCTACACCTAATGGAGTTATTTCAAAGGATAGTGCTATCCAAGTTTCACCAGGACAGGTGGCTGTTATTTTTCAAAATGGACAAATATTAGATGCTACAGCTGAGGCTGGAATTTATACATTTGATCAGTCAACTATGCCATCATTTTTTGCAGGACAATTTGGTGCTGTATTTAAAGAAATGTGGACTCGTTTTACATTTAATGGAGCTACAAATAAAGAGCAAGCTGTATTTTATATTAATGCTAAGGAAATTATGGATAATAAGTTTGGAACTCCAGCGCCAATTCCTTTTCAAGATTGGTCACATCCAATTCCTAATCAAATGACTAATACTATTACACCATTACGTGTTGAAGTTAAGTGTTTTGGTAAGTATACGTTTAAAATTTCAGATCCAGCACTATTTATGTCAAAAGTAGCTGGTACTGCTGATGAATATAGAAAAGATGCACTTACTGAGCAAATGCGTTCAGAAGTTATTGGTGCTTTTCAAAATGTGTTAAATGAATTGGGGACTGAAAAACATAAAACTCCAGTTTTGGAATTACCTAGCAGAACTGATGAGATCAAAGCTACAATGGATGCTAAGGTATTTGATCAACCAATTCGTGAACGCGGTATTAGTCTTGTTACGTTTGTTGTTGAATCTGTTACTTTAGATGAAGAATCAGAAAAGAAAATTGATAATTATGAATTATCTTCTAATAGATTTATGCAACAAGGTACGCTTACAGGAGCTTATGCTGAGGCTGTTAAAGATGCCGCAAATAATAGTGCTGGTGCTCTTAATGGCTTCATGGGTGTTGGTATGATGAATATGGCATCAGGTGGTATGATTGGTGGAGCTGCTACTAACGCCTTTAACAATCAAGCTACCGCTGGTGCTGCAACACAAGCTAATGGAACAGGAGCTTTTTGTAGTAATTGTGGTAATCCAACTAATGGTGGTAATTTCTGTACTAATTGCGGTAATAAGTTGAAATAGTATTGTAAATTAACATGTAAAATTTAAAGTAAAGCTTTATAGATTAGTGTCTATTTAACACTAATCTTTTTTTTTGTGTTATCCTCCTATTAGGAGGATTTATATGAAGAAGAGAATTTATTATATTATCTATGCAATTATTCAAATTGTTGGAGGCTTTTATGGCTTTTTAACGGCTTTTGATATTGCAAGTAAAGAATTTGATTCTGTAAGTCAAATATCTAAAGAACTTGCTAGTTTATATTCAGTAGAGATGCTTACTAATTGCTATAAATTTTTAATGATTGTTTCTATAATAATTGGTTTGTATTTTTTGATTTATGTATTAAAAAACAAAAAATTAGTAAAAAATGGATTAACAATTGGACTACTTATAGTTTCAATATTTTCTAGTTTAGATATTGTAGCTTTATTGGCTATCATTACATTAATTGTGGTTATTTCTACAAATGATAAGGTAACTACTGAAAAAAAGGCTAAGAAAGAGCCAGTTGTTGTTGAAATGTCAAATCCAAAGACAACAAAGAATGATTATATTTCGGCAATAGTTTTAATTATAGCTTATTTTGGACAATTGTTAGTTGTGCCACTACTTTCTAAAATTATTGGTGAAGCTTTTGCGACAATTCTTTACGATTTAATGTTAATATTTGTAGCTATTTGGGCATTTTTTGGACGATACAAAAGAGATTTTAAGTATTTAAAAGAAAATTTATCATATTATATTAAAAAGGCATTTAAGTATTGGGGCATTATGTTACTTGCTGTTTTAATTGCATCTGGAGTTAAAGCTGTTTTAGGTGTTACTGATCAAACAGCAAATCAAGCTGCTTTAGAGACATTACCATTTTGGTATTTAATTCCGTCTGCACTTATTTTTGCACCTATTGTTGAAGAGGCTATATTTAGAGGAAGTATTAGAAGATTTATTAAAAATGATGTTGTTTTTATTATTGTATCAGCTTTAACATTTGGATTATTACATACATTTTTAAGTGAAGAGGGGTTATATAATATTATTGTTCAGTCATTAAATTATGCTGCAATGGGTGGTGTTTTAGCTTATTCATATACTAAAACTAATAATATTTATACTAGTATGATGGCTCATTTTTTACAAAATTCTTTTGGAGTTATAATGATGATTTTACAGGTACTTTGAATTTAATTTATTATGATAAGAAAAGTTATTTTAAGAGATACTACACGAAATAAAAACGTGTAGTTTTTTTGTATAAATTTTAAGTATTTTTATCATCATTATATTAAGATAGGAGATGTTAATTTGACAAAAGGATGCAAATCTGATAAAATATTGAACTGTCACATGAACAAAGAGGTGTATAAAATGTTTTATGATTGCCAGCAAGCTATTAATGCTTGTAGCGAGGATCCGTCCCTGATTTTTTCTTTAATTAAGCAAGGACATTTTGAAGTAGTTAATACTTTAATAGAGAAAAATAAGGTAGACGTTAATTTGTGTGATAGTGTAGGAAATGATGTTGTTACAAGACTTTTAAAAGCTAAACAGTATGATTTAGTATTAAAACTTATGAAAAAACGCAATTGGGATGTAAATCACCAAAATGCTGATGGTGATACTTTTGGTCATATACTAGCACTTGATAATTCAGTATCAGCTCTTATAATAATTGCACAACTTACTAAAAAGAAGAATTATCTTCCAAATATTAGGAATAATAAAGGTGAAACCGTATTTGATAGAGCCATTAATAATAATTATATTGGTGCGGCTTTTAAGATATTAGAGGATAAAAGATTTAATAATATTAGTATTTTATCATTTAAGAGATTATGTCATGCATCAATTAAAAATGTTTATTATGGTAAATATTCTAAGCTTAATAACTTAGAGGTTATTGTTGAAAGTTTAGAAAAGAAAGATTTAGTTCCAAGTATGAAAAATTTAGTTGATAAAATTAATGAAAACTTGGATGAAATAAAGAATGAAATAATGAATAATGGATATTCAGTATTAGAAAATATTATTGAATCATCTTTAAATGAGGCAACTATTTAGTTGCTTTTTTTTGCATCTTTTTGGTATTATAGGCTTATAGTTTATTTAGGTGGTGTTAATATTGTTAGAAGATATTAAAAATAGTGTTTTTGATATGTTTATAGATAAAGATGTGCTTACTTTGGAGGAATTAGAAAGTGTTGGGGTTACTAATAATATTTTTCCTTTCTTAGAAGGTGTTGTTTCTATTGGCAATAATCAATATAAACTTGGTAATAATCGTGGATTGCAAAGTTATGCTAATAGGCTTTATCGTTTGGGTAAATATGATCGACAACAGGATGCACTACGTAGGGCGTTAGATGTTTTCCCTAATGATATTTCTTCGGCGTCTTTATTATTTTCTTATAGTATTTCTTCATCTTCATATGATGAGGCTTTTAAATATTTTGATATCATTTCTAATACTAAAAATAGGTATTATAGTAAGGATCAAAATTTGTGGTTATTATTGTTAAGTTATCTTACTGATATTCCAGAAAAGTATGAAAATAAAGTTGATAATTTATTACTTGATGATGTATTGGTTTTAGCAAGTGATACTAGGTATGATGATATTGATATTATTAATGAAATTAGGACTGCTATTTATGAAAAAAAGTTTATTAAAGCACTAAAATTGTTTAATAATTCAGGGATTGATGATACTAGAATGGTTAACTTTACAACGAGAAAGCTTTTAGAGGCAGTAGTTGAGAAGGAATATAGAAATAGTGATGATTTATATTATGATTTAATTGTTGATGATGATTATAATGAATTAATTTTAATTTTAGAAAATAAGGGTTTGGATAATTTAGATGTTTATGAAAAGTGTCTTTATTATTTAGCTAAAGATATGATTTGGATGAATTTATATGGAAGAGTTCCTAAGGCTAAGGATTGTTTAAGTCTTGATTTAGAGGAAGCAGTAGTTAAACATAATTATGAGTTTTCTTTACAATTATATAATGTTTATAAGAATAAGGGAGAGCTTGTTTCAAATGAGGCATTAACTTTATTATTACAAAAAGCTGCTTTAGGTGTTGATAAAATTAAATTGATACGAGAGGCTATTCAAATAGGATCTGAGGATTTTTCAAGATTATTTAATAGCTTATCTTCTGGAAATATTGATGAGGCTAAGGATAGCGTTGGTGCATATTTGAAAAAAATGGATAAATTACAATACAAAGACTATGTAATAGCATTAATTAATTTAGGTGTTTTAGAAAATGACCCATTTTATATTGAGGCAATGTTAACAATGAGTGCAATAAAACAGGGAGTAGATAGTTTTGATGTTACTTTGTATATTCAAGATTTTTATTCTGCTTTAAGTGATAATAATGTTGAGATGGCAATGGCTTATTTAGATATAATTTCATGTTCTTCGGATATTGGTGGTGTTTTAATTGATACTTTGGAGTTTAAAAATAGATTAAAGGATTTTTTAGGTGAAAAGGAATTAGCTAGTTTGAAAGAAAATGAAAAAGTTTTAGTTACTAGTAAAGATGTTTGTCTTTCTTCTGTTGGTGAAGATTTGGCAAGTACTTTACAGCAGGATTTTAATTCTAAAGATATTCTTGATATAAAACCAGAAAGGAATGCAGAAGAATTAGCTACAAAGTATGGTTTTTTGTCAGGGATTATAGAAGAGATAAATAATGGTGATAATGTAGTATTATTAGAACCAATGACTAATCTTGATGCTGATAATATTTTTTATATGGTTAGTTGTGTTCCTAATCTTGAGGTTTCATTAATTGATAGTACTGATGGAATAAATAAGCATATTATGATTAGATATCGAGATAAGGATTTTTCTAATTCAATACGAGATTTGATGGAGTCTTCAAAGAAAGCTTATTATGAGAAAAGATATGATGATTGTATTGAATGTTTAGAGCCTTGCATTTGTAGTGGTAATCCTAAAAGTTATGTTTATGCTAGATTGGGGCTTGCATATCGGGCTTTGGGGACAGATTTTGGATATCGTAACGCAATTGATTATTTAACTATTGCAACATCTAAATCAAAAAATGATTATGATGGTGATTTTGACTTTACTGTAATGGTTGAAAAATTAAAAAGTATGACAGGGTATAATGGAGTTAAAGCAATAAGTGATACTCCTACTACTTGTGAAAAGAGTGAAGGAACTTCATATACTAAAAAAAATGAAAATAATTAGTTGCAATAATTTAGATTTTATTTGTTATAAATTTTATTTAGAAAGTTGATTTTTATGGGTGGTTAGGTTATTATATTTTCGATAGAGGAATGGAAGTGATTTTATGCACCTACCTAATTATAGTGATGCAAGACGTAGAGAAGATAAGGATTATAAACGTGTTGATTTTGAATTTAGTGAGGAAATCAAAAATAAATATAAGGGTAAGACATTTTTCCTAAAGACATATGGTTGTCAGATGAATGAACATGATAGTGAAAATATTGAAGCTTTACTTATGACATTAGGTTTTTCTAAAGTTGATGATTATGAGGAAGCTGATTTGGTTTTACTTAATACGTGTTCAATTAGAGAAAATGCCCATAATAAAGCATTTGGAATGCTAGGAAGATTAAAGCATTTAAAGGAACAAAAAAAGGATTTAATAATTGGACTTTGTGGATGTATGGCTCAAGAGGCTAGTGTAGTTGAGGAAATTATGCAGAAGTATAAGTTTGTTAACTTTGTATTTGGAACACATAATTTATATCAATTGCCAGAAATTATTGATAAAGCAGTTAGTGAGTCAAAACAACAAATTGAAGTATTTTCTAAAGAAGGAGATTTAGTTGAAGGGCTTCCGGTTGTTAGGGCTAATAACTATAAAGCTTATGTTAACATAATATATGGTTGTAATAAGTTTTGTACTTATTGTATTGTTCCTTATACTCGTGGTAGAGAACGTAGCAGAGTTAAGGAAGATATTTTAAAGGAAATAGATGAATTAATTAGTTCGGGTTATAAAGAAGTAACTTTATTGGGGCAAAATGTTAATGCCTATGGCAAGGATTTATATGAGGATTATACTTTGGCTAATTTATTAGAAGATATAGCCAAAAAAGATATACCACGAGTTAGATTTATGACTTCACATCCTTGGGATTTTACTGATAGCATGGTTGAAGTAATTGGTAAGTATCAAAATATTATGCCTAGTGTGCATTTACCAGTACAAAGTGGTTCTAGTAGAATTCTTAAACTTATGGGAAGAAGGTATACTAAGGAAAGTTATTTAGAGTTATTTAATAAAATTAAAAAAACGGTACCTGGCGTTGCTATTTCAACAGATATTATTGTTGGTTTTCCTGGGGAGACGGAAGAAGACTTTTTAGAGACTTTAGATTTAGTTGAAAAATGTAAGTATGATAATGCTTTTACTTTTATTTTTTCTCCACGCGAGGGAACTCCGGCTTGTAAATTAAAAGATGATGTTAGTTTAGAAGAAAAAGAAAATAGACTACAGCGTTTAAATACTGTAGTTAATAAGTATTTTTTAGAGAATAATAAGAAATTAGAAGGTAGAGTGGTACCAGTATTGGTAGAAGGATTATCTGAAAAAAATGATATGTATTTTGGTTATACTGATACTAATAAGTTAATTAATTTCTTTGTTGATCGAAAAATTGAAGTTGGAGATATTGTTAATGTAAAGGTTACTTCAGCTAAAACTTGGAGTTTAGATGGTGAATTAGTTGAATAGGGCAATAGATGATGTAATTAACTGTATTGTAGAATCTTTTGAATATAAGAAGTGTATGGCAATTAAAGAGCAGATGATGAACAATTCTAGTTTAATGGAGTTAATTAACAATATTAAGAAATTACAAAAAAAATATGTTGCGACGAATGATGAAAAGGTTTTAAGTATATTAAATGAAAATATAGAAAAACTTAATACTATACCGATTTATGTTGTTTATATGCAATATCTAGAGAAAGTAAATGAAATGATTAATTTAGTTAAAGATGAATTAAATGATTATTTTGTAGATATTTTAAATAATTAAAAAAGAATACGAATTAGTATTCTTTTAGTTTGTCTATAATTTCTTTTGTACAAGTAGAAATAAAATTATTAATAATAGTAATATCAAAAATATAACTTTTTACTTGTTTAGAATTTTCAATTATAATACCCATTTGGTCAATTAAAATATTTAATTTATCTAGTGGAAGCTCCGTCATTTTAGTAGTTGGAGGAGAAAATGGTTCATAGAATAATGATAAATCTAAATTATAAGTATCAATTAATTCAATGTTTAAATTAGTATAGTCATTATAAATTAAATTTTTAATTTCTTCTTTAGTGGTATTGATAATTGTTCCATCTAGTAGTTTAACAGAATTGCTGTAGGTTAATTTTTCTATGAATTCTGAAAACCAAATCTTATCAGTGTATAGATGAATAAAATAACCTAGTTCAAAAGAATTTTCTTTGAAATTTTTATATTTATTAGTAAATAAATTAATATTGGGAATATCATATTTGGTATTGTATAAAAAGTGTGATTCTATTTTATTTTTACCGATTTGTTTTGATAAATCTGGGGCTATTGCTCCAAGATAGTAATCTTTTTTGTTTTCAATATTTAAATATTTTTCTAATTCTTTAGCTATCGCAAGATGGATAACAGCTGATGCCATAATTTAGCCTCCTTATAAGAATATTTTATCATGGTTTTCTTTTTTTGTTAATCATTAGTAAAATTTCGAATTTTTATAATATTTTGTTTAAGAAAAATTTATTTGTTTTTCGCAATTAAATTAATATTAGTGCATATATTAAATTAGGAGGTTACTTATGGCTAATTATAAAGAGATTGTTACTAAAGCGGTGATTGCGAAGGGGAAAAAACTATTTACAACAGAAAGTGCTGTTGTGGTTAATAATAAGCCATCAACAATATTAGGGTGTTGGGTAATTAATCATAATTTTAATGGTGTGAAAAAGGGCGATGAAATTAAAATAGATGGTAGTTATGATGTAAATATTTGGTATTCTTATGATGATGACACTAAGACTGAAGTGGTTAAAGAGACTAAAAATTATACTGAGGTTGTGCATATGCGTAAATTGGATGAGGAAGTTACAGGGGAAGAAATTATTGTTAGGAGTTTAAAGCAACCAAGTTGTGTTAAAGTTGATATTGTGGATAATACTATTAAGTATGTCATTGAAAAGGAACTTGGTATAGAATTAGTAGGAGATATAAAGGTAAAAATAGAAACTAATTTAGAAGAAGATCCTTGGGAAGAAATATTAGATGAGGGAAAAATAGAAGATGAGGTTAATAAGATTGATACTGAGGTTTCTGATAATTTTATAGATGATCATGCTATTTAAAAAATAATAACGTTGGTTATTATTTTTTTGCTTGGTTGCTGAAAATATTTTAAAAATATATATTCTTATGATATACTTTAGTCGATAGACATTCGATAGGACTATTTATTGTTGAAATGGGTGATTTTTATGGAAAAAGTAGTAATAGGAATGAGTGGTGGAGTTGATAGTTCAGTTGCGGCAATCCTTCTACAAAAACAAGGATATGAGGTTATTGGATTATTTATGCGTAATTGGGATTCGCTTGCTGATGGGGAATTTGATGGCTCACCAACGACAGAACAGTGAATTTGCCCACAAGAAGTTGATTATAATGATGCCAAAGCAGTTTGTGATAAATTAGGAATTCCCCTTTATAGAAAAGACTTTATAAAAGAATATTGGGATTATGTTTTTACGTATTTTTTAGATGAATTAAGAAAGGGAAGAACGCCTAATCCTGATATCATGTGCAATAAATATATAAAGTTTGATATGTTTGCGAAAGAGGCTAAAAAGTTAGGGGCATCTTTTATCGCAACTGGTCATTATGCGAGAATTTGTGATGGAAAGTTATTAAAGGGACTTGATGATAACAAAGATCAAACGTATTTTTTGTCTCAGGTTTCTAAGGAACAATTAAAAAATGTATTATTTCCGATTGGTGATATGCAAAAATCAGAGGTAAGAAAAATTGCTATGGAGTATGGTTTAGTTACAGCTAAGAAAAAAGATTCTACGGGGATATGTTTTGTGGGAGAGAGAAATTTTACTAAATTTTTAGAAAATTATCTTCCTAATATGCCTGGTGATATTGTAAATATTGAAACAAATGAAGTTATTGGCCAACATATAGGTCTAATGTATTATACAATTGGTCAAAGAAAGGGTTTAAATATTGGTGGAAATACTTCGAGAATGTTTGTTGTAGGCAAGGATTTGGAGAAAAACATTTTGTATATTTGTATGGGAGAAGATAATGATTATTTAATATCTGATTCTTGTTTAGTTGAGGATTTAAATTATTTAGGTGATGATAGAGTATATTCTTGTACAGCAAAATTTAGATATAGGCAAAAAGATATACCTGTCACAATAGAATGGCTAGATGGTAAGCAAATACTGGTTAAATATTCAGAAGGAGTTAAGAGTGTGACACCGGGGCAAGCTTGTGTATTATATGACGGTGATGTTTGTTTGGGTGGGGGTATTATAAAAGAAGTAAGAAAAAATGGTAAGAAGTTGTGGTATTTGTAAGATGTGCTGTTATAAAAAAAAGGTTGACAAGCAGTTATTAACATAATATAATAGTGACAGTAATTAGAAATGGAGGAAGAAAAATGGCTGTTAAATTAAGATTAACAAGAATGGGTTCAAAGAAGAAACCTACTTATAGAATAGTTGCTACTGATTCAAGACGTCCAAGAAGTGGTCAATATTTGGAATTAGTTGGAACTTATGCACCAGTTGGAGCTAACGCAGAAGTTAAAATTAACGAAGAAGTTGCTTTAAAATGGTTAAATAATGGTGCTATTCCTACTGACACAGTTAGAAGCTTATTTAGTAAAGCTGGTATTATGAAAAAGTACGCTGATTCTAAAGTAAAGAAGGATAACTAGTATGGATTTAGTTCTTTTAACAGAAGAAATAGTTAAATCTTTAGTTGAAAATGTTGATGCTGTTAGTGTTAAAGAATTTCCAACAGAAGAAGAAAATACAATACTTATTCAAGTTATGGTAGCTGATACTGATATGGGAAGAGTTATTGGTAAAGGTGGAAAGTGTGCTAATGCTTTAAGAACGCTTGTTCAAGCTAGTAGTAGCTTAAAAGATAATAAGTATGTAAAGATTGATATTGATAAATTTTAGATTAATATTAGATATGTTCATGTTGGCATGAACATATTTTCTTTTTAAAGATAACAGACGATGTCTTTTGTCTTTATTTTTTTATTTTTGTATTATATAATGATAAAGAGGTAGTGTTATGAAAGAAGAAACTAAAGTTCCTAATCATGTGGCGATTATCTTAGATGGAAATCGGCGCTGGGCTAAAAAAAATAATATGACTCCTAAAGAAGGGCATTATCGTGGATTTACTAATTTAGAAAGTCTAGCTGATTATATATTTTCTAAAGGAATTAAAATTTTAAGTGTCTATGCATTTTCAACGGAAAATTTTAATCGTTCTAAAGAAGAAGTTGATTATTTAATGGATTTGTTTGCGGTTGCATTTAAAAGATATTTTTCTAGGCTTAGTAAAGACAATGTTAAAATTGTTTTTTCAGGGAGAAGGGAGCCTCTTCCTAAAAAAGTTTTAGATATTATTGATGATGTTAGTAAGAAAACCATGAATAATGATGGCCCTATTTTTAATGTTTGTGTTAATTATGGTGGGAGAGCTGAAATTGTTGATACAACTAAGAAAATATGTCAGGATATTCTTGATGGAAAAATAGCAATTGATGATGTTAGTGAAGAATTATTTGAAAGTAATTTATATAATGATTTGCCACCGGTTGATTTAATGATTAGAACTAGTGGAGAGCAAAGATTAAGTAATTTTCTGTTGTGGGAAAATGCTTATGCGGAATTCTATTTTCCACAGGTTGAATTTCCAGCTTTTGATAAAAATGAATTTGATAAGGCTTTAGAAGAATTTAATAAACGTAATAGACGTTTTGGAGGTCAATAATGAAAACTAGAGTTATAAGTGCAATATTAATGATTGCGATTTTTGTACCATTATTAATAATGGGTGAAGTACCTTTCGCTGTATTTATGACATTATTAGCTGTTTTGGGACTTTATGAGATTATTCATGTTAGAGAAAGTGAGAGAAAGTTTCCTACAATAGTAAAAATATTTGCTTATTTATTAGTAATATTTTTTACGATGAGTAATTTTGATTCATTACAGTTTGTTTATAGTGTGGATTATAGAGTAATTAGTTTTGTAATATTTGCCTTTTTGTTACCTATGATTTTTATTAAAGATAAGAAAAAATATGATTTAAATGATGCCTTATTTTTAATTGGTATAGTAGTATTTTTAGGTTTAGGTTTTAACTTAATTATCTTGATTCGTAATTTTGATATTTCATATGTCATATATTTATTATTGATAACTACAATTACTGATACATTTGCTTTAATTACTGGAAGTCTTATAGGTAAGCATAAGTTAGCGCCAACTATTTCACCTAATAAAACGATTGAGGGGTCTATTGGTGGATCTTTAATGGGAACTTTTGTAGCTACAGCTTATTATATGTGTGTTATTAATCCTGGGGCTTCTTTAGTTTTAGTTATTTTAATAACTTGCTTATTGTCTTGTGTTGGACAAGTTGGGGATTTGGCATTTTCTTTTATTAAGAGAGAATATGGTAAGAAAGATTTTTCTAATTTAATTCCTGGTCATGGTGGTATTTTGGATAGATTAGATAGCTTGATTTTTGTAGTATTGGTTTTTATTTTAGTACTTGGGTTAATATAGGAGGGATATATTTGACAGTTATTTTGAATATACTATTATTTGTATTTATTTTAGGTTTTATTATATTTGTACATGAATTTGGTCATTTTATTTGGGCAAAGATTACAGGTGTTTATGTTTATGAATTTGCACTTGGTATGGGGCCTAAAATATTTAGTAAAAAAGGAAAGGAAACTGAGTATACTTTAAGAGCTATTCCTATTGGGGGCTTTTGTCAATTAGCTGGAGAAGATGTTGATGATGACAAATTAAAAAAAATACCAGAAGATAGAAGGTTACAGTCTAAAAGTGCTTTTCAAAGATTTTTGATTATGTTTTTTGGGGCTGGTAATAACTTTATTTCAGCTATTTTAATTTTGTTTATGATTGCACTTATTTTTGGTGGAGTATCAATGAATCCAGTAATAACAGGAGTAGATGATAGTCTGCCAGCTTTTAAGGCAGGAATTAAAGAAGGCGATGTTGTTGTTAAAATTAATGGCAATAAAGTTACAACAAGCGATGATATTTCCTTATTTTTATCTGTTGCAGATCCTGAAAAAACAAGTAGTATTGTGGTTAGACGAGACGATGAGTTATTAACGTTTAAAGTTAAGCCTAAAAAAATAAAAGAAAATAATGAAGAAAGTTATCGCTATGGTATTATGCTACAACAAGAAAAAGAAACTGGTTTAGTTAATGCTTTTAAATATACATTTAATAAAACAAAATCTATATTTAAACAGATGACTTATACAGTTGTATATTTATTTACTGGTGGAATTAAACTTAATCAGTTAAGTGGCCCAGTAGGTATTTATTCAATTGTTGGAGAACAAAGTAAGACTGGGATTGCCAATGTTTTATATTTGGTGGCTTTTTTAAGTATTAATGTTGGTTTTATTAATTTATTACCATTACCTGCATTTGATGGAGGCCATATATTATTTATTATAATAGAAAAAATAAAAGGCTCTCCAGTAAGCCCTGAATTAGAAAATAAAATTCATACGGTTGGTTTAATGTTACTTATGTTGCTTATGTTGGTTGTTACAATTAATGATATTTTAAGATTATTTTAACTAAAATTAATATAATTGTAATGTTTAATTATTTATTTTTATTGGAAAAGATCTTATTTAGGATCTTTTTAATTATTATTTTTACTCTTTATTTTGTATAATATTTAATAAGGACGTGGTTTAATGGTTATTGGGGTCTTAGTTGAATTGTCAAATAAGAATATTGATAAAATTTTTGATTATAGTGTGCCAGGCAATTTAAGAGAATTTATAAAAATTGGTATTAGGGTTGTAGTACCTTTTCGTCATCAAAAGATAGAGGGTTTTGTTTTAGAAATAAAAGAGAAGACTGATGTTTCGAATTTAAAAGATATTATAGAAATTGTTGATAGTGAGATTATTTTAAATGATGAATTATTAAGTTTGGGTAAGGAGATTAAAAAAAGTACTTTATCAACTTTAATTAGTTGCTATCAAGTTATGTTACCAAAGGCTTTGAAAGCTAAACATGGTGTTTCTATAAATAAAAAATATGATACATATTATTGCTTAAATGATGATGTTAAGGACTTATCACTATTTAAGGGATCGCAAGCAGAGATAGTTAATTTATGTTTTACTAAGGGTGAAGTTTTAAAAAAAGATCTTAAGGATATTTCTGTTAGTAGTCTTAATACGTTGATAAAGAAGAATATTTTGGTTGAAAAAATTTGTGAACATTATAGATTGTCTTATAGTAATAGTCTTTCTAAAAAGAAAGAATTAACAGAGGATCAAAAAAAGGTAGTTGCGAGTGTTCAGGCTGGTCATGGTGTTTATTTATTACATGGTGTTACGGGTAGTGGAAAAACTGAGGTTTATATGGAACTTATTGAACATGCTTTACTTTTGGGAAAAAGTAGCATTGTTTTGGTACCGGAAATAAGTTTAACACCTCAAATGGTTAGTCGATTTCAAATGAGGTTTGGAGATAAAATTGCGGCAATTCATTCGGCTTTGTCTGATGGAGAGAAGTATGATGAATGGCGAAGAATTGTGCGAGGAGAGGCTAAAATTGTTATTGGGGCAAGAAGTGCTATATTTGCTCCACTTAATAATATTGGGATGATTATTGTGGATGAGGAACATAGTGATTCTTATAAACAAGATGATTCTAATCCTCGATATAATGCTAAAGATGTGGCAATTATTAGAGGCAAGTATCATAACTGCCCTGTAGTAATGGGAAGTGCCACACCTTCACTTGAAGCTTATGCTCGGGCACAAAAGGGAGTTTATAAACTTTTGTCTTTACCTAATCGAGTTAATGGTAGGAGTCTGCCCAAAGTTGATATTATTGATATGAATAAAGAATTTAAATATAGTAGGGGGCATTTCTCAAGACCACTGATTGAAGATATTAATTTGGCATTAATTAATCATGAGCAAATAATTTTATTGTTAAATAGGCGTGGGTATGCTTCATTTGTTACTTGTAAGTCGTGTGGGTATACGTTTAAATGTCCGAATTGTGATATTACACTTACTTATCATAAAGCTAGTAATACACTTAGGTGTCATTATTGTGGCTATGGGGAGAAGGTTTATGAAGCTTGCCCTAAATGTTTTGAAAAGGCACTTACTGATTTAGGGGTTGGTACAGAAAAAGTGGAGGAAGAACTTAATAATTTATTTCCACAGGCTAGAGTACTTAGGATGGATTTTGATACCACGAGTCGAAAAGGTTCTCATGAAAAGATGATTGAGGCTTTTAAAAATGGTGAATATGATATTTTACTTGGAACACAGATAGTAGCTAAAGGTTTAGATTTTGAAAATGTAACTTTGGTTGGGGTAATTAATGCAGATACAAGTTTAAATATACCTGATTTTCGAAGTAGTGAGAATACATTTTCTTTACTAGCACAAGTTGCTGGGAGAAGTGGGCGTAGTCAAAAGAATGGAAAAGTTATTATACAAACTTTTAATCCAGATCATTATGCGATAGAATATACTCGTAAACATGATTATATTGGTTTTTATAATAAGGAAATGACTATTAGAAAAGAATTAAAGTATCCACCATATTATTATATTTGCTATATTAAAGTTAGTAGTAAGGATAAAGATTTTTTAGTTACTGAGACGGGAAAAATTAAACGAGCATTAGTACGAAATCTTGATAAAACAATAATATTAGGTCCTTCTCCATGTACTATTTTTAAATTAAATAATATCTATAGATATAGTATTATTTTGAAATATAAAAGTGATGACAACATTAGAGAGATACTTAATAAAATAATTGAACATTATAAGGTTAGTCAGAAAATAAAGATTGATATAGATTTTAATCCTAGCCATTTTTAAAAAAGTATGTTATTCTATTAGTAGAATAGGAGTGTATCCTTATGAAAGATAATTTACATACTGATGATTTGGTAGAAGATGATGATTTTACTTTTAATGAAGATAGTGAAAATATTATTAATAAAAAAAATAAAGATGAGTTTGATAATATTATGAGTGGTGCTTCAAATAAATTGGATGGCTATTGGGATAAAAGTAATATTGTAATAAAGATTGTTAGTTGTATTATTTGGTTTTTTGCAATAATTGGAGTTTTGTATTATTTAATCTTGTGGTTTTCAAATAAATAGTGTTTAATTTTAGAGGTTGGTGGGGTGTATGCTTTCTAATATACTTAGACGAAAAGATGTTTGTGATGTTGTTTCAGAAATACTTTCAGCAGATTATAGTAATAAAAAAGACGGTGGTTCTATTTGCTACTGCAATATGTCAAAGTGTGAACAGGTTCTTTTTACTTTTTTTGATGCGTTATTTAAATATCAAATTATTATTGAAACGGATGTTTTTTTAGACGAATATATTGTTCAACTTAGAAAATTATTTAAAAAGGTTACTGATCTTCATGATATAAACCTTGGTATTGCTAAAATCATTGGGAAAATTTGTGCGTTAAAACTTGATATAACTTTAAGTAAAGAAGAAACAAGTAAATTAGAAATCGTTGATTATGTTTATGATAAATATATAGTAAATGGGTATTTATTTCATGGATATTCAGGAGTTTATAGAGACCAAATTAAAAGATATGGTTTTTCCCCAGAAAAGTATCAGCATTCATATACTAAATTTATGGATATAAAGAGGATATTTAAGGAACATGATTTTTCTTCAGTAATTAATAAAAACTTTCAAGATGAGTATGTGGAATTTACTGATAGTTTTATAATGGGCTGTTATTATGGGGCTAATTCGCCAATGTATTTTTATCAATTACTTGGGGGAAGTGAAGATGATTTAGGTTTTGATAGGGAAGCATATTTTAAAAATGATTATTTTGCGTGCTTTAATAATTTAAATAAATTAGTTAAGGAAGCTAAACTAAGTAGTTTTGAGAAAAAGTATGTTACAAAAATATGTTTGGATGAATGGAAAAGCTTAGAAAAAAATACTAATAATATAAATATATTGATGATAAAGCGGGAAGTATTAGGTTGTAATTTTTTAAAGGATATTGATGATATAAAAAATAGTACTTGTGATTTGGGGGAATTATTATTTAAGATTTTTAATTCTAGATCAAATAATATTGTTTGTAAGGAAAAAATTGAAGCTAAAGATATTTTATTTGTTGAAATTCCAAGTTATAATTATCTTTTAGCTAATAAAGAGCGAATTTGCTTTGAAAAAAATTCTAGTAGTATAGAAAAATTAAATAACGCCTATGGTAGTGTTTCAATTTTAATTTTATTGGGCTCTTTGTTTATTGCATTAGGAGTTATTTTGACAATTATTACAATTGGTAAGGGGATGTAGGAATAATGAAAAAAGTAAGAGTAGTATTTATGGGAACACCAGAATTTGCTGTTCCTGTTGTTGAGGGGTTAATTGAAAATTATGAGGTAGTATTAATCGTTAGTCAGCCAGATAAGAAGGTAGGTAGACATCAGCAACTTACTAATACACCGGTTAAGGAAGTTGCTATTAAGAATAATATTCCTTGTTTTCAGCCGGAAAAGATTAAAGATTCTTATGAGGAAGTATTAAAATATAAACCAGAAATGATTGTTACTTGTGCTTATGGACAAATTATACCAAAAGAAATTTTAGATTTTCCTGTATATGGTTGTATTAATGTTCATGCTTCTTTACTTCCGAAGCTTCGAGGTGGAGCACCTATTCATAAAGCTATTATTGATGGATATTCTAAGACAGGAATTACTATTATGTATATGGATGTTAATATGGATAGTGGTGATATTATTTCACAATGTGAAACACCTATTGTTGATAGCGATAATTTAGAAAGTGTTCATGATAGACTTAGCATTATTGGTAGAGATTTATTATTGAAAACGATGCCTAGCATAATTGATTCAACTAATTGTAGAATTAAGCAAAATGCAGATGAAGTAACATATGCTTTTAATATTAGAAGAGATGAAGAACACATTGATTTTAATAAAACAAAAAGAGAAGTTTTTAACTTGATTAGAGGATTATCTCCTACACCTGGGGCGTTTGTTTTATTAGATAATCAAGAAATGAAAATTTATAGTTCAGTTATTAGTGATAGAACTTTTAATTCTAAAAAGATTGGTGAAATTACAGGATTATATAAGAATGGTATTGGTGTTAATTGTCAAGATGGGGAGATTATTTTGACTATTATAAAACCATTTGGTAAGAAAAAAATGGATGCATCTAGTTATATTAATGGCCTTCAAAATAAAGAGAAGATGATTGGTAAGGTGTTATTATAGTGGCTAAGAAAAAAAATTATTTTAAATTAGTGACTGATAAAGTAAAAGAATTAAAAAAAACTGAAAGAGGTAGAGGAATTTTATTTTTTTCAGCATACTTTGTTTTCTTTGTCTTTCTTTTTATCCTGTTCCGTGTTGGCGGAGAAAGTACAAGACTTTCAGAAGATTATGAATATGGAGATTCAATATATTTAATTGATAAAGTCGCAGATGAGAATTATCGCTTTACTTATAATATTTATATTGATAATGAAGTAATTACTTATGAGGGGAAAAAAGCTGGGAATAAGGAATTATTTAATTTTTTAGGAGTTGATTATTATCGTGTTGGTGATAGTTATTTTGATTATTATGACAATAATTGGATAATAGCAACTAATCCATATGTTTTTCAAGAATTTTTAGATTTTTCTAAATTAGTTCAGATTATTTCTGATGCAACTTATATTTCAAAGACAGAATTTGATAGTGGTATTACTTTATTTACTTATCAAATTTCTTCTAATAGTTTAATTAAAAAAATAGAAAATTTGGATACCGATATTTTGGAGGTTCCAAATAGTATTGGCTTTTTTACTGATGAAAATTTATATTTAAATAGAATAGAATTAGATTTAAGTAGTTATGGAAAATATAAGGGTATTTGTACTAGTAATTTTAAAATTACGTTAGAATATTATGATTTTGGAAAGATTGAAAATATTGATGAAGATGTATAATATTTTGTATAATTGATAAAAGACTTTTGTCTTTTTTTTTAGATATATTTATATTTTTGTTTTTTATATGGTTTAATAATCGAAAATAGATATTTTCTAATTAAATTATATTTCTAATTATTATTTGGTTTTTCTTTATTTTTCATTGAAAAATAAGTATAATTATAGGTAAATATATTGGAGTGGTAATATGAATATTTATGGATTAACAATAGAAGAAATGGAAGAGTATTTTTTATCGCTTGGTTCAAAGGCTTTTCATGCTAAACAGTTATTTTCTTGGCTATATGAAAGTAGAATTGAGGGCTATGAAGAAATTACAAATATTAAGAAAGAATTATTAGATGTTATTAGTAAGGATTATTCTATTGATAGGTTGAAGATAGTTAGTGTTGAAAAGGATGTAGATGTTTGTAAATATTTATTTGAACTTTTTGATGGAGAGCATATAGAAGCAGTACTTATGAAGCATGATTATGGTAATAGTATTTGTGTTTCTAGTCAGGTTGGCTGCAATATGGGTTGTAAGTTTTGTGAGTCTGGAAGAAGAAAAAAGGTTCGTAATTTGGAAACTTATGAAATGGTATTGCAAATACTTATGATTGAAAAAGAGCTTGGTGAAAGAATTAGTCATGTTGTAGTTATGGGAATTGGAGAACCATTTGATAATTATGATAATCTAGTAAAGTTCTTGAAGATAATTAATCATCCTAAGGGTTTAGCAATTGGAGCTAGACATATTACAGTGTCAACTTGTGGTATTATTCCTAAAATTAGAGAGTTTAGTAATTTAGGTTTACAGTTTAATTTGGCAATTAGTTTACATGCACCTAATAATGAATTGAGAAATCAAATTATGCCAATTAATAAGGTATATCCATTAAATGATTTGATGAAGGTATTGATGGAATATTATAATAATACTAATCGTCGTATTACGTTTGAATATATATTATTAGCGGGGATTAATGATAGTGAAGAAAATGCTTTGGAGCTTAGTAAATTAGTTAAGAATTTGAATTGTTATGTTAATTTAATTCCTTATAATGAAACAAATAATTTAAATTTTAAGAGAAGTAGTACTATTCAAATAATGAAATTCTATGATATACTTAAGAAGAATGGTATTAGTGTAACAATAAGAAAAGAATTTGGAGGAAATATTAGTGCTGCTTGTGGGCAACTAAGAAGTAAGAAGGAGGATGTATGAAATCATTTTATTTGACAGATGCTGGAAAAGTTCGAAATCATAATGAAGATAGCGTCATTATTGTAAAAAATAATGATGGAGAATATTTAATGGCTATTGCAGATGGAATGGGGGGACATTCAGCTGGAGAAGTTGCTAGTTCAATTGCAATTGGATATTTAGGAAAGCATTTTAAAGAGACATTTTTACATTTAAATAAAGTTAGTGCTGTTAATTGGATTAGAGATGCAGTAGAGGAGATAAATACACTTATTTTTCAACATGAAAAAACACATCCAGAAAGTAAAGGTATGGGGACAACTTTGGTGATGGCTGTGCTTACTAAAGATTACTTACTTTTTGGTAATGTAGGGGATTCAAGTGGTTTTGTTATGAAAGATAATAAACTTCATAAAGTAACTTATGATCATACTTTAGTTAATTTATTAGTTAGTGCTGGAGAATTAACAAAAGAAGAAGCTAGTGTTCATCCAAAGAAAAATGTGCTTATGAAGGCATTAGGAGCGTCTTTAGAAGTTGATGTTGATATATTTGATTGTGATACGGATATTACAGAAATTTTACTTTCTAGTGATGGTCTTACTAATATGCTTGATAAAGAGCAGATAGAAAAAGTATTATTAGCTGATGGTGATGTTGAAGATAAGGTTATTAAACTTATTAAAAAGGCTAATAATAGAGGGGGATGTGACAATATTTCGGTTGCTTATTTGATTCGTGAAGAAGAAGGTGGCAAGAATTGATAACAAAGGGGCAGAAAATTAATGATCGTTACGAAGTAATTCGTTCAATTGGTGAAGGTGGTATGGCTAATGTCTATTTAGGATATGATACTATTTTAGATAGAAATGTGGCAATTAAAATACTACGTGGAGATTTATCTAATGATGAAAAATTTGTTAGAAGATTTCAAAGAGAAGCTTTATCCGCATCTTCTTTGGCACATCCTAATATAGTAGAAGTTTATGATGTTGGTGAAGATAATGGACTTTATTATATTGTTATGGAATATATAGAGGGTAAGACTTTAAAGCAGTTATTGAAAAAGCGTGGAAGTTTAACTTTATCTGAAGCAATTGATATAATGTTACAGCTTACGGATGGTATGGCTCATGCCCATGATTCATATATTATTCATCGCGATTTAAAGCCACAAAATGTAATGATTAAAGATGACGGCCAAATTAAGATTACAGACTTTGGTATTGCTATGGCTCTTAATTCGACACAACTTACTCAGACTAATTCTGTGATGGGGTCTGTGCATTATTTACCACCTGAACAAGCCAGTGGTAAAGGCTGTACTACGAAAAGCGATATTTACTCAATGGGAATTATCTTTTATGAGTTATTAAGTGGAAGTTTGCCATTTAAAGGAGATAATGCAGTAGAGATTGCTTTAAAACATATGCGGGATCCATTGCCAAGCCTAAGAGAAGACAACCCGGCTATTCCACAAAGTGTGGAAAATATTATTCGTAAAGCTACTGCAAAAAATCCTAAGAATCGCTATGATGATGCTAAGAGTATGCATTTGGATTTATTGACAGCTTTGGATGATGATAGAATAAATGAAGAACCTTATAAGTATAAATATCCAGAACATGAGGTAGAAAAACGTGCCAAAGTAAAGGAAGAAAATACAGATAATGACAGTTCTAAGGATTTAGATGATGAAGAAGTCACTGTTGCGACTAAAGTTCCACAAAAGGAAGGTAAGAAAACTAATTTAGTTATAATTATTTTGGCCATTATTTTATTCTTGTTGGTAGTAGGTCTTATCATTGTATTTTTTGTTTTACCGATTGTGACGGCTCCAAAGACAGTATCTGTTCCTAGTTGTGTTGGATTGAAGGTTAGTGCTTGTGAGAAAAAACTACAAAACTTAGGTCTTGAAGTTAATACCACTATTGAAGCTGAAGAATCTGATGAGATAGAGAAAAACAGAGTCATTAGAACAGATCCTGAAGAAGGAAGAAGTATTAAAGAAGGAACCGTTGTTACGATTTATAAATCACTTGGAGAAGAGATTTATGTAGTTGAGGATTATTTAGGAAAAAATTATATTGAAGTACAAACAATATTAGAAACAAAATATGGTTTAGTTGTTAATATTGAGAAAAAGGATGTAACTGATACTTCTGATAAAGAATATGAAGAGCAAGAAATTATTGGTCAATCTTTAGCAGCTGGTTCTGAAATAAAAGAAGGAGAATCTATAACATTATTTATTCCAAATGTGATGGATACTTTTCCTGATATGAATGCAGAAGGCTGGACAGTTGATGATGTTAGGGTTTTTGCTGATAAATATCAATTAAATTTGACTGTTCAGGAACAGGAAACTACACAATATGAAGCTGGTAAAGTTATTAGTCAATCTAGGACTGTTGGTAGTCAAATTTATAAAGGAACTTCCTTAAGAATTGTAGTAGCTAAAGCACCAGAAAATACTTCTTCAGAAGATAAAGAAACAAATAGTGGGGATAACACCACTGATAAAGATGAAAATAGTTAATGGGGGATTTATGCAAGGACAAATAGTTAAAATAATTAGTGATTTACATTATGTTAGTTATAATGGTGAGTTGTATCCTTGTAAATGCCGGGGAATATTTAGAAAAGAACATATTACTCCATTAGTTGGGGATTATGTTCTTTTCAGTATAGAAAAAAAAATAATAGAGAAAGTATTACCACGCTTTAATGAGTTTGAACGACCTAAGGTTAGTAATATTGATCAGGCATTTATTATTACTAGTTTAGTACAACCGGATTTTTCTTTAAATTTATTGGATAAGTTATTGGTGATGATGGAACTACATAATGTAAAAGCAGTTATATGTATTACAAAAGAAGATTTAGTTACAAAAGGAGATTTAAAAAAATTTTATGAGGTGTTGGACTACTATAAAGGCATTGGCTATACAGTAGTTTCAAATAATGATATTAGTACTATTAAGAAGCTTATAAAAGGGAAAACTAGTGTTTTTACTGGGCAAACTGGAGCTGGTAAAAGCACGTTGCTTAACAAATTAAATCCCGATTTTGATTTGCAAACTGGAGAGATATCATTGGCTTTAGGTAGAGGAAAGCATACGACTAGGGTAGTTGAATTATTTGAGTTATATGGTGGAAAAATTATGGATACTCCTGGCTTTTCAGCTTTGGATTTTCATAATTATACGAGGAAAAATATTAGAGATGCTTTTATAGAATTTAAAAACTATCCATGTCCTTTTAAGGATTGCCTACATACTAAAGAAAGTGAATGTGCCGTAAAAGGTGCTCTTTTAGGTAATAATATATTAGAGAGTAGATATAATAATTATTTAAGTTTTATAGGAGAGGATAAATAATGAAAGTTAGTGCATCTTTTTTAAGTAGTAAGGATTTAGTAAGAGATTTGCGTTGTTTAAACGAGACTGATGTTGATTATATTCATGTTGATATTATGGATGGTAAATTTGTTAAGAATAAAACTATGCCTTTTAGAGAGATGAGAAATATTTACAAATATACATCAAAAAGGTTAGATGTTCATTTAATGGTAGATGATCCTATTTCTTATATTCCGTTGTATGCTGAACTTAACACAGAATTTATTACAATACATGTTGAAATTGATACAGATATTGAAGAGTGTTTAAAAATGATTCATAGTTATTCGATTAAAACAGGTTTAGCAATCAAGCCAAATACTAAAGTTAATGAGTTAATACCATATTTGCCATTTGTTGATATGATTTTAATAATGAGTGTTGAACCTGGATGTGGGGGACAATCTTTTATTCCGGAAACAAAAGAAAAAATTGCCGAAGTTCGTGACTTACTTGCAGTTTATCAGTCTAAGGCTCTTATTAGTGTTGATGGGGGTATTAATAATTTAACTTGTAGTAATTGTGGTAAAGCAGATATTTTAGTAGCTGGTAGTTATATAATTAATAGTGATAATTTTCAAGAAAAAATAACTAGTTTACGATAGGTGTTTATGTTATAATGTATTTTAAGGTAGGTGTCTAGTGTGAATCAAGAAAATAAACCTAATGGTCAACAAAATGTTACTAATGTACTAGTTAATAATGCTAATAATGCTAATAGTGTTACTAATGTTAATAATGTTAGCAATACTAATAATATTTCTGCAACTAATACATCTAATGTAGCTAGTGGTGTTAATAGTGCTAGTACTTTTGGTGGTGCTGCGATGGGATATGTTAGTAATGGTTCTTTTAATAATGTTAATAATATGTCTGCTAATCAAAATAATAATGGAGTTGTACAAGCTGATACTGTTGGATTTAATCCAACAAATTTAAATAATTCAAATTCGACTACACCAGGACAAGAGATAGTGGATGATAAGAGTAAGGAACAAGTAACTCAAGAAAAAAATGAACATCCTCATGAAGTTACGGAAGTACTTTCTTCGTCATTTGCTAATCAGAACAAAGTTAATTTATTAACTCCTGAGCAAAAGGATGAATTAAATAAAAAAAGAGAAGAAGCAATGCGAGAAAAGGAAAACTATCAACCTGCTCCAGTTAGTAAGTTTAAGATGGTTATGTCTGGAATATTTATTATTGTGTTATTGTTGGTAGTATTGTTTTTACCAGAAATAAATAGTTTTATTTTAACGATATCAAATAAGAGTTCGGAAGAAGAAACTGTTATTACTACTGGTACTTTAAAATGTACTGATGATTTGGTTGATGAAAAATATAATATTAGTTATGATTATGAATTCCAATTTACTGATAGTCAATTAGGTAAATTAACTTATATTGAGACAACTGTTGGTGATAAGATTATTGATGCTGATGATTTGAATGCTAAACTAGAAAAATGTAATAATTTAAAAAATATGGTAGCTGGTTTAAATGGTATTAAAGTAATGTGCAGTTTATCTGATGGTACTTTTACTAGGGAACAAGTTTTTGACTATGGTATACTTGATGTTTCTTCTGTTACTACAGCTTATATGGAAGCTGGGGGCGAATATCCTGGCGAATTTAGTAATGAAGCTAATATTGATTCAATTGAAAAAAATATGAAGGCAGCTGGCCGTATGTGTGAAAGATATCACTAATTGCCAATTTATGTAAAATGTTGTAAACTTCCTGTAAATATGTTAGTCTCTTATTTACGGGGAGTTTTTGTATGAAATATTATTTTATATTAATTTTGATAAATTTATTTTTTAAATTTTTTTGTGGAAAAAATGATTTGGACTATGTATATGTTAATAAAGAAATATTAAATAATGAAAGTTTTGTTTCAAATTATGTCTTACTTGATACGCTGGAGGAATCAATAAATGCTGAAGTTTTGGATGTATCTGTTGGTAAACTTAGTAGGTATGGTCCGGATTGTATTGGCTGTAGTGGTTATTTAGCTCATGGCGAATATGTTTTAGATGGAACAATTTATTACAGTGATTTGAATTATGGCCAAGTTAGAATTTTGGCGGCTGATCCTAGTTATCCTTTTGGTAGTATTATTAGAGTTTGTACTGATAATGACGATTTTTTGGCAATAGTTTTGGATCGAGGTGGAGCGATAGGCTTTGGAAAAGTTGCTTTATTTGATTTGTTATATTCATCAGAATACTTAGCAAATATTGATGGTGTTTCTTATAATACAACGTTTGAAGTTTTGAGGTATGGTTTTTAAGGCATATTAGTGATATAATTTTAATAGGATTGGAGAATTGATTTTATGAATAAAAAGATTCAAACTAAAACTATATGTTTATTTGTTACGTTAGGGATCATTTTAATTGCTTTTGGATTGTTTACTTATTATAAGTTAAAAGATGACAAAACCGCTAGCCAAGAAAAGAATGATGGCTATGTATTGAAAGAGATTAAGTATGATAATAATTTATTTTATTCAGCAGTTTATGAAGATAAATATTTATATTCTGCTTATTATAACAGGATTTATGATTTTCAAGGGAATCTGTTGATTGATGGAACTGATAGAGAAAAATTAAGTTATAAAAGTGGCTATATTATTTTAGATAATAATATATATGATATGACTGGTGATTTAATATTTGATGGTAGTAATTATGATGAAATTACTTATATTAACAATTATGTTGTTGTTAAGAAAAATGGAATGAGCGGTGTTGCTACAATTACTGGTGATATTGTTATCCCTTTGGATTATAATTATGTTTCTGTTGAATCTAAAAATTGTGCCATTGTATCTAAAAAAAATTCATTAAATAAAGATATTTTTTATGTTTATGATTTAAATCATAATAAAAATTATGGGCCATATATTTTTGCTTTATATGTAAATGATGAGTTAGTTGTTACCAACAAATATGAAATAGATAGTATTGAAAAAATTGGGACTTCATTAAATCCCAATTTAATGAGTACATATGTGATTAATTTAAATACTTCTAAAGAAATATTGAAAGATTCGGCTAATTCGTATGCTGTTTTAGATAGTTATGCTTCTAATTACATGATTGCAGGTATTTTTTTAGATAAATATAGTGTAGGTGTTTTTGATAGTAATTTTAAGACATATATAAATTTTGAATATGACGATATCAAAAATATTGATGATAAGTTTTTACTATTAAAGAAGGGTAATAATTTTAAACTAGTAAATGAAAAAGGTAAGGAAATTTTAGATGATACTATGGTTTTAAATTTATATATAGAAAATGATAGTATTGTTGTTGTTAAGGATAATTGTTATTACTATTATGATTTTAATGGTAATTTGATATATGAAACTGATTCTTTAAGCAAAATATTCTATCTTAATGATAATAAGTATTTAATCGATAATGGTTCTGATGAGTGTAAATATTTTTATTTATCTAGTAGTAAATATATCAGCAAAGAATTAGCATATTCATATTGTGCTAATCCTAGTTCAAGTTATTTAACCAGCGATGGAATTTTATATGATAATGACTTAAAAAAGTTATTTGATTTTGATTATACTAGTGGAAAGAACTTTAATAATTATTTTGTTTTGGAATTAAGTGATAGTAATTATATTATTGTTGATTCAAAGGGGAATAGAATAGTTAATAAGAAATTTATTGGATATACTATTTTAGAAGACGGTATTATTGTCGAAGACAGTAAGCATATTAAATATTATTTTAATTATGAGTAGGGAGGAATTTGACTATGAAAAATAATAAAGGTTTTTCACTTGTCGAACTTTTAGCGGCAGTTGTTATTTTAGGACTACTTAGTACCATAGCGATTGTTAGTGTTAGTGCAATTTTAAATAAAGCTGAAAAAAATCATTATGATACACAACAAAAAAATATTGTAATGGCGGCACAAAGTTATGCACAAGATAATAGGAATATTTTGCCTAAAGAAA
>JAQXOT010000026.1 GCA_029099845.1 bacterium
GGAGATGCAGTCCAAGGTAAAACTAAAAAAATAAATTATAAACTAAAAAAGACAGTTAAAAATAATCCAGATGATTACATTATAGTTGAAAACACACACGAAGCAATTATTGACAAGAGTACATTTAATTATGTACAAACTCTACTACCTAAAAATGTTAAAAGACCAGAAAAGAAAAGATTTTATTTATTAGATGGACTTTTATATTGTGGAGATTGTAAACATCGAATAACTATAAGGTATCAAAATAAAACAGGAAGAAGTTATACTACTTGTGATTATTATAGAACATATTCAAAATATCATGTCTGTACAACACACACAAATAATTATGAAGTATTAGAAAGTGTTATTTTAGATAATATAAGAGAAGTATGTAAGAAATATCTAGATAAAAGCAAAATAAAGGAATCTATTAATAATATAGAGTTTGAAGATAATAGTTTAAAGATTAAGAAAGAAATTGAAAGTCTAGAAATAACTAATAATAAGCTTACCGAAAGCCTAGATAAAGCATATATGGATAGATTAAAAGGTATAATTGATGAAGAACAATACTTAAGAGTAAGTGAAAATATTAAAACTGAAATAGATAATAATAAAAAGAATATTGATAATCTTAAAAATGAACAAATAGAAGAAAATAAAATAGATAACAAACAAATAGAAAAATATATAAATGAATTTTTATCGTTAGATAATCCAACTAGAGAATTGATAATAAATTTAGTTGAAAAGATTTATATCTATCAAGATAAGACGATAGATATTATATTTACATTTAAAAATGTTACATAAACATTGTATCAGGTGATACCCTATATAATATAGCCCAACAATTTTCCATGACCGTCCAAGAACTAAAAAAATTAAACAACTTAAGTACTGATATATTGCAATTAGGCCAACAATTATTAGTTTATACCAATACCAAGCCCATTAGTCCTACAAATACATACATAGTTCAAAAAGGCGATACTCTATATAGTATTGCTAGTATTTATGGCATATCGGTTCAGGAATTAAAGGGCTTAAATAATTTGACTTCTAATACTCTATATATTGGAGAACAGTTATTAGTACCATCAATAGATGTTTCACCACCAGAAGAACAACTTCCACCAAGCCAAGACTATCAAATCTACACCGTTAAAAAAGGAGATAGTTTATGGTCAATATCCAAAAAATTTAATATTACCATTCCTGAATTAGTAGAAATAAATAACTTAAAAAATTATAACCTTCAAATAGGTGATGAATTAAAAGTACCACTAACAGAGCAATCAAAAAACACCTACACTGTAAAAAGTGGTGATACACTATGGTCAATAGCTAAAGAAAATAATATTTCTATAAGTGAATTAAAAGAAGCTAATAACCTAGAAACTAACTTATTATCAATTGGCCAACAATTAATAATTCCATAATAAAAAGTTATTGAATTGAATATCAATGAGACTATTCAAAACAATAACTTTTTTATATTTTTAATTAAATAAAACTTAAGCTGTCTTTTTTCTAGCAAAGACAATACCACCAACTACAGCGGCAGAAACAGCTAATATGATTATTAATATCATTACATCAGTAGAATAACTTTTTTCTTCTTCACTCTCGTCATCATCATAACCAATTAATTCCATAATATCATATCTTTCATCAACTGATGTTTTGTATTCTTCTTTAATTTTTTCAATTATTTCATCGTTAAAATCACTGCTATAACCACTCCAAGACTTATTTCCAATAAGTATATAAGGAACACCACTAACAGTTTCACCTCTTGCCTCAGCAACTTTTTCTAATAATGCAGCATTAGATGAATCATACCAAGTCTCATAGTCCTTGATTTCAAACAAGTCACCATACTCATCTTCTATACTATCAAAAAAATCTTCTGCTTCAGCACAGTGTGGACAACCATCGCCACGGAAGAAATATACATTTACTTCTTTAGACTTACCATCCTCACTTTCCTCAATTACCATTTCTTGATTTTGACTATTTTCAGCATTATCATCAGAAGCTACTTTATCAGCTAATACAGAAAATGGTAATACTAAAACAGCCATCATAAGCAATAATAAATTTATTTTTTTCATAAATAACCTCCCATAATCCATATTCTAACACAAAATTATAAAATATAAAACAAAACTAAAAAAAATGTCAAAAAAAGTAGGGGCTAACTAACTCCTACTTTGTATTACTCTCATCAATTATTGGTACATATAACTTGCACTTACAGATTTTATCTTTTATAAATTCATCACAAGGACATAGTGTAGTATTATCAACATTAACCCTGCAAGGACAATGCCCATTTTTCTTATATAACCCCTCTAAAATAATTGAAACATATTTCTTATCAGGGTTTATTCTAAAACCTTCCATAATGACCTCCTTAATTAAATAATTGAGCAATCGAAATCGGGAATAAAACTTTCCTCTTGTGTATCACCTTCTTGAATAAATGCATACTTAATTCCTAAATTCAATGCATAGTCTAGTACTTGATTATATTCATCAGTACTTAGCTTTCTATTCAAATTATCAAATTTTGTCTCACAAACAGGGGTATATTGATTCATAATACTAATAATTATATTATCTCTATATTTTTTATATAAATATTCAACAAGATGTATAGCATCATCAGTATGCCCAGGTAAGACTAATATTCTAACAATTAATCCTTTAGTCATCAAATCATTTTCAATATTAAATTGACCAACTTGTTTATACATATTTTCAATAGCAAGAGATGCCACCTCAAAATAGTTTGAACAATTAGAATAGCGTTTACCTAAAGAACTATCGTAATATTTTAAATCTGCTAAATAAATGTCAACTAAACCATTAAGACTTTCAATTGTACTAACATTCTCGTAACTACTAGTATTATAAACAACAGGTATTTGTAAATCTTTATTCTTAATATCCCGTAAACATTCCACAATTTGTGGAACATAATGTGTTGGTGTAACGAGATTAATATTATGTGCTCCCTTACTTTGTAATTCCAACATAATTTCTTTTAAACGGTTAGTATCAATTTCCTTACCATAACCTCCAGTACTAATTTTCTTATTTTGACAAAAAATACATTTCAAATTACAATGTGAAAAAAATATTGTACCACTACCATTCGTACCAGAAATAACGGGTTCCTCCCATTGATGTAAACTATAATATGCTAATTTAATTTTTTCATTTGCCCCGCAAACACCAACTGTTTTATAACGATTAATTTTACAATTTCTCGGACACAATGTACATTTACTCAAAATATCCATACAAATCACCAATCTAATTAAGTAATTCTTTCCTTAATAATTCCTTTTCTTTTTCACTAATAAATGCACAATTAATCGCATTTAAATTAAATTGTAAAAAATCTTCATCAGAAAAATTAAACTCTTTTTGAAGGATTTCATACTCTTTATTTAAATTTGTATTAGAAACTGTCCTATTATCTGTATTAATAGTAATCAAAACTCCTAAATCATTTAGTTTTTTTATTGGATGTTCACTAATATCATCTACCACCTTAGTATCAACATTACTAGTTGGACAAATCTCTAAAGTAATACCCTTATCTCTCAATTGCTTTATAGTATCCATTGATTCTATACTCCTAACACCATGACCAATTCTTTTAGTGCCAAACTGAATAGCACTAAGAACACTTTCATAAGAATCAGCTTCCCCAGCATGGATAGTAAAAGGTATTTTTTCTCTATTAATTTGGTCAAACAATTCTTTAAAATCTTTTGTCTTAAAATTAGCTTCATCTCCAGCTAAATCAATTCCACAAACACCTTCTCCTAAAAAAGCCTGCGTTAAATAAATTATTTTTCTATTTTTTTCAATAGGAAAATTTCTCATCATACAAAAAATTAAATTAATTTTAACTTTAGGAACTCGTCTAAACCCTTTAATAATTGCTTGAACAACATCCTGAACAGAATATTTTTCAGTATGTAGTAGTGGACAAAATCTTACCTCAGCATAAATTACATCATCTGCTTCTAGATCTTTTCCTAATAAATAAGCAAATTCTTCTATATTATCTAAATCCTGTAACAAATCAATGGCTAATCCAAATTTTTCCAAATATTCCGATAAATTACTTGTTTTAGAAGCAACCAATTCACTAGAAACATCTCTTTTTAATAATTTAGAGGCCAATTCAATATTACAAGAACCATCAAAATGTAAATGTAACTCAACCTTTTTCATCCTAGCACCAACCTTTATAAAATTATATCATAATGCTAAAAAAACTGCTAACTATTTAAAAAGTTTCTTCTTCCTTTTAAATTATAAAAAGTTATTAATAAATAAAAAACAACTAAAAATTATTATTTCTCTATAATTTATAAAAGTTTATAAAAAAGCCATAAATTTTTTCAAAATATGTTATACTAAATAAAAATAGGGGTGATAGTATGGAAAAATCTAGAAGTTCTATTATTCAAGACTTAATAGCAAGCCTATCCAAAAAAGTAGATGGTATTACTGAAGAACAAGAAAAACTAGCATATGATTTATACATAGATGATGATAGAAATTTAAAGGAAATTAAGCAAGAATTATTATCATATTTTTCTTCTATATCTCAAATAAATGCTGGCTTGCCTATGAAAAATCAAGCATCAAAATTATCATTTGGGCTTGATGTGAATTCCAAATATAAAGGAATTTATTTGGGAAGAACACAAATTGATTTAATGATGATAACTGAAGTTAAATCATTTGCCCAACTGCAAGCTTTTATTAATGAATGTGAACAAATAGACTACTCTGAAATTTACCTACAAGAACTACGTAAAAAAAGTTTGGAAACTGCTAAAAAACAAGTATTTGAGGATTATAGAAGTACTTTGATTGGAACTTCGGATTTAAAAAGAGATCCCACTATAATATTAAGAAAAAAATTAACAAGATTAGGCCTAACATATGATGATATTGAAAAAGTTATTGCCTTATATCAATCCAAAAATATCGAAAAAACAGCCCATTACATTATTGAAAATTCTCAGTTTAATTTAGAGGAGATAGTCCAAAAAAATTTTAAAATTAATGTTTTTGATAATGATGATGTAAAATGCTCAAGTTATGAAGAAATGGCATCTTTAGCTCAAAGACTTAAAGAATTTGATCGAGTAATCATAACGATAGGGGAATATAGTTCGGTAATGTGTAATGGTAAGTTTAATCCCTATCACATAAGACGCTCTTTAGATTTTTGCAAAAATCATAATATTCATGCCCGCTATCATAGTTTATTATCCCAAGAAACATTAAATAATTTTCCTGAAAATAATAAGGAAGAAATAAAAGCAAAACTTCATCAATATATTTTAGAATCAATAAACTATATTAATGCATATAATGCTGAAAATAATCTAGAAGATGGCATGCCATTAATCAATGCTATTGATATATTTGATGAACTTATTAATTTGAAAAAAGATAAATCTAGCTCAGTAGGCTATTATAATATTTGGGAAAATAAGGGATTAACAATAGAAGACTTAGTTGATATATTATCCCCAGCCATAGAAAATAAGGATCCTAAAATTGCATATATTTATAATGAAACCTTCGTTGAAACACCAGAAAAAAGAAGAATTCAGCTAAATTTAGCCACTCAAATACAAAATCTTGCTCCAACATTAATTGATACATTTGGTACCAAAATGCATATTTCTACCGAGCACAAAACAAAAACCATTGAAAATACTCTTTCTGATTTAAAAAGATTTAGTGATGAAACTGGCATAAAATTAGCAATTACTGAATTTGCTATGTACGTTCCTGAAAAAACACTAAATTATCTAACCAGCCTTGGGCTAACAAAAAAAGAAACCACTAATATTGCCAATCATATCAAACAAACTAAGTTAGCGACTATTTCTGAAATAGCCAAAAAATTAGCAATTGATTTTGATGAAATTAGTTATTGGTCAGCAACTGATAGTATGGATCATGATAAAAAAAGTCAAGGGGCAAATACATTATATGGTGGATTATTTGGCCGTAGTTTAGAGCCAAAAGGGGTAGAAGAGGTTATTGATTATACTCCTAAATTAATAAGACCAGAGGAAGTAACAAATGTTTTAGGCTACTTAAATACCTTAAATAACATGCTAGAAACACAACCTATAATAATGCCAAAAAAATATGACGCTCCACAAGCATCACCAGGAAAAACATTAGTAAAAAATACTAACAAAATACAACCTCAAACTAATCAAGATGAAAATGGCTTTGCTAATTTTCCACAATTATTAATTACAAGCTTAATATTAATTGGAATACTGTACATCCTTTTGATGTAAATAATCAAGTTTATCCTTTTAAACAAACAAAAAACAAGATTCAATAAGATTCTTGTTTTTTTATAAATTAATAATTACTTATCTTCGAAGTCATCATCATCGTCATCAATATAACTAGCTGATTCACTATATTTCACAGAAACAACACCAGGTTCAACACATAATTTATTAATTACTGCTCCAATATTTTCTGCAAAAACACTTTCTATTTCTAATTGCAGTTCTAATTCAACACGATTCTCCACTTTTTTTGTGGAAAAAGATTTTATAATGGCTTGCTGAAATTTTAATCGTTGCATTAAATTATTTTTGATAGTATCTTCCTTACCAGCATCACAAAGGATAGTTAAAGAATAATTTATAATTTTTGTATGAATGGTCTTTTTTAACAATTTTCTAGAAATAAATCTTAACAATATGTTTGCCATTAAAATATAAGCTACACCAATAGTTGCTTCTACAACCAAACCTAATGCTGTCAAGGCTCCAATTGCCGCACTACACCATAATGTTGCCGCAGTATTTAATCCTCTAACATTAGTACCATCACGTAATATAATACCAGCACCTAAAAAACCGATGCCAGAAACAACTTGAGCAGCAATACGTGTAATATCTCCTGCTGGAGATAAATTAGATATTGAAACAAATAAGAATGAACCTAAAGAAACTAAAGTAATTGTTCTAACACCAGCAATTTTTCTTCGACACTGTCTTTCAAAACCAATTAATACTCCCAATACAAAACAAACAGAAATACGTATCAAAAAATCAATATAACTCATCTATATTACCCCTTTCTTTTGTGTCCATTAATTTTATCACAAATTCATAATATGTCAAGTTTTACTTGTCTTTTCTAATCACTTTTAATCTTTATAAGTTATCAGTTTAATGAAATCATTAAAATTAAATACTAATTTTCGTACTCATTTGTCTTTTAATAGGAGATGTTGACAATTAGATGAATCCCTATAACATAATACTTTTCTAATTTTTATGAGAACTACCAGTCTGTTATTTTCAATATTAATAAATATAGAAAAAATTTAGCTACATAATAATCTCTATACAAGCTGAATAACTCGGCCTTAAGTCGCATTAAAAACAACAAAAAAAGCAACATCACTGTTGCTTATAATTCTAAATGGCAGGGGATGAGAGAATCGAACTCCCAACAGTGGTTTTGGAGACCATTATTATACCATTTAACTAATCCCCTATAAATGTTCAAAGCAATTGAACAAAAAAATTATAACATAAATAAAAACACGTTTCAAGTAAAAATAATTACTTAATCATAAAATAAATAAGAAATTAGAAAATAAAAAGGGCTGGTTATAAGTATAAATAACCAAAGCCCCAAATTAATAGAATATACTTTAATTTATTATTTTAATGACCTTTTGTTTTCTATCTCATTAATCTTTAGTGGAACACTTGCAGAAAATGCTACCGAGTTATATTTCACTGGATTAATAATAGCTTCGTCATCGGGAATGATATTATCTAAATTGTTTAATTTACTAACATCAAAAGCAGTTGTACCAAATTTTTCGGCTAAACTTTCCAAAGTGTCATTTTTTTGTGCTCTATATATCAAATCGCCCTTCTTATCATCGGTATTTATATACGCAACATATCTTCCAAAACCTTCTTCAATGATATTAGCAATATCATCACCACTAAGGGCATTTGTACCAAAAGATATAGTAACAAAACTAGTATTAGTATCATAGGGGATAGCATCTTCGGTCGGCGTTGGAATTCTAGTACTAATTCCTTCTTCATCTTGCCTATAACCACGCCTACCACATACAATACCAGCACAGTCAACACCATTAGCCCTAAAAGCAGTATCCATAGCTAAAGCTAACACGTCAGAATTGTCACTTCTATCATTACTATATGCCCCAATAATTGACACCTTAGGTCCTGCAATATATTGTTGATCAAATGTAATGACAACAGCATCTGCCACATCCAAATTTTCACTTTGACTAGTAAACGAATACTTTATACCATCAGCGTCTAATTTTTGACATATCATTTCGATTAAAAAATTACTACATTCATCATCATTAATAACAATATTTAAATTGTTTATATCAGCAAGAGATACATTAATAGAACTATCTATCGCTACAGGCTCATATAAATCACTTGAAAATTTACCAGTTTCTACATAATCACCAAAGTAAAATTTACTATCTTTTTCAACCCCAAACATTTCATCAACTATATCATCTATTGGTTTCTGTAAATTATTCCAATCTAAATCATTACTCAAGTTATCACCTCAATAATAGTATAAAATAATTGCCAAACAAAGTCAAAGAACAATATTTAATTAACATAAAATTAACATAAAATATTAACTATTAAAAAATTATAAAACGTGCTAAAATATAAAAAGAGTAACTAAAATAGTGACTCAATTAATAATGTCAAAATATAAGTAAAATACTGTAAAGGCTTGTAAATACAATATTAATATAATACATAAAAAAAGAGTCTTTATATGAAGGAGAAAAATGAAAATAGGAATATTTGGCTGTGGGGCTTATGGAATGTCGCTAAGCAGCATATTATGGGAAAATAAATGTGATATAACAATGTGGACAAAATTTGAAGAAGAAAAAGAACAACTAGAAAAAACTAGAAAAAACGAAAGACTATTACCAAATTTTGAATTGCCAAAAGAAATAAAAATAACAACTGATATTGAGGAATGCATTAAAGAAAAAGATTTACTAATAATAGCAATTCCAGCCGCCCATGTTGATACTTTGGCAATACAAATGAAACCATATATAAAAGATAACCATATTTTAATTGCTACAAAAGGTATTGAACAAGACACGGGCTTATTTATTAACCAAATTTTAGAAAAATATCTTGATACAAAAAATATTGCCGTAATAAGTGGGCCAACCTTTGCAATTGACTTAATTTCTAAAATGCCTGCTGGTCTAGCTGTTGCCAGCAAAAATCCAGAAACAATTAAAAGAGCTAAAAATGCGCTTCAAAATAAGTATATTAAATTGCGTGAAACTAGTGATGTAATTGGTGTAGAAATTTGTGGTTCAATAAAGAATGTCATAGCATTATCATCAGGTATGCTTGCGGGATTAGGAGCAAATGATTCAACCACTGCCATGTTACTTACTGAAGCAATTCATGATATGAAAGAAATTATTGAAGCTTTTAAAGGTGATAAAAAAACCGTTTTATCATTTGCCGGTTTTGGTGATTTATTACTAACCTGTACATCTGTAAAAAGCAGAAACTATACATTTGGAAAGCTAATTGGTCAAAAAAAATCATCTCAAGAACTACAAGAGTATTTAAAAAATACAACTGTAGAAGGATATTATACCTTAGAATCAATATATAAACTTTTAAAAAATAAAAAAGTATCAATCCCTATTATAGATTTAATATATGATATAGCTGTAGAAGGTGAACCTTCAGAAAAACTATTAACATTTTTAGTAGAAAAAGCATAAATGCCATATTTTTATCTTACTAAATATTAGGAGTATAGTTTTTCCTATTTAGTAGAAAGTAGTTAAAAGCTCAAAAATAACATTACAAAATATTGATAATAATTTTATTAAGAGGTAAGAGGACTTTATAAAAGAATCAAATAAAATAATAAATTACTATCTTAATAAATGTAAACCTTACTTATAATAAAACCAAAAGTTATATATAAAAATTATTAAATTTTGTAAATACGAAACAATTTTATGTTATAATGATTGTATTGATAAGTGTATAAGTTTGAATATAATGATTCAAAACTAAATCTTGAAAAAAATTCAACAACACACAAGAAAATAACTATAGGAGGAAGTATGAATAGTTTGAAAAATTTTTTTAGATCATCAATAGCGGTATCATCAGTATTGATAGTACTAGGAATACTTTTGGTATTTCAATCAGAATTTACAATCATGGCAATAGCCTATATAATAGGTGCAATATTAATAGCTCTAGGAGTTATCGCTCTTATAAGATTCTTTAAGGGACTTAATGATAATACTAAAAGCGAATTGGATATAGTTTATGGAATTGTTACCATTTTATTGGGAATTTTATCTATCAAGAATCATGAAACAATAGCCAGTATTATTCCTTTTGTCTTAGGAATTGGAATAATTATAAGTAGTTCCACCAAACTTCAATGCGCATTTGAATTAAAGTCAAAAAACAATCCACAATGGAAAATGACTATGCTAGTATCAATTATTAGTGTAGCTTGTGGTGTTATTCTTTTATTTAATCCTTTTAAAGGTGCTGTTATAATAACCCAAATAGTAGGAGTATTTATAATCATATATGGTGTACTTGATATTACTTCAACATACGTTATAAAAAAGAATGTTGAAACGATTCATCAAGCAATTGAAGGAAATGTAGAAGATGTAGAAGTAGTTGATGAGGAAATTGTAGAGCAGACTACCGATTCAGAAGAAAAAAAATCAGCAAAATCAAAAAAATCAACAAAATCAAAGAAAAAGAGCTAATATCACCAATATATATTGATTGAATAAAAAACAAGTAACTATAGGCAATACAATAACTTATAAGTGAAGATAAAAATGCAAAAGCTAAGATTAAAATAGAATCTTAGCTTTTTACTTTGAACGATAATCCAATTTTTAATAGGAAATATAATTAAAAATTAAACCGCAACTAAAATAAAGCAAATATATAAGGAATTTGAAGAACGTTACTAAAAATAATATATATAAATCAAAAGCATATTTATTATTTCTTTCCAAAACAAGTGTTCAAACTCTTACTATAGTATATAATGTTAATTAGCATAGATAAAAATATTTTTATGAAAATAAAAATTTAGCATTTCTTTTTCGGTATAAATTTCATATTTTTCTTTTAATCTTTTAAAAAGAAGAAAAAAGTACTATAATACAAGAAAACGAGGTATAAAATGGAAATAGAAAAACTAGTAATAGGGAAAAAATATGAAATTCATGGATATAAGCATGATGGAAAAATACATAGAGCATGGGACGAAGCTGTTTTGTTAGAAATTCATGATGATTACTTAATTTTTGGTAATGAAAAAACCAAGGTCATAGAATCTGACGGGCGAACATGGCGAACGAAAGAACCGGCAATCTTATACTTTTTTTATAAAGATTGGTATAATATTATTGGTCAATATAAAAAAGATGGCATATATTATTATTGTAATATTGCTTCACCTTTTATTATTGAAGAAGATACAATAAAATATATTGATTATGATCTAGACTTAAGAGTTTTCCCAGATGGTAGCTTCAAGGTTTTAGATAGAGGAGAATATAAATATCATAAGAGCGTGATGCAATATCCGGAATCTATTGACACCATCTTAAAAGAGGAATTAACGAATTTAATTAATCACGTAAGAAAAAAAGAAATTGCATTTGCTCCGGGAATTGTAGAACATTATTATAAGAAATATTCCGAATTAAAAAAACTGAATAATTAAGAGAAAATTATGACTTTAAACTATCTCTTTTGACAAATTACAAAAAAATATAAAAAACACTAGACAAAGGCAAAAAAAGTGCTATAATACATAGACATACGTGTTAAGCAAACCAGCACAAATAACAAATTGCAAAAAAACAAAAAAATTTAAAAAAAGTGTTGACTTTGCTAAATATGTTTGATACATTAATAACGCAGCTCAGAAAAATAGCAAAAATTAATGATCTTTGAAAACTAAGCAAAACGTCAATTTTGAATAGCTAGGAAAAAGAACAAACAAAAATAAAAATAAATTTTATTGAGAGTTTGATCCTGGCTCAGGATGAACGCTGGCGGCATGCCTAAGACATGCAAGTCGAA
>JAQXOT010000027.1 GCA_029099845.1 bacterium
TAGCTGAACATAAAGAAAACGAGATTTTACAGGAAGCAGAGCGTATCAGACAGAACAGGCTTAAAAGGTCAGAAAACGCTGATGATCTCATTCGTGATGTTGAGCGTGATCCGGATATACCGAGAGCATATGGCTATTCTCCTCGTTAATCATAAAAATACCCGTGGGTGGCACCCACGGGTTTTCTGTTAATAGCGGAAAGAGTCTCTCATGCCTATCTCGTCAAGGTACTTTTGCCTTGCCTGCTCTCTTTCCTGTTCGCTGTCAGCTGTCTTTGCTTGGCTATATAGCTCATGTCTGTAGAGCTTGTCTGTTTTACTGTCTATATCACGCTTAATTTCCTCGTAGAGCTCGTTTGAGTGGTCATCAAGGGTAAAATATCTCATGAGCTTAATAAAGGTCTGTAAATCGATTTTAACGCTTTTAGACGCCATATACGTCGTAGCCCTCGCTTTCTGCTAACTGTTCATTTACCTGTTCTTCGAGAATAACCTCGTCAGGTCTATTGTCAGGCTTGGTATTCTCGATACGGGTATCCTGATACTTGTATAAAACGTTCATACGGGCTGAATTAGAGCCCTTAAAGATAACATCAGGATTTACTCTGTAAGCTCCGTTGTTAATCTTCTGTAAGAAGTCACAGCTGATTAAAGCTGACATCGTTTTGCTGACTGTATCCAATGAAATTCCTGTCTTTTTGGCTATCTGCCTATATGGCATGATTAACTGGTTTTCTTTATCCAGGTTATCTAAAATCCAAAAAGCTAACTTGGTTTTCTGATTTCCGATTAAATCAAGACTATTGATTATGTGAGCTAACCATATTTTGTGAAAGTTAAAATCTCTGTCCTGAAGACTGACTACCTGAAAGTCTTCCACTTCTCCTGTACTACTGTTAATGTACTGTTCTTTGCCGATTACCTTAACTTTCTTTGATGTAGTCCGTTTATCTGTATTAGCCATTTCCATTACCCCTTTCTTTGATATGATTTATCATATCATCTGTACTGATTATATCATGACAATTTTATGGTTGTCAATGTTTTTGTTCTGTTTTTATCATATCAAATGTTATGAAAAATCAGTACAAACGTCATGAAAAATCAGTACAAGCAAAATGCCTATAAATACATGAATATCAATGCTTTTCATCATTTTTGTATTTTATTTACTCTTTATCTATATAATTAACACTAATATTTCAGGGGGGCGGAGCCCCCTTCAGACAGGTAAACTTTA
>JAQXOT010000028.1 GCA_029099845.1 bacterium
GATGGCCAAGGCAGGAGTGCTGCGCAGGATAATGCGTGGATACATAGAGTATCTGGCCGCGCGGGCGGACGAGCTGCCCGCGCAGCTAGCGGAGCGTTTTGTCGAGCTGCGCGCGCGGGCGACGCGCGAGAATCAGGGCGCGCACGGGCGCGCGCCGGAAGCTGTCGCGCATCTGATGCTGGCCTACGAGCAGATGATAGGATACATGGTCAGCCTGGGCGCGATGGACAAGGAGCTGGCCGATGCGGAGCGGGCCAATGCCTGGCGTGTGCTAATAGAGGGCAGCCGCGAGCAGGCGGCTGTCGCAGCGGAGGACAAGCCCACGGCGCTCTACCTGCGCGCGCTGGGCGAGCTGATGCAGGCGCGGGTAGTGCGGGTAGCAGACCTGACCGAGCCCGACGCGGCCATTCCGCGCGACATGATAGGTTACAGTGACCGGGACTATTACTACCTGATAAGCGGCGTTGCGTATAGGGCGGTATGCAAGTTGTATACAGATCAGGGGCATGAGTATCCGCTCAGCGAGCGGATGCTAGGCAAGATGCTGCGCGAGGAGGGCCTGATACTGCCGGGCGCGGACGGCAAGACTGCCCGGCTCAAGCGCATAGGCACGACGGTGGGCAGATATCTGACAATACCGCGCGCTGCTATAGACGGCAAGGACGAGGTGCAGCAGATGCGATTTACCGACGTAACCGGCACGGATGTGCCGTTTTAAGGAGGGTGCATATGGCCAGATGTAGTCTTTTTTCAGCTCGCATCGACGTGGGCACGCTGCACGGGATACGGTGCAGCGCGTGCGGGCACGCGAGCACGTATCCGATGAGCAGCACAGCCGCCCGCGATGCGATGTATGCCCGGTGTTGCTTGGGCGGGGCGGGATGCTCGATACTCTCATCGCGGCGTGCGGGGATCGAGGACGCAGAGCTTATCAAGCGCATGGGCGCGCGGATGGAGCGCAGGAGGTGCGGACATGTATAAGAGACCGGCAAGCCAGGCGGAGCGCGAGGGTGCGCTATATCTGGCGGAGCTATTGACCCGGGGCGAGTCCACTGGCGAGATACTGCGGCGGCGGCTGACCGATGAGCAACGGCAGCGGCTCGATCAGGCCGTGCGCGACATGGACGACGTATTGCAGTCGGCGCTGGACAGCATGCCGGAGGGCACGCGCCAGCTCATCAAGCGCTCGGCGCGCAACTCGGTGGTGCGCATTACGCCGCGCGCCATCGGTGCGCTGGACGACGGGTATCTGGCGGTCAATAAGGGCGATCTGGACGTGCTGGCCCGGGCGGCGATGCGCGGAGACTCGGTATGCGTGATGTGCATGCGCACACGGGATCAGGTGCGCGCCTGCAAGCTGCGCGAGGTGCTGAGGCGGCATTACGAGCTGCGGGACAGCAAGTACGGGATGTGTGGATATGCAGGCGTAAAAGTATGCGACAACGAGGAGGGGCTATATGAATCGCTGCATGATAATAGGCAATCTGACATTTGACCCGTCGCTGCGCTATGTAGAGGTATCGGGTGGGCAGGCGGCGGTGTGCGAGCTTAATGTGGCCGTCAATCGCCGATACGGCGAGCGAGAGCAGGCGGACTATTTCCGGGTTACGGTTTGGCGTGGTGCGGCGGAGGCCTGCGCGCGGTACCTGCACAAGGGCAGCAAGGTATGCGCATCGGGGGCGATATCAGCACGCGCGTACACGCGCCGCGACGGATCGGCGGGCGCGAGCCTGGAGATGACCGCAGACGAGGTCGAGTTTTTGAGTGGCGGCGATGCGGGTGGCGGCAATCGAGGTGATTGAGATGAGCGGACTTGACGCATGTACCCGCGCCAGGGAGACGCGCGAGCGGCTCAATGAGGCAGTCGAGGAGCTCCGGCGGCTGGGCGATGCGCAGCGGGGGCTGGTGGCCGATTATCACGGCGTACATACCGGCGGCTCGGGCGGGGATGCGATGGCTGCCATGTGCG